>JBIOWC010000567.1:0-7930 GCA_044868105.1 Blastocatellia bacterium
ACGAATAGATTATTAAACCTATGGAAGAAAAAACGCCCATCATCCTGTCGCTGCATGCCATGGCAACGCGATTTGAATTGGTGATGTATGGCAAAAATAAACTACAACTGCAATCGGCTGGCGAAGAGGCTTTAGCGGAAATCGAACGGTGCGATGCTCAATTAAGTTACTATCGCGGTGATAGTGAAATCAGTTGGCTTAACCGGCACGCGGCCAACCAGTTTGTCAAAGTAGACCCGAGATTATTTGCCCTCCTAAAACAGTGCGCGGCGTTTCACAAAGCTACGGACGGCGCTTTCGATATTACGATTGCGCCCTTGATGCGCGCCTGGCATTTTGTTCGCGACCAAGGCGGGGTGCCGACAAGCGAAGAACTGCAACACGCGCTTGATAGAACCGGTATGCGCCACCTTGAATTTGATGATGAGGGGTTGGCGATTCGCTTTCGGCGCGCGGGGGTGGAATTGGATTTAGGCGGCTTTGGCAAAGGCTATGCGATTCAACGGGCCATCACTTTACTGAAGGAAAACGGGGTACAGAGCGCTTTACTGCAAGGCGGCACAAGTTCGATTGCCACCCTCGGAACCCCGCCCGCTCAAAGCTCCTGGCAAATTGCCTTGCAGAAACCCTTCAATGAAAAGTTTCCACACCCCATTCAGCTTAAGGATGCGGGTTTTTCGCTATCCGGAGTTCACGGCAAATCGTTTACCGCCGAGGGCAAACAATTCGGGCATATCATCCATCCGCAAACCGGAGAACCGGTGATACGAACGCTGGCCGCCGCCGTCGTTGGTAGCGATGCGCGAGTCTGCGAAGCCCTATCCAAAGCCTTGCTCATTCACGCGGCGCCCTGGTTGCAGACCTTAGAAGAGCGCTTCCCTGATTATCAATGTCTGGTTGTTGAGGCGGATGGTCAGGTGTATGGGAACTTAATAGATTAACCGGTGTCTAATGCGAGTATGAGCATCGCCGCAAAAGCCTTCTTGCTTATCGCTTCATTTGCCGTTATCACGAATTGCACAACCCCCGCTACCCATTCGGAAAATACCAAGCCGGTGACTTCATCAGCCCCAGCCGCCGGTGACGCAGAGGCCAATCGCCCGGCTGCCAAACAGCATTCCGGCAAAGTCATTCATGTGCTCGTCGCCTTGTGTGACAACGCGAGTCAAGGCATTGTGCCCGTACCCGCAAGGTTGGGTAACGGCGACGATTTGAAAAATAACCTCTACTGGGGCGCGGCCTTTGGCGTGAAGGCTTTTTTCAGCAATCGAACATCCGATTGGAAATTATTATCTTCAACGCTCAATCCGAATGGCTTTATTCTCGAACGCTCAGTGTTCAAACATAAAAGTAAGGCTGTCTATCTCATTGCTGACGCCTATCGCGGCAAAGAGATTAAACAATGCATCACGGATTTTTTCGACTATGCAGCAGGGAACCAACGCCAATCCCTTATTGAACAGGATACGGCAATCGGTGTCGGTGGCAACGGGGATTTACTTGCCTATGTCGGGCACGATGGCTTGATGGATTTCAACCTCGATGCGTTGCCGAATAAGCCGGATGATAAACGCCGGGATTGTCTCATGTTGTGCTGTATCAGCAAGAGATTTTTTGCCGCGCCACTGCGCGCATCGGGCGCCCATCCGCTGCTCTGGACAACCGGGTTAATGGCTCCCGAAAGTTATATCTTGCGCGCCGCCTTGGATGGCTGGCTTGCCGGTGAAAGCGGCGAACAGATTCGTTGGCGCGCCGCTGCGGCTTACAACGAGTATCAACGTTGCGGCATCAGTGCTGCGCGCAATCTTTTTGCCACCGGCTGGTAAGCCTGCGAGAGCTGCGAACCGCAAGTCGCGATACTTAACCTTCTCGCACCTTAAAGGTATTTTTTAACGGCGGAACAGACGGAAAAAATGTGCCGAATAAACGAAAATGCCGATGGGACTTTGAACCTTAATCCAGGTTTCCTACGCCGGATTGCCGGATTCAAATTCGGGCTACAAGACCTCAACCAACAATGAACGACTTTGCCTTTCCCCTTTTCTCTCAGCTATGCTTGCAAGCGAATCGTGGAGGAATTGCAGGATGTCTGGGAGACCAAAAATCTGTAACAACATACTTGAAACCATCGGCCACACCCCCTTAGTTCGGCTCAATCGGTTACCGGAAAAAGAGGCCGCCGAAGTCTTAGTCAAACTCGAATCCTTTAACCCCATGCGCAGCGTCAAAGACCGTATCGCTTGCGCCATGATTGACGCGGCGGAACGCGAAGGCAACATCACACCGGGGAAAACGACACTGGTCGAATCCACCTCAGGAAATACCGGCATTGGCCTCGCCATGACCGCCGCCGCCAAAGGCTATCGTTTAATTTTAACCATGCCCGATTCGATGAGCATTGAGCGCATTCGCGTTTTGCGGGCGCTGGGCGCGGAAATTATTCTCACGCCGAAAGCCCTGGACATGAAAGGCGCCATTGATAGAGCTCAGGAACTCTTAAAGGAATTGCCCGATGCCTTCATGCCGATGCAATTTACCAATGAATCGAATCCGGCAATCCATCGCTGTACGACCGCCTGTGAAATCATCGAAGACACCGAAGCCAGGCTGGATGCCTTCGTCGCGGGCGTTGGCACCGGCGGCACCATCACAGGAGTTGGCGAGGTTCTCAAAGAGCGCCTTCGCAATGTCAAAATTGTTGCAGTCGAGCCGAAAGATTCGCCGGTCCTGTCGGGCGGCATCGCACAACCACACCTTTTGCAAGGCATCGGCGCAGGATTTGTGCCGCCGGTTTTGAATACCGAAATCATTGACCGCATCATCCCGGTTGAATACGAAGATTCAAAACAGATTGCCCGCCGCCTGGCGCGTGAAGAGGGCATTATGTGCGGCATTTCATCGGGGGCAATTTTGTGGGCGGCCTTGGTGGTGGCTAAAGAGTTAGGCGCCGGAAAGCGCGTCGTTGCCCTGTTGCCGGATCTCGGCGAGCGTTACCTGTCAACCGATTTTTTTGCTGTCGAAGATGCGGAGTAGGAAAGGCTGAAGTATGAAGTCGGAACGATGAAGTATAAAAGTGAAGAGTGAAAGAACCAGGAACCTTTCTCTTCATTCTGATAGTTCATCGTTCATCGTTCATACTTCAGCGTTTTGTGGAGGCCTTATGGCGATTCGTTGGACACATATCACCGCAGTGGTAAGCGACCTTGAGCGTTCAATAGAGTTTTATACCTCCTTGTGCGGTCTCAAACTGTTACTCGACAGGCGCCAACAAGGCGGTTCAACTGTGTGGCTTGGTTATGAACCGCCGGAGGGTGAACATCCGACCTTCATTCTGGTACTCATGAAAGGCGAGGTGAAAAATCTGATGGAGCATCTCGGCTTTCAATGCGATAACCGTGAGCAGGTTGATGAAATTGCTGCGCAGGCTGAACGCCGAAACATTTTAGTTGACCCGCCGACGTTCACGGGCGGCGCAGTTGGCTATTGGACGGTGGTGCGTGACCCGGATGGGCATCAAGTCGAATTCACCTTTGGGCAACCGCTCAAAGGTTTGAATTAAAGGATTGCTCATGCGCTGTGAAACGCCGGCGCCGGCATTTCCGTTTGCGGCTATCGTCGGTCATTCGCAAGCCAAACTTGCGCTGCTGTTACTGGCGATTGACCGACGGCTCAAAGGGGTGTTGATTTCTTCTGCTTATGGTTCGGCAAAAAGTTCACTGGCGCGAGCTGCCAGAACCCTCTTCACCGATTCAAAACATCATCCGCGGCCTTTTATCGAACTGCCGGTCGCCGTCACCGAAGACCGGTTGCTGGGCGGGTTGGATTTTGAACGCACCGTGCAAACCGGCAAAAAACACTTTGCGGCGGGGTTGCTTGCCGAAGCTCACGGCGGCCTACTTTATGCCGATGACCTGCAGTTGCTTGATTCATCGGTTACCGACAAACTCGCAGAAGCCCTTGATACAGGGACCTTGCAAATTGAACGCGAAGGCCTGAGCCTGGCTACAGGAGCCGATTTCACGTTTATCGGCACTATGAATTTGGCTGAAGGCGCAATTAATCCGCTGCTTCGCGAGCGGGTTGGTTTGATTGTTGAGGCAGAGCGCGGCGGGACAACGGATGAACGAATAGAGCTGGTCAATCGAGTGTTGCAGTTCGAGAAAACCCCTGCTGAATTTATTGCAAGTTATGACCGCGAAATGCGAATTTTGCGTGAGCGGATTGAAACCGCGAAAACTCGTTTATCGCAGGTTTCGATTTCAACGGACGACCTCAAACGCCTGGCCGGCCTGGCGCTCAGCCTCGGCGTTGAAGGCAATCACGCTGATTTAATTGCGGTGCGAGCCGCAAAAGCGCACGCGGCTCTGACCAAGCGCGAGGCGGTAGACGAAGACGATATGGTCGCAGCAATTCAATTGGTCTTATTACCCCGTGCCACCAGAATGCCGAATTTTGAAGAGCCGGCTGACCCGGCGGATAATCCGCCCCAAACGGACGAGTCTCAATCGCCTGCACCTGTGGAAGATTCGCAACAGTCCGGCGACGAATCGGCGGCTGAATCGCAAACCAACCGCCCGCGGATTGACCAGAAAGCCATTGAAGATTTACTTATCAAAGCGATAGATACGCAGCTCGCGAAAGATTTTTTGCACCTCTATTCTGCGAATCCAAAATCCAAATTCCAAAATTCAAAATCGGCAACTGGCAAACGCGCTGAGAATGTCAATCTGCACAGAGGGCGTCATCATCGCATCACGGCGAAAAAATTATCCGCGAAGAAAATAGCCGTTGCCGCCACGATTCGCGCCGCGGCGCCTTTTCAAAAGGCGAGAAGCGCTCAGACGCATTGTCAGCCGGAGCCGCAGAACCTGAAGGTTGCTCAGAACCTGAAGGTTGCGCCTGATGATTTGCGTTATAAAAAATTCAAACGCAAATCGAGCATCCTGTTTATCTTCGCGGTGGACGCCAGCGGTAGCATGGCTTTGAATCGAATGGCGCAAGCCAAAGGCGTCATGATCAGGCTTTTGCAAGAGGCCTACATTCACCGCGACAAAGTTGCGATGCTCGCCTTTCGCGGCAAGCGTGCCGAGGTGTTACTGGCGCCGACCCGCAGCGTTGACTTGGCGAGACGAATGGTTGACGCGATACCGACGGGCGGGGCGACGCCGATAGCGGCGGCGTTGTTGAAAGTGTTGGAGGTTGCCAAGCAGGCTCGCGCGCAAGGAATTTCACAAACCAGATTATTGCTGTTTACCGATGGCCGGGCCAATGTCGGTTTCGCCGATTTGCCCTTCGAGGATCAAAATATAAAGGTTGAAGCGATTAACCACGAACTCAGACAACTGGGTAGGGCCTTAAATCAGGCCGGGATCACCAGTGTGGTGATCGATACGAAAGCAAAATTTTTAACCAGCGGTGATGCCGGTAACCTGGCCGACCTGTTGAATGCAACCTACGTCTATCTGCCCCGTGCAGATGACCAGATGATTTATGATTCATTGAAGCTAATGAGAAAAGAGGGCCGGTGATTGGTGCCACCGATTACTGCTCGGAAAGCGGTTTGATGCCGAGGTCAAAGTATCGAGGATTCTCTCCGACGATGGCGGCAGCGAAAAACTTTGGCACATACCACTTCGTCTCATCTTTGAAAACCTGATCAAATTGATCGGCATGATCAAATAGCGTCCAAAAACTTCGTTCAAGGTTAGGGTCTTGAGCGCGCAATTGGCGTAAATTTCTCATCACTCCAGTAGGGCTCATGTTAAAACTCAGAATAACTAACTCCATACTTGAAGCGTCATAACCGAACTCGCTGATCCGGTCAGCTAAATATTTTGCGGCGGCCGGAGCCATGATTTCGACATTGCACATATCTTTGGGCTCCACGCCGTAGGCTTTCGCAGATGCCGGGATAAACTGAAACATCCCTTTGTTGCCATACGGACCCTCGAGACAATCCCGATATTCGGATTCAATCATCGGAACATAAAGTCCCATCACCGGAGGGACATTCTGTTTTTTGAACTCTCTGACCAGAATCGGAGCATATTGGTAAGCCCGACCAAACACCATCTTCAAGCCTTCTTTCCACTGTTCTTGGGATAGATTGTCAGAGCGTGCCGCATAACCATCAACATATTTTTTAATCGCGCGTATGGCGTTGTCGCTTAACGGAGTTTTAGTCTTGCGCTCACCTAGCATTCCGGATATACGCTCCGACTGTTGGCGGATAAATTCGAGCTGTTCTTCTTCGGTCATTTGCAGGTAGGGTTTTTGTCGAGCCGTATCGGTTTTAATTGTCACAGGAGTGTCGGGTTTTGACTCTTCGCGCGGGTAAATTATTCTTTTGATATAGTCTCCCGGGAAAAAGTTGATTTTGAGTGGCGAGGAGGGATGAAACAGCGCAATGAAAATTAAGATTAAGAAACTGGCTACAGGAAAGAATATTTTGGTGATTTTGAGCAAATTATCTAAGGTGGGTTGCAGCCGCATCTGCTGCGCGGGCAACTGAGCGCTATTGACGGCAAGGGCCTTCTGCGTTTCCATCACAAAAGTCTCTTGCGTTGCGTGAATTTTTGGCGGTGCAAAATGGGCCATTGGTAAACCCACAGGTTGTTCAGGGGCAGTTCTTTGGAGATTGATAGCGCCTTTAAGGTCGTCTAGAAGGGCTTGAACGCTTTGATAACGGCGCTCTAGGTCTTTCCGCAACGCTTTGCTGACCAGGTGTTGGGTTTCAGGCGAGATGCCAGTTAACGGCTGAGGCTCTCTTTCCAGGATTGCCGCGATAACATCGCTGACCGTAGCGCCGGCAAAGGGATTGACCCCGGCAAGCATTTCATACAACACCACTCCAAAACTGAATATATCGGTACGCTGGTCCACCGTTAATCCGCGCACCTGTTCGGGCGACATATATTGTGTTGTCCCCATGACTAACCCCGGTTCAGTGCTTAACATCGGACTGGTCGGCAGCGATGAATTAGGCCCCAGGGTTTTCGGTTCGGCAAGTTTGGCCAAGCCGAAATCGAGCACTTTCACATAGCCATCATCTCTGAGCATGATGTTTTCGGGTTTAATGTCGCGATGAATGATGCCTGCTTGATGGGCCGCGGCCAGTGCGTTGGCGATTTGCGTGGCAATGTCGAGGGCGTCTTGCAGCGGCAGTCGCCCGCCCGCCAGGCGTTGGCGGAGGGTTTGCCCTTTAACTAATTCGGTGGCGATAAAAAAGGTGGAATGGTCTTCGCCGATATCAAACAAGGTCAGGATGTTGGGATGGTTCAACGCCGAAACGGCGCGGGCTTCCTGTTTGAAGCGGCGGATAAGTTTTTCATCATTAATAAAGTTCTGTGAAAGAATTTTGATGGCGACTTGACGACCGAGGCGAAGGTCTTCGGCTAAGAACACCTCGCCCATACCCCCAACGCCCAAAAGCGAGATAATCCGATAACTCCCCAAGATGCGCCCAACCATCGCCGGCGGCGGGTCTCCAACCAGGGCGGCTGCAATATCATCGAGAGGTCTTTCAATGAACTGCTCGGCTTGTTGGTCATAACCGAGCAAGGATTCTACTTCGTCACGCAAGGCAATATCGCCAACGCAGGCTTGCTTGAGAAAAGCCGAGCGCTCTTCGGGCCTGCGTTCGAGCGCCGCATGATAGAGCGCTTCGATTTGTTGATAGCGTTCCGGCTTCATCAATCTTACTCCGTGGTGACTTCGCAGCAACCGGGCCGTGGGCAGGCGCTAATCGCGGAGGCTGGTTTCTGCCGAACCCTTCAAATCTTCAACCGTTGCCGCTACGCTCAGCCCGCCAAAGTTCCGCCATGCCTCCAATTCAGCGACCGGCCTTGCACTATGGAGTCCAAGCCCCCAACGGAGGAAAGATAGCTTAATACTTTGTAAATATCCAACTTGTGAATAACGGCGAAGCTTC
>JBIOWC010000568.1:0-5988 GCA_044868105.1 Blastocatellia bacterium
ATTTTCTCGTGGATATTGCCGATTCGGGAGTGGATAAAGGCAGCCTTGACCCGGAAGTCATCCATCGCGATTTTCTGAATGAAGCCGGCGCCAGTCGCGTCATCTATGCACGTTTGATGGGCTATCAGGGGCTTGAAGGAACCAGTCAGGATACTACCGGACACGGAACCATCAATGCTTCAATTACCGGTGGATTGAATACATCGACCGCAGCAGCATATGTAGATGCGGGGGGCTACAACTACGGGCTTGGCATTCATCCTTTTGTCAAACTCGGCGTCACCAAAATTTTCAATCCCGAATACACCAACCCCAGCGCCGTTGAAATCACCGATGCCATGTATCGCGATGGCACGCGCATCTCTTCAAATAGCTGGGGAGCATACAACAACACTTACACGGTTGAATGCCAGACCTATGATTCATTGGTAAGAGATGCCAGACGCGGTGAAGCGGGCAATCAGGAACTCACCATTGTTTTCGCATCCGGCAACAAAGGTCCGATCGGCCCGCTATCATCTCCGGGCGCCGCAAAGAATGTTATTACCGTCGGCGCCAGCGAAAATCTGCGAGCCGGACTCGATGGTTGTCAGGTGTCCAGTGAAGGCGCAGATGATGCGCTTTCGATGATCGAATTTTCATCCGGCGGTCAAACCACCGACGGACGTATCAAACCGGATATTTCCGCGCCCGGCACCCACGTTCAAGGCGCGGCTTCACAAGATAGAGCTTACCTTGGGGGTGGCGTTTGCAATAAATATTTTCCGGCCTCGCAAACCCTCTACACCTGGTCATCGGGCACGAGTCACGCTTGTCCTGCGGTAGCAGGCGGCGCCGCTTTGATTCGCCAATATTTTGAGCAAGCCACCGGGCACGCGCCCAGCCCGGCAATGATTAAAGCCTTTTTGACGAACTCCACGACCTATATGACCGGCACCATGGCAAACGACACGTTGCCCGGCATTCACCAGGGCTGGGGGTTGATGAATCTGGGGCGTGCCCTGGATGACACGCCGCGCGTTTTAACCGACCAGACGCAAACCCTCGCGGATACCGGCAATTCATATGTCGTCAAAGGCCGCATCATTAATCCGGGCAAACCGTTCAGAGTCACCCTCGCCTGGACCGATGCGCCGGGTTCACCGACGGCCAACCCTGTGGTTAATGATTTAGATTTGCAAGTCATCGTCAATGGCCTGACCTATCTGGGCAATCGCTTCGATGGGACGAACGCAACCGGAAGCGGCAGCGCTGATCGATTAAACAATGTGGAATCGGTCTGGTTGCCGGAAGGGGCGACCGGCGATTTTGAAATTCGTGTCATTGCCGCCAATATCGTTGGCGACGGCGTGCCCGGAAATACGGATGCCACCGATCAGGATTTCGCGCTGGTGGTTTACAACGCGCAGGTTCCCGGATCGGGTGGCGGTGGCGGTGGCGGCGGCACGGTTGACGCTCCGCCAATCGTCAGTTTGAAAAATCCTGTCGGCGGTGAAACCCTCACGCCCGGCAACACCTTACGCGTCACCTGGGAAGCGGCCGATGACAAAAAAATTCAAAGTCAGAAGGTCGAGTTCTCGTCAAATAACGGCGGTTCTTTTGATGTCATAGCGACGCTGGATGGCAACGCCCGAACCTTCGACTGGCGTGTGCCAACGCTACCGACTGAAACCGGAAGAATTCGCGTCAGCGCGCTCGATGGCGTCAACCTCCCATCCATTTCAATGAACTCAACAGGGTTTAAAATCGTGGTTGGTCCGCCCGATACCACACCGCCCAATCTGGCCATCCTTGCGCCTACGGGGACAACGGTAATCGGTGGCGGAAGCCGCGCCGTTATCAAATGGCGCGAGTCCGACAACACAGGCGTTGTCAAGCGCGTCGTTGAATATTCGCTCGATAATGGCGCTACCTTTCAAACCCTGGCCTCCATCAATGCGCCGAGCAGTGGGGAACAACAGAGCTTTGAATGGCAAGTTCCGGTTTCGCTCAATACCGAGCGAGGGCGCATTCGCATCACCCTTTTTGACGGTGCAGGCAATTCCAGCACGCAGATGTCGGATGGCAAATTCACCTCCTGGCCTTTGCCGATTATTACCGATGTAGAATTTATCGTTCCTACGGAAGGCAAACCTCGACTTGAAGTTGCCGGCCGAGCCTTTCGCAAAGATGACACCTTGATTTTTGTTGATGGATTGAAGCTCAAGAAATTGAGTTTCGATGATAAGTGTGATGCGGATGGAAATTGCAAACAGGTATCGAGTATTGATAAGAAATTATTGAAGCGGTTCCCGGAAGGCAAGTTCGTCAATTTGGAAGTGCGCATCGGCACCACCGGGCAGACTTCACCAAACTTTGAATTCAAACGCAAACGACCGAAGACTTAAGGTGCAAAGGGGAAAGCGTGAAAGGGTGAAGAGGTGACAAGGTCATCACCGTCACCCTTCCCCTTTTCATTCTTTCCCCCCTTCTCGGCTCTACCGGCGCGTCACCCGAATCAACATCTCAGTTCCGGGTTCCAGTCGCAATTCTTTACTGCCTTCGACATACAGCGAACCGGCGCCACCCGCGCCGCCAAGTATCAAACCGATAGCGGCGCCTTTGCCGCCGCCGATGATGCCGCCCAAAATGGCGCCGGCGGCCGCGCCGATGCCGCTGCGTTTAATTGTCTGTTTGCCGCGACTCTCGGATTGCACTTGGCCTTCTTCGTCTACCTGATCGGAATCGCCGCCATACACTCGAATGAGTTGCCCATGCATGACGCCGCCACGTCCTTCGCGCAGTTCAATGCGATCAAAGGCCAGATTCATGGTCGTGCGACCTTTCACCTTGCCGGATTTACGAATCGAACTGACATGCCCTCGGACGGTGGCTTCTTCATAACGCGAAGGGTTGATAACCGTTGCCGTAAATTTATCGCCGACCCGCGCGGTTTTACTCGAGATTTCATTATTGAGACGAACTTTCAATTCCGTTCCATCTGCAACAATTGTGGTATCGGTCGCGGTGGTTCGGCTTTTCAATGCCGGTTTTTTCGTCGTCGTTCGACGTTTGGTTTGAGCGTTTACGCCTGCTGAGAAAGCGTTTGAGATAAATAGGGTGATTAAGATTAACGATGCAATTTTCAAATAACTCTTTTTCATCATGACCTCCATCAAGTCTGCATAAAAAGCATAATCCGCGCCCGCATGTTTCATCAACAGACGGACGCGGAAATAGGATGATGGAGAATCCAGTTTGGTTCATTGAACCGAGACTGAAAAATTTACAGCGTTAAGATTGCAGAAGTCGCCCCATTGGGATTGCGGATTTGCAATTGTGAGCCCGATTGCACAAAACCTTTTTGTTTGAGGCCGCCGGGCGTGCTGGTGGCGTTTTTATCAACCACAATCAAATCGCCGCTTCTCGTCAGCGGGAACGATTCGCGTCCATTGACGATCACCACAGCGCCTGCTGCAATGTTGGAATTTGCTGCCTGAAAGCGGAGTTGCTTCTTCTTGTATTGCGCGTTAATCATTCTCGGCGCTGTTGACGTTTCGCTCGACGCAGCGCTTTCCGTGCCTGTGCTATAAAGCGCCGTCATTTTATAGTAGAAAATTTTCGGCGATCCGGCAGCCGCCGGCACTTTGTCAACATAAGCGGTTTGAGCGGCTGACAACACGGCAACCAGATTGGCGGCTGAAGCAACAAAATTGGCGCTTTCCGAACGATAGACCAGGTAGCCCGTCAGCCCTGCGGCAACTTGCGGCTGAACGGTTGCGGCATCCGTTTCCGCGAGCCCCAGCGGGGTAATGGACTGGTCATTGGCAAAAACCCCGGTCGGCGGATTGGACGCCGTTTCCGGTGCGGTCAAAACAATTTGCACGTTATGAACATTTTCCGCTGCGAAAATCGTCACCACCGATTGCGCGGTTTTCTGCCGATTTGCCGAATCGGTCGCCTGAAAACTGATAATGATTCGCCCGGTCGCCCCGGCAGGAAGGTTGATAACGAAATCGCCTTTGCCGTTGCCTCTATCAGTAAAGGTGCCGCCCTGCGTCAGTCCGACGGCGGTTAATCTGATATCTGAGTTTGTCCCATTTACGGCAGCGACATTAAGCGTCAGGGATGAACCGGCAACCCCGGTGACCAGCGTTGGCACACGCAGTTTGAGTTGCTCATTCGTCGTTGTACTTGTGCCTCTGACGTGAACCACATTGATGATGTTATCCGGGTCGTTGGAAACAATCGTCAGGGCGCTTTGAAATACGCCCACGGTTGAAGGCGAGAACGCGACGGTCAGCAAGAAGCCTTCCCCGGGTTTGAAAATGGCCGGGAAGGTCGGTTGTCCGCTCACAAAGAACGGGCTGGCCAGATTACCGATACTTGAAATCACCAAATCGGCATCGCCGGTGTTTTTAATTTCAAGAATGAAGGATGAGCTACCGCCCGGAAAATCAATACCGACCGAACTCAAATCCAGATTGGGAACTGGCGTCACTGAACCCTGTCCGCGCAAATCTACGGTGACCGTTGGACGCAAGGGGTCGTTACTTGAAATCGTAAATGAGCCGCTGTAAGCGATAGAAGTAATCGGCGCAAACCGCACCGTCAGTCCTGCGCTCTGCCCCGGCGCGATACTCAGGGGCAAGGTTGGTTTATTAACGATTGAGAAAGGTGCAGCCGGGTCGGAGATTTGCGTTATCTGCAAGGTGGTTCCGCCATTATTGGTAATGGTGACGGTTTGAGTAATGGGCGCGCGCGCCAGGCCAAAATCAATCATCGTCGGATTCACCGCGATGACCGGCTGCGGTGGAGGGGGTGGCGCAGGCGTCGTCACATCGGCAATATTCGAGGGCTCGGAATTACCAAAATTGTTAAAGGCAAAAACCCTGTAAAAATATACCGTATTTGGCGCAACTGTGGGGTCTGTAAAGGTCGCCACATTCGCGCCGGTCGTACCAATCTCTTCCCAGTTCTGCGCGTCGAAACTGCGTTCAATGCGGAAGCCGAGTTCGTTATCGGAATTCCCCTGCCATTGCAAATCAACGCGCAATTGTCCGCCTGAAGTATTGACCGCCGCCGTAAGGTTGGTAGGCGCATTCGGTACCCGCGGAATCGAAGGAATTAAAGAGAGGTTGAAATCTCCGGCTTCTGTGCCGTTCCCGTCAACCACAATGTAATAGGTTGTTCCGGCCGCCAGGTTGCGGAAGATGGTTTCGGGAAGCCCGGCGCCGCCCGTATCGCCAGCCGTGCAGTTGGCATAGGTTGTACAGTTGGTGGTGATGTACAAGGTCACATCAAAATTGCCGACCGGTGTTGCCGTGATGTTATAGGTTTGCGAATCGGCAGAAGTAAATTGATAAATCACTTCCGGTCCTCGGCCCGCCTGTCGCGACCGCAAACAAGGAGTCTGCGGATTCAAATCATTGCTGGCGCCAACCGTCGTTTCATTGACCATGAAGGGCAAGCGACTGGCTTCAATTATAGTTGGTGAAGAACAGCCATCATTTGTTGGGGCGCCTTTTCTGAGGGAAAAGTGAAAAGCTCCGGCGCCGCCCGCAGGTGTCGGCGCATCCACGACAATGAAATAGGTATTGCCCGCCGCCAAATTTACAATGAGGGTTTCACCCCGGCCTGGACCATTTTCATTGCTCCCCGCGACGCAGGAAGAAAAGGCGGTCGAACAATCCGTCAAGACATACAGGCTGGTGTCATAATCATCTGCGAACGGCGTAACGCCAATGGCATAGTTTGCGGTCTCAGAAGGCGTGAAACGGTAAACCACATCAGCGCCGCCGCCGGGCGCGCATCCTGCGGCCGTCGGGTCAATGTCGTTGGCTGCGCCAAAGGTGGTTGCATCTTCGATAAAGGGTAAGGCCGCAGGAGCAATGACCGTCGCACCGGTGCAGTTATCACCCGCGAAGTAGGCTGCAGGCTTGGTCGCCGCCTGTGAACCGAAGAACCATTCGCTTATGGAAAATATAAGTAGGATGGCTAAAAATAGCA
>JBIOWC010000569.1:0-2923 GCA_044868105.1 Blastocatellia bacterium
GCGCGCTTCGTAGAATTTTTGCTTGCGATAAACTTCCGCCATCTCCGCTTCGTCAGCGGCAACCCAAATTGTGCCGCAGCGTTCGTATTCAACGTCGCGTGGTAATTCGTGAGCGATATCTTCCCATAACACCTGCGAATAGTTGGTCAATGCAAATTGCGCGTCGCTATCGTCCATTACCACGATGTGTCCCATCCCGGAGGCGGTCGCGCCGCCACCGATAATCTGGCTTTCAACGATGACCACCCGTAATCCTGCGCGCACGCACTCAAGCGCACACGCCGCACCGACAATCCCTCCGCCAATAATCGCTACATCAAAAGTCATGTTATTCAATGATGCCTGACCGGCGATAAGCGACAACCAGGAACCTCGCCGCGAAATTCCTTGACGCTTTAATTCGCCGGATTCGCAAGACTCGCCGGACGGGCTAGCCTCTTTTAACTTTAGCGGCGAATACCCCAACAAAACGGGTCATTTTCATCGAGAATTAAATCGGCCTCGGCATTGATGAACGCCGAACCTTTGATGGTCGGATAGATTTTGTCATCCGCCACGCGCACACGGCCCTCAAAGATGCTGCCGACGATGCTCTCTTGTCGCCAAGTTTCGCCAGCCTGCAACTTGCCGTCGGCATAGAGACACGCGAGTTTGGCGCTGGTTCCCGTACCGCAAGGCGAACGGTCGTAGGCCTTGCCCGGACAGAGGACAAAATTTTTACTCTGGACATCGGCAATTTCCGAAGGCACGAATAATTCGATGTGGTCAATCTGTTGTCCGTTTGCGCCCGTGATACCTTGCTCAGTTAAGGCTTGGCGAATGCGCCAGGTAAAATCGGTCAATGCTTCGAGATGCTCGAGCGCCAGATGTTGTTGATGATCATGGACCAGAAAAAACCAGTTGCCGCCCCAGGCAACATCGCCGGTGACGGTGCCGTAACCGGCGAGTTCAACTTCAACATTAGCGCGGTGGCGAAAACTCGGCACATTGGCGACCGACACTTCGTTATGCTCGTGCAAGGTGGCTTCGATGAGGCCGACAGGGGTTTCGACGCGGTGGGTGCCGGGTTCGATTTTATTCAGGTAAGCGAGCGTCACCATCAGACCAATCGTGCCGTGCCCGCACATTCCCAGATAGCCAACGTTGTTGAAATAGATGACGCCGGCGGCGCACGTCGGGTCAACCGGCGGGCAGAGCAAGGCGCCGACAATCGCATCGTTGCCACGCGGTTCATTGACAATGGCTGAACGGTAAAGGTCAAACTCATTTTTGAATCGCTCTAAGCGTTCAGCCATTGACCCCGTTCCCAAATCAGGAAAACCGCTGACGACAATTCGCGTGGGTTCGCCGCCCGTGTGTGAATCAATTACGTGGATGATTTTTTTCTCTGGAGTCGCCATAAATCTCCTACCCGTTGCTCGCAGAAAATTCAAATTTCAGGTTTCTCAGAGTCAGGAGAGAATGCTCTGAAAAGCCCGTCACTCTATCAGTCTGTAAGCTGAAGAAGCAAGCTTCGATAAGTCGAAGAAACCACGGAAAAATTCTGCAACCTTTTTGCTGCTGTGCTAGTCTTAAATGACGGTGGAGTCAGTACGCATTCAGGAGACCTTTTAATGAAAAGAAGTTTGAGATTCATCACGGCTGTGATAGCCATCTTTACCTGTGCAATGTTTGTGGCATCACGAACCGGCGCCGAATCTAAAAATGCAAAAGCGCTTACCTTTACGAAAGATATTGCGCCGATTTTTTACAACAAGTGCGCCGAATGTCATCGTCCGGGTGAAATCGCGCCGTTTTCATTAATGACTTATAAGGATGCCCGCCCCTGGGGGCGAGCAATCCGCGAGAAGGTCGCAGAAGGCGCGATGCCGCCCTGGCACGCCGACCCGACGCACGGCAAATTCAGCAATGACCGACGCCTCTCGAAAGAAGAGAAAGAGAATATCTTAGCCTGGGTTGATAATGGACTGAAGGAAGGCAACGCCAGGGATTTGCCGCCCGCGCCCAAATTCACCGAAGGCTGGAAAATCGGTAAACCCGATGTCGTGTTAGCGGCGCACGAATTCGAGATTCCGGCAACCGGCACCGTCAATTATCAATACTTCATCGTGCCGACAAATTTCAAAGAGGATAAATGGATTCAAGCGGCAGAAGTGCGGCCCGGCAATCGCGCCGTCGTTCATCACGTCATCGTTCTGGTCGCCGAGTTGGGCGGCCTGGCAAAAGGACAAGGCGCTTTTGCGCGTGACGGCATCTCAGGGTTGGTCGGCTATGCGCCGGGCGAAGGTGAAGTCGCGCTGCCGGATGGCGAAGCGAAGCTCGTTAAAGCCGGGTCATTGCTGGTGCTTCAGATGCACTACACAACGAACGGCACGGCACAAAAGGATAGAACTTCGGTCGGTTTAATCTTTGCTAAAAAACCGGTACAAAAAATTCGCATGGGTGGGTCGGCCATGAATCGTCGTTTTGTGATTCCGGCGGGCGCAGATAGTTACGAAGTCGCGTCGCGTTATGTCTTCAAAGACGATTCGCACATCACGGACCTTATGCCGCATATGCACCTGCGCGGCAAAGATTTTATTTATCGTTTGGTCTTGCCCGATGGGACATCAAAAGTTCTCCTTTCGGTTCCCAAATATGATTTCAACTGGCAGACGCGCTATGAATTTGCCGAACCCGTTGCCGCGCCCAAAGGCAGCCGCCTCGAATGCGTCGCGCATTTCGATAATTCCACCAAAAACAAATGGAATCCCGATGCCACCAAAGAGGTGCGCTGGGGTCAGCAGACCTGGGAAGAGATGATGATTGGTTTTGTCGGGTTTACGCTCGACAAGCAAAATCTGCTGCAAGCAAATCCCGCTTCGTCAAAATGAGGAAGATTAAAAACCGGCATTAAGAGAAATGCTTAGCGGACCTGCAGGCG
>JBIOWC010000570.1:0-2358 GCA_044868105.1 Blastocatellia bacterium
ACAAAAGTCCTAACGAGCGTTGATAGACTGATTGTTGAACAAATGATGCCCCTTCCAAATTGAAGGAGTTTCATGGGCACACTCTTTGGAGCGTGCTAAACCCCCTCACGCATTTATAAAACACAACCTTCAGCGCGCGGCTTGAACGGCGATTCTGTGTTCAGGTTTGAAGCTGCCCTTCTTGTTTCTTAGGCCAGGGTTGTGTCGCTATAAATCTACGGACATTCAAATCGGAAAAGTTAAGGAAGTAAAATGACAAGAAGTTCTAGAAAACCAAAGGCCAATTTGCGACTAGCGTCGCATTCTATTTATTTTCGGTTTATTCGCATTCTTGCGGTAGCCGGATTCCTGGTTGCAATTATCGGAGCAAGCAACTTGATTTCCAGATTTCAGGCGGCCGCCAGTCAGCCTGAGAGCAAGCAATTTACTTTATCCTCGGCACTGACGGTTCAGAAAAACAGCGCGATAAAAAAGAGACTTTGGCAACCGGTTGAAACGGTCGCCGGCGAAAGTCAATCCTACCATCCGGCGGGTGTAGAGCTTTATGCGAATAAAGCCTTGAATCAGACGGCGCTAACCGAACTGCTCAGTCAAGCGCCGATGGAATTTACCGGGGCCGCACAAAACCATGCGGTGAGTTTAACGCTACCTTTGCCCAACGGCGAGCTTGGCGAATTTCGCATCGAAGAATCGCCGGTGATGGAACCAGCTTTGGCCATGCAATATCCTGAAATCAAGACCTACAGAGGATTTGGAATTGATGACCCGACAGCCATGATGCGGTTGGATTGGACGCCGCAAGGGCTGCACGCCTTAATCATTTCCAGCAAAGAGACGGTGACGATTCACCCGTCCCGCCTGGGCGATACGACGAATTACGTCAGTTATTACGGGCAGGGTATTGACAACCTGGAAGACTTCCGATGTTTAACCACGGATGAGCATATTATTGATGCCGCAAGCGCCGGGCAAATTTCACAAATCAATACCTCGTTTGGCGCCACCCGACGCACCTATCGCATCGCCATAGCGGTTACGCAAGAGTACACCAACGCGGCGGCGCTTGGCGGCGGTACGGTTGCCGGCGCGCTGGCTTCAATCACGAGCTGGTTAAATAGCGTCAACCTGATTTATGAGCGTGAATTTTCCGTCCATCTGAATTTGGTTGCCAGCAATACCGCGGTCATTTATACAGCCGAGCCAGATCCATTTACGGGGGGAAATAATAGCGCCATGTTGCAACAGGTGCGCGATGCCTTGCGCGATAATATCGGTCAATCGAACTACGATGTCGGACACCTGTTAGCCGCGACGCCGCCAAATGGCGGCGGTGGCGTCGCCTATGTCGGCGTCATTTGTAATAACTCCACAGGCGGCGATACGACACCAAGAGGGCCGATTAAAGGAGGCGGAGTTTCAGCGCTCAACCCGAATGGACCGATCGGCAATGCCAGCGACATGGCTGTGCTGGCGCACGAGTTGGGTCATCAATTTGGCGCCTCGCATAGTTTCAATGATGGGACGAGTACGAATAATTGCGGTCCGAACCGCTCATCAGCAAGCGCCTTTGAGCCGGGCGGCGGCACCTCGATTATGTCTTACGCAGGGGTTTGCACGGGCGCCAATGTGGTCACGCGCCCCAACACCGATATGCGTTTTCACGGCGGCAGCCATGCGCAAATCAGTGCCTATATTACCAACGCCGGAAGCGGCGACAGTTGCTCGGTGAAAACTTCAACCGGAAACAATGTCCCGACCATCAATGCGGGAGCCGATTTCACTATCCCTCGCAATACGCCCTTTACGTTGACGGCGACAGGTAGTGACCCCGACCCGGGAGATATTGCGAATCTGACTTTCAGTTGGGATCAGGTGGATTCCGGCGGCAGCAGTTTTGCTTCACCGCCTTATTCGGATGCGGGCGATCCGTCAACCACGACGCGACCCATCTTTCGCTCGTTTGCGCCGACTGCAAATCCTGCGCGCACCTTTCCAAGCCTGACCTATATTTTGAACAATGACAACGTGCCACCGGCGACGGTCGGCGGCTTTCAGACTGCAGAAAATCTGCCGAATGTGACGCGCACGATTAATTTCCGCTGTACCGTAAGAGATAATCGGGGCGGGGTTAATGACGATTCGGTTATCTTAAGCGTCAACGCCGCGGCCGGGCCTTTTGCGGTGACGCAACCAAGTAGTAGCGGAATCTCCTGGGCCGGCGGTTCAGCGCAAGTTGTGACCTGGAGCGTCGCCAATACTTCAAACGCGCCGGTCAATTGTGCCAATGTTAAAATTTCGCTTTCGACCGATGGCGGCAATACCTTTCCGACAGTGCTTGCAGCCAGCACCCCCAATGAT
>JBIOWC010000571.1:0-9072 GCA_044868105.1 Blastocatellia bacterium
TTGTGGCTCAGTGGCTCTGTGGTGAAATATTTATGCCCTTTAACGGTAAAGCCAGTTGCGTTGTGCTTAATCATTTTCCTGGGGCTTGCACCTTTGACTCCGGCGCAAGAACTAACGGGCGACCGCATTGCCAAAGCCGATAAGGAACCGCAAAACTGGCTCACCTATTTCGGAACTTACAATGCCTGGCGCTATAGTTCGCTCGACCAGATTAATCGTGAGAACATCAAAAACATTACCCCTGCCTGGGTCTTTCAAACCGGCAAGATTGAAGGCGGCCTAAACGCCACGCCGCTGGTGGTTGACGGTGTGCTCTATCTCGTCGGCTCATACAATCGCGTCTTTGCGATGAATGCTTCGACCGGTGAACGTTTGTGGAGCTATTTTTACAAACTTCCGCAAGGGACAATCCCTTACGGGGTTTCGGTGCGCGGCATCGCGGTTGGCTATGGGCTGGTTTTTATGGGCACGCTCGACAATCATATGATTGCGCTTGATGCCAAGACCGGACGCGAAGTGTGGGACGTTGAAATCGAAGATGTGAAGCTATGTGGTTGCAATGTGACCGGCGCGCCGATTGTCGTCAAAGACAAAGTTATCGTCGGCGTTACCGGTGGCGACAGCGCGCATCGCGGTTATCTCAACGCCTTTGATGCCAAGACCGGAAGGAGCGCATGGCGTTTTTATACAATACCGGGACCGGGCGAACCAGGATTTGAAACCTGGGATAAAGACTCCTGGCGATACGGCGGCGGTGCAACCTGGATGGTCGGTTCATTCGACCCCGAACTCAATCTGCTTTATTGGGGGGTTGGCAACCCCGCGGCCGATTTCTACCCGGACGACCGCAAAGGCGATAACCTTTACACGGATAGCATCGTCGCGCTCGACCCCGACACAGGGAAATTGAAATGGCATTACCAGGAGGTGCCGCACGACGCTTATGATTTCGATTCCGCCTATGAGCCGATTTTGTTTGACGGAATGGTCGCTGGCGTGAAGAGAAAATTGATGGCACACACCAACAAAGGCGGCATCGTTTGGGTGCTCGATAGAACCAACGGTAAATTCATTAACGCCTGGAAACATATTGATTCGGTCAACTGGGTCGAGAAGATTGACAAGGACGGAAAGCAAAGCGGCCGGCTGCAAATTCCGCCCGACAAAAGCACGCTCGTTTGTCCGCATTGGGGCGGCGGTCGCAGTTGGAACCATGCATCCTATAGTCCGCGCACCGGCTTGCTTTATAACAACGGCATCGAATGGTGCGGATTGATTACGCCGAGAAAGCAAGCGCCTCGTGAAGGTATGGGATATACCGGCGGCACGATTGTCGCCAAATCGCCGCCCACCGGCGAAATTACCGCCCACCTTGACGCCTTTGACCCGGTGACCGGCGCCAAGAAATGGACTTGGAAATCGAAATACCCGATTCTTTCATCGCTACTGACAACCGCTGGCGATTTGTTGATGACCGGCGATGTCGAAGGTCACTTTTTGGTTTTCGACGCCAAAACCGGTGAACAACTTTATTCATTTAACACCGGTTCGGGGCTTCGCGGCTCACCAATTACTTATGCAGTAAACGGCAAACAATATATCGCTGTGCCTACCGGATTAGGCTCGATTTTTGTGAGCGGCATGGGAGCCAGTTGGCCAGAGGCCAAATATTTTAATGGCGGTTCGACTTTGTTTGTTTTCGCATTGCCCGATTCGGCAATGAGTAAACAAGCCGTCAAATAGTTAGAGTAATAAACTGATAGCCGTTGTTTGGCGTAGCAACTTTAGCCGGGCACTATGCTCGCTTAACTAACAACCCGACTCAAGTCGCTACGCTAAACACCCTTCCCCAACCTGGGTTCTCCGATAAAATTCATCTAATGGACTTTTATGAAAACCTCAGTCAATTCAAATAAAATCAAATCACACCCGGCATTACTCAGTTCCGGGATCATCGGGTTGGTCTGCTTGGTCACAGCGCTTGCATTTAATAAGACCAGTGCCGCGATAAGACAATCAACGGTGCAACAACCCAGTTTGATTGTTGCCGGAAGCAAACTCTTCAATCCGACGTGCAGTAGTGGCTACTGTCACGGCAACGCAGGGTTTGGCGGCAGCGCTCCGACTTTGCGCGGCAAACAGTACACCTTTGAACAGGTGACGCGTATCATCAGCGACGGCGTATCAGGAACGCCGATGCCTGCATTTAAAAACAACTATTCGAAAAAAGAGATTGAGCAACTCGCGGCCTATGTGCTGTGGCTCGCGAAGACCCCGCCGAATAAACAACTGCCGCCTTTACCCAAAGTGTTAAAAGGAAAACCCGAAGCGCCAATAACAGAACCCGCTCCTGAATCGGCAAAGACTGAATCGAATACGCCGCCCGTTCAACCGACTCCCGGTTCTTCTGAGATAGTAGGTGACGCAGAAGCCGGGCGGTTTCTATTTTTCGATGCGGCGAATAATTTAAGTTGTCGCGCCTGTCACCTGTTTCAAGGTCGTGGCGGCAAACTGGGTCCCGATTTAACCAACCTCAATTCAAAAGCGGCGCGCGAGCTATATTTGAGCATCACCGAGCCTCAATCAGTGATTACGCCGAATTATGAACTCGTCACACTAACTACACGCGATGGGGAACGGATCACTGGCATCAAACGTGAAGAGGTTGATGATACGGTTAAAATTTTCGATAGCCGTTCGGTTCCGCCGGTGCTTAGAACTGTGCTGAAATCGCAAATCGCTAAAGTTGAACCGGCGAGCGGGTCGGCGATGCCAAATGATTACGCGAAACGTTACACGCAAAAACAGTTGCTCGATTTGATTGCCTTTTTGAAATCTACGAGCCAATCGCCGGTCAGTATCAGTATTAAAGATATTCAATAATCGGGTGATAAAGAACACGAAGAACACGAAGAACACGAAGCAAATATTTTCAATGTTTATTTCAGTCGTCTGCGTGCCGTTCGTGTTCTTGGTGTTTCAACAAACCCCTGCAAAGAGGAGATGCAAGATTGAGTTGGGAAGCCGAGGTTGAAGAAATTAAACGCCGCGAAGAACTCGCCAAACAGATGGGCGGCGAAGCCAATGTCGCGCGTCACCATGCGAATGGAAAGCTCACGGTCCGCGAACGCATCGAAAAGCTGTTAGACCCAAATTCATTTCACGAGACCGGCGCGCTGGCGGGCAAAGCGACATATGAAAACGGCGAACTCGCTTCGTTTATTCCTTCAAATTTCGTCTTCGGTACAGGTCGCATTGACGGGCGCAAAGTCGTGGTTGGCGGTGACGATTTTACGGTGCGCGGCGGGGCGGCTGATGGCGCGATTGGTTACAAGATGCCCTATGCCGAACGCCTCGCCAGGGATTTGCGTTTGCCGATGATTCGTCTGGTTGACGGCACAGGCGGCGGCGGCAGCGTCAAGACCATTGAAACCATGGGTCGAACCTATGTGCCACCTTTGCATGGCTGGGACATCTCGGTTGCCATGCTTGCGGAAGTTCCTGTGGTTAGCGCCTGCCTGGGGTCTGTTGCAGGACTTGGCGCGGTGCGCGTCGTCAACTCGCATTTTTCAGTGATGGTCAAAGGGACGTCGCAACTCTTCGTGGCCGGGCCTCCGGTTGTCGAACGCAGTATCGGCGAAAAAGTCAGCAAAGAAGAACTCGGCGGTTCGCACATTCACGCGCACGGCAGCGGCTGTGTGGATAACGAAGTCGCCAGCGAACAAGAGGCATTTACAGAGATTCGGCGCTTTCTTTCTTACTTGCCAACCAATGTCTGGCAACTCTCGCAACGCGTCCAAACCAACGACCACGTAAATCGCGCCGAACCGGATTTACTTTCGATTATTCCGCGCGACCGTCGGCGCGGTTACAACGTCCGCCGTTTGATACAACTGATAATTGACCGCGATACATTCTTTGAAATCGGCAGATTTTACGGCCGACCTGTGGTTGTCGGATTGGCGCGACTCAGCGGCTTTGCGGTTGGGGTAATCGCCAACGACCCGCATTTTCTCGGCGGCGGCTTGGATGCCGATGGCAGCGAAAAGATGACGCGCTTTATTGATTTGTGCGACACCTTTCATCTGCCGGTGGTCAATTTCGTTGACCAACCGGGGTTCGTCGTCGGTACACGTGCTGAACGCGCCGGAACAGCGCGTTATGGTGCGCGGGCGATTGCCGCAATCTATCAAGCGCGCATCCCCTGGGTGAGTTTTTTGATTCGCAGATGTTATGGAGTCGCCGGTGCCGCGCATGGCGATACCAATGCCTTGAATCTGCGGTATGCCTGGCCTTCAGGCGATTGGGGTTCGCTGCCCATTGAAGGCGGCGTGATGGCGGCCTATCGCCGCGATATCGAATCTTCGCCCGACCCCGAAGCGCGTCGTCAGGAATTAGAAGATATGTTGAACCAGTTGCGCTCGCCGTTCAGAACCGCCGAAGCCTACGGCATTGAAGAGATTATTGACCCGCGCAATACCCGTCCAATTTTGTGTGATTGGATAGAGACGGCTTACAACATTCTGCCTTCCCAACTCGGAATCAAATCGCGCGGCTTCCGACCTTAAGGCTATTCCAATTAATCTTCCCTGTTCATTTTAATATTTCCATTGACTATAATATTACGCTCGTCATATTATCCCCCTATGCGTTACTCGAAAGAGCATAAGGCTGAAACCCGGCAGAAGATTTTGGAAGCCGCCGGCCGGCTTTTTCGTGAGCGAGGGTATGACGGCGTCGGCGTGGATGCAATAATGGCGGAAGTCGGGCTGACGGCCGGCGGCTTTTATTCACACTTTGAGTCTAAAGAAGCCCTATTTGCCGCGGCCATGTCTCATTCCTACGACACGCGACGAGCCAAACTCAGTTCCCAACTTAAAAGCACAGACGAATCGAGCTATTTACAAAATCTCATCTATAGTTATTTAAGCCGCACCCACAGAGACAGCATTATGGAAGGTTGTATGTTCGCGGCGCTCACCACAGATGTTGTGCGCGGCGGCACAGAGACCCGCGAACAATACGAAAACCGCTTACGACAATTTATTTCGACCATCGAAGCGCAACTCCCTGCCGGTGACGCGCCGGAAAAAGAGCGCGCCATCGGTATTCTGGTTCAATTAATCGGCGGCTTGATGCTGGCGCGCGCTGTGAATGATGAAAAATTATCAACCGACATTTTGAAAGCCTGTCGCCAGGCGGCGATGAAACTCTCTGAACAAGAAGGGGAAATAGGGAGATAGGGAGCAGCCAAAAGGCTAACCACTATCCGCTACCTTCAGAGAAATTACTTTGGTTTGAGTAGGCATCTTCAAATTGAACAGTTTGGGCGGATAATTGGATTGATCGCATAACGAGACTCGCTTAGCAGCGAAACTCATTGACCAGGTAAGTAATCCCTTCTGTTCGCCCATCTATTTGAGTGCTGAGGACTGAGAGCAAGAAAGTATAAAGGAAGAACGCTGAACGATGAACTTAGGATTTACTTCTTTTGTTCATCCTTCATCGTTTCCTAAGCTCAGTCCTCAGCATTGCTTAAAGGAGTTTTATGAATCTTAGTGAAGCAAACAGCAGTTGGCATCAGACGGCGTGCATTCTCTGCAGCCGTAATTGCGGGATTGAAGTTCAAACCAACGAGCGCGAAATCACCAAGATTCGCGGCGATAAACAGCATCCGATTTCGGAAGGCTACCTTTGTCAAAAAGCTCAGCGGCTAAACTATTACCAAAACCATGCAGACCGTTTAACGACACCCTTGCGCCGGCGCGCTGATGGCACCTTTGAAGAAATTTCCTGGGACGAAGCGATCACCGAAGTTGCCGCCAAGTTAGTTCACCTGCGCGACACGATTGGCGGGCACGCGCTGGCATTTTTTGGGGGCGGCGGACAGGGTAATCATCTTGGCGGTCCTTATGCCAAAGGGTTGCGCACGGCAATGCGAACACAAAACTATTACAACGCGCTGGCGCAGGAAAAGACCGGCGGCTTCTGGGTTGATGGGCGACTGTACGGCAAACAGAATTGTCATCCTGCCGAAGATATTGAGAATGCCGAGGTCGTCGTCTTCATTGGCACCAACCCCTGGCAATCGCATGGCATTCGCAATGCGCGTGAAGTCTTGCACGAGATTCATAAAAATCCGCATAAGACCATGATTGTCATTGACCCGCGACGCACCGAAACGGCGAAGCTGGCGGATATTCATTTACAACTCAATCCCGGTACCGATGCCTTTTTACTGTCGGCAATCCTGTCGGTCATCATCCGCGAAAACCGTGTTGCGCGTGAATTCATCGAACAACACACTGTCGGATTTGAAGCGGTGAATGACGCGCTCAATCAAATTCCGGTTGAAGCTTACGCGAAACGTGCCGGCATCGAAGTTGAACAGATCTATAACGTCGCTCGCCTTATCGGTAGCGCAGGCAGTTGTTGTGTGCGAACCGATTTAGGCATTGAACAAACTTTGAACAGCACGCTCAATGCCTATTTGCGCGCCCTGCTCTCACTCATCACCGGCAACTTTGCTAAACCAGGTGGTATCAATCTTCATACCGCTCTGGTGCCCTTGATTGGCCATTCGCCCGAAGGCAAATCACGCTCGCAGGTCAACGGATTCCCAGCTATTGGCAATCTTTTTCCACCGAATATATTGCCTTCGGAAATCAACACCGATCACCCCAATCGCATACGCGGACTCGTAGTAGACAGCGCCAATCCAATTGTCACGATGGCTGATACATTGGCCTATTGCGAAGCCTTCGCGAAACTCGAATTGCTCGTCGTCATTGATGTAGCGATGACCGAGACGGCGCGCATGGCGGATTATGTGTTGCCCGCTTCGTCACAGTTCGAGAAGTGGGAAGCGACATTCTTTAACCTCGAATTTCCCAAAAACGCTTTTCATCTTCGCAAGCCGTTGTTTGAGCCTTTGGGAGATACTTTGCCGGAATGCGAAATCTATACGCGCATCATTCGCGCCATGGGTGAATTGCCCGAAGCGTTCACGGAACTTGAAGAAGCCGCGCGTCTTGGGCGAGCGCCATTTGCCCTGGGCTTTAAGAAAGCCTTAAAAGAGCATCCCGAATGGATGGAATTTGCGCCTATCGTTTTATACGAGACGCTTGGCAAAACGCTAAAGGATGGCGCAGCCGCAGCAGCATTCTTATGGGCAACGGCGCATCAATTTGCCGCTCAACATGCCGAGGCCGTCCGTCGCGCCGGTCACGAGGGCGCGGGCCTGATGTTGGGTGAAGCATTGTTTGAGGCTATCCTCAATTCGCATTCTGGCGTGATGTTCAGCGTCAATGAATATGAAGAGTCTTGGGGCTTCTTGAGACATCAGGACGGAAAAATCCATCTGGAAATTCCTGAAATGCTGACCGCTCTCAAGGAACTCGAGACGACGCAGCCCAACCCATCAACCGATTTCCCCCTCATATTGGTTGCCGGGGAACGTCGTTCATATAACGCCAATACGATTTACCGCGACCCGGCTTGGCGCAAGACTGACCCGGATGGCGCACTGAAGATTCATCCTGAAGATGCTGCGACTCTGGGCCTCGAAAACGGGGGTTTAGCAAAATGTGAATCGAAACGCGCGGCGGCAATAGTTCGCGTAGAAATCAATGACACCCTGTGTCGCGGCATGGTGACTTTGCCGCACGGCTATGGGCTGGAACATCCGGCGAATGGCAAACGACAACGAACGGGTGTGCACATCAACGAACTCACCTCAGCCGAAGACCGTGACCCAATTGCCGGCACCCCGTATCACAAATATGTGCCGGTTCGTCTTGTAGCGGTCGGTGACTAGCCGAAGAAGTGGTGAAAGGGCGACGGGGTGAGCAGGAATTTTTCTCTACTCACTCCGAATTCGCTAAGCAATCGAGATTGCGAGACTTGAATTTAGGTAACCCTTGTTACCTACGAGTCACCCGTCACCCTTTCACCGCTTATCTGGCTTTGATGCTCGGCTGACATAAATGTGAAATCAACTTTGCAGTCTGACAATTTTGTCATTCAATCCCTGAGTTCGGCTATAATTCAATCGTCGCCACTTAGCTGACCAATCAAAATATTTATTAGCTGAAAAACTAAATTTATTGACCAGAGGTTTTTGCAACCCTCAAGGCCTGTCGAACAGGTCAGCCTCAGGAAATAATTATCAATTCAATAAATTTAACGCTGGCTCATCAACGGGATTTATAGCTTCTTCAACCGCCTGATAGCGTCGGTTAAACGGGCAAGAAAAGGACAAGACAAATTTGTTCTTTCAATTTTTCATCCTTACATTATTGTCATTTACCTATTCCTCAAGCCGAATCCGCCAAAAGGTAAAATCGAGTTAAATCCCCAATAAATAGAGGGCTTCGTGCTATTCTCGCCCCCGGCGGCAGCTCTGGCATCGTGCTTGCTCCTAGCGGGGGTTGAGCGCAACCGCGATGCAAATAAATTTAACGAATATCGAGCAGCACGCAGGAGAAAAACTGCGCCGTATCAGGAAGCAGCAAAATGTGGCGGAACGCCTCACCGCGCTCAAAAAATTCTTAAAGACTGAAACCCAACGCCTGCGCTTGCGCCATAAATTCGGGATTGGCGGCCGGCAGATTGTCTCGGCTCACAGCCTTATCGTTGACCTGTTAATTCAGCATCTGGCGCAGACTGCCGTTGAAGAACTGTTGGGCGACACGTCGCAAGCCGGTCAAATTGCCATCATTGCGCTTGGCGGTTACGGGCGACAGGAACTTGCGCCCTATTCCGATATTGACATTATGGTTTTGCGGCAAGGGCGTAAAGACGACGAGGTCGCCGCGCAACTCAATGAAGCCCTTCTTTACCCGCTCTGGGATTTCGGTTTTTCCGTCGGTCATAGCATTCGTTCATTAAACGAATGCATTTCGATAGCTCGCGAAGATTATATTTCGCGCAACTCGATGATTGATGCGCGGTTACTGTGGGGCGACAAAGAGCTATTTGCAACGCTCAAGAAGCGGCTTGAAACAGAGGTCTTTGAAAAACAGAAACGGGAGATTCTTTATGACCTGATCGTCGAGCGGTCGGCGCGCTATA
>JBIOWC010000572.1:0-9035 GCA_044868105.1 Blastocatellia bacterium
TGCACCTGTATTAATCATTTCTGGCGACAATGACGGTACGGATAAAATTGAATTGATGAAAACATATCAACTACTCGGTGGTGGTGTTTCTGCTGATTTACAACCGATGCCAAAATCGCATGTAGCAATTGTTCCTTCGCAGGGGCATGTGAGTCTGATGATGCAAACGAAAACAATCTTCGGTTACCTTGACGACTTTTTGAAGTAAACCTAATCGTGCATAGCATAAATGCGAGTAATGTTAGCACCTAAGTGATGAATACAACATAATGACCATTACGGCGACAATAACCCAACTCCGACAAAACGTATAAGCGATGGAATCAGCAGCGGTTGCCGTTGCAACTGACGGCTGCCGAGCCCAACCCTGGTTATTGGCGACAATCATCCGCTCAAACCCGCGTTTTCTCAATCACCTTCTGCATCGTTTGCAGGTAGAGGTTTTTGACCCGCTGGTTCGAGAGTTGCGCGTACCGTTCGCTCGCCGCCAGCGTTGAATGTCCGAATAATTCCTTGACGGACATGATTTCCGCGCCTTCTTCCAGCAGGTTCGACGCAAAGCTGTGGCGTAGATTATGGCAACTTGCTTTGATGCCCGCAGCTTTGGCGAACCGCTCGAATTTCTTCTGAATCCCTTTCGCCGACAGCGCGCCTTGCGGGCGCTTGCGGTTCCAAAAGAACAAACCGTGCGGCACGGTGTCCGGGCGCAGCGGCAAACAGGCCTGCAGGCTGGCGATAGTATCTGCTGACAGATAGACCACGCGGTCTTTGCGGCCTTTGCCCTGCTCGATCAGCAACGCTTGCTGTTCCCCATCAATGTTCGCCAATTTGAATATTTTCTAAGCCAGTTTTTAATGGGGGAACAAATTTAATTTTCACGTTATGAGCAATTGTTCTACCAATATTTTTAATGACAAGATGAATTAAGGACTTCCCATAAGGAGCATCGAAATGAACGACCACATAAGGAGCGGTTTCCATATCTCTCCCTTCCCTTAACTCTTTGATTGTTTCTTCCGAAGAAGCAGTTAGAGCCAAGTTGCATTAGGGATAAGCAACTTGACTCTATCGGCATCAATTTGTCATTGGAATGGTGTTTTTACTTACTTTTTCTGCTGGGTGCAGGCTCAGGACGAGCCTGTAGATGTTCTGTGAACAGTTTGAATATGCGCTTGTATTCATCGGCCCAACTTGTTGGTTCCTGGAAACCATGGTCTTCGACCGGATAAACCGCCAGCTCCCAATTCTCTTTGCGCAGTTCGATGAGTCGTTGCGCCAGCCTGACCGAATCTTGAAAATGCACATTGGTATCCACCATCCCGTGACAGATCAGCAAGGCGCCTTTCAAATTCTGCGCGAAATAGATGGGCGAAGATTGTTTATAAGCCTCGGCATCTTTTTGCGGCGTGTTCAAGATGTTCGATGTATAGCCATGATTGTAATGCGCCCAATCGGTTACGGGTCTGAGCGCGGCGCCCGCCGCAAAGACCTCCGGTTGCGTAAACATGGCCATCAAGGTAATGAATCCGCCATAGCTGCCGCCGTAAAGCCCGATGCGGCGCGGGTCAACGCCATGTTCTGCGACCATCCATTTTGCCGCGTCAACCTGGTCATCCAAATCCTTGCCCCCCATGTGCCTGTAGATGGCCGTGCGCCAGTCGCGCCCGTATCCGGAAGAGGCGCGATAATCCACATCAATCACACAGTAACCGTGCTCCATCAAAAAGTGGTGAAACATATATTCGCGGTAGTAACTTGCCCAATAACGATGGACGTTTTGCGCATACCCCGCGCCGTGCACGAAAATTACCGCCGGACCGCCGCGCTTGAAATTCGCGGGTTTGTAAAAGCGCGCATAAACATCGGCTCCGTCGCGCGCCTTAAAGGTGATAATCGGCGGGTCTATCCAGTTGTAATTCCAAAATTCCGGCGCCGGCGACGAGGTGATTTTTTTGGCTTCCGCGCCGAGCCGATTTTCCATCACGTAAAGGTCCGGCGGTTTGTTGCTGAAAGAATAAATCAACGCAATTTTGCTCTCATCCCGCGACAACGTCGCCGCATTATTGCCCGGGTTGGAAGAGATTTTCACGCGCTCGCCGCCGGCAATGTTCATCCGGTAAAAGTGACGCTCGCCGGGATGCACTTCGCTGGTCGTTAAATAAAATTGCGCTTTGTCATTCGAAAGTTGAACGCCTGAAACTTCCCATTTGCCTGAGGTGAGTTGTTTTAAATCCGAGCCGTCATAGGCGATGGTGTAAAGGTGCGCGTAACCATCCCGTTCGGATTGAAAATAGAGGTGCTGGTTATCTTTGAGCCAGCCCAGAGTAAAGGCGCCGAAATTATTTATCCAGGCATCGTCGTGGTCGGCGGTTATCACGCGAGTTTTTCCGGTGGCAAGGTCGAGGGCAAAAATCCAGCGGTCTTTATTATCGGCAGAGCGCGCCTGCAATACGGCTTTCGTGCCATCATCCGACCACAGCGGTTGAAAGAGTTGCACATCACGGTCAGACGAAGTCGCGCCCCTGGTCTGTGCGGCGATGGCCGGGTCTTGCGCGATACTGGCGGGCGCTTCTCCGCCTTCTTGAACTTCATCCGCATCCGGTTTGGCTTCGCTGGTGGCGATTTTCTGTCCGTGCTCGACCCATTTCATATCGCCGGTCGCCACATCAAGGATGACGAGACGATTGCGCGTTTGGGTATCCCCGACGTTATTGCGCGAGGGAATGTCTTCGGTGTAGCCCGATTCGGTCACGTAATTCGGAACAATGGTGTTGCGCGTCCCGACGGCCTGCTCGCTGATTGACGCGATGACCGATTTGCCATCGGGCGTGAGTTGCAGGTTATTGACGGATTGGCTTTGTGCGAGTTGAAAGGGTTTGCGCGGATTGTCGCGTTTGCGCCGCGCCTCGGCTTCTTCGCGTTGTTGGGCGCGACGTTTGGTAATGTCTAACAGGTCGCGCTCCTCTTTTTTGATGAACTCCTGGCTGTCGGTGCCGCGCTGCTGTCCGGACTCGCGCTGCGCTTGTCCGCCGCCACCGCGCTGGCCTTGTCCGCCGCCCAGGCCGCCGGCGACGGCTGGCCCTGCCGCCGGCGCGCCGGCGGCGACGATATTGGTCATCTGCACCATCGAACCCGAATCCAAAGCCATCACATAGAGGTTATTGGCGCGCGTGAAATAGATGCTCTTCTCGTCTTGGGTAAAGCGCGCGTTTGCCTCGTTCTCCGCGGTGTTGGTGATTTGTCTTCGCCCGCCGGTTTGATAGTCATAGATAAAAACATCGCCGCTTGTGGTATAGACCGTGTAGCGTCGGTCTTTCGACTCGTCGCCGCCCACCGGCGGGGCATCTTTGGCCTCTTCTTCCGAAAGTTTTCTCAGTCCGTTGCCGTCGGCGCTCACCACGTAAGTATCAAAATCCTTGTCGCGCGAATCGTTGTATTGCTTCCATTGAAAATAGATTTTATCGCCCGACCAACGGACGGCGCGCGGTTCATAACCGACCAACGAATTGCCGCGCATAATGTTATCAATCGTGAGGTCGAATTTCGCAGCGGGCGGTTCGGTCGCTTTTGTCGAAGGTTTTTGCCCTGCGAGCGTCGGGGTAAGCTGCGCGACGAACATAAAAATAATGAGTAAAAGAGCAGTCTTTCGCCTAGTGAGACAAGGGTTCATGGTTCCTCCGAAATTTTCTTGAATGAGAGAAAAGCGAAAGGCAAAAGTTGAAAAGCAAAATCCACTGGAGGAAATTTTTGCCTCTTCACTTTTGCCTTTTGCCTTTTTATTTTTTGCTTCCGCTTAAACGCCGGGCATGGCTTTCTTCAAGGGCTTAAGCAAAAACAACAGCACGATACCCATGACGAAGGCCATCGCGCCGAGAATAATAAAGAATGAGGATTGTTTCCAAATTGTCCAGTACACGCCAATCGCCGTGAGTTTGTTGCCGATAGCGGTGGCGACAAACCAACCGCCCATCATCATGCCGCGAAATCGGAGTGGCGAAACTTTGTTGGCAAGCGAGAGCCCCATCGGCGAGAGCATCAATTCGCCAAGCGAAATCACCGCATAAGCCAGAATCAACCAGAAAGGCGAAACTTTAAACAAGAAGGAGCGACTTAAAATCGCCGTCCGGTGTTGGTTGGTTGGTTCGCCCGGCATGACTTTTTGCAAAGCTTCCATGAGCCTCTGCTCGCCTGAAATCAGGGCCCCCGCATCATTTTTTTCCGCAGCAAATTTCTTGTCCATTACAATGAATTTGCCATCCGCATCTTTGGCGTTTTGAATTTTGTCCAACACCTCCTGGGGAACGCCATCCGCTTTGAGCGCGTCCAAAGAGCGCTCGGTGATGCGGAACGAGCCTGAGGCAAACATCTCCGGTCGAACCTCTTTTCCCTCTCCTGTGGTTGCCGCAAAATACAAAATCAAAAATGACAGCGCCGTCAAAAACATGCCAATCGCCATTTTGGTCGGCGTTGAGGGCTCTTTGCCGCGTTTATCCAGCCAGCGCCAAAACCCGACCAGCGGGAAGGTGAGGGCAATAATCCAGAATGGATTGATGGCGTTTGAAATAGTTCCCGATACATTCCAGTCGGTGTTATCATCCGCCCAATAAGTCAGCGTCGAACCGTTTTGATGAAAAGCCATCCAGAAAACGATGACAATCAGATAAACAACAACGAGCGCGCCGATGCGCATCCAATCCGGCACATCATCTATTGCGGTCTTCTTGAAGGCAATCTTTTCACCCTTTTTCTTGGCTTCCGTTACCGCCGGATTCTCCACCTTGTTTCTGAAGTACCAGAGGGTGGCAACCGAAATGACCATTCCGAAAGCCGCCACCGTAAACGCCGGGTGGAATCCGAACTTCGATTTAACGATCTCCATCACAATCGGCGCAGTAAACGCGCCGATGTTAATCCCCATATAAAAAATATTGTAAGCGCGGTCTTTCAAATGGCTGCCTTCCGGGTAAAGATTGCCAACCATGGTGGACACATTCGGTTTAAAGAATCCATTACCGATAACCAGACAGGTGAGCGCCGCGTAAACGGCCGATAAGGCTTTCACCGCCAGCAGCGCGTGCCCGGCAATAAAAAACAGGCCGCCAACCATGACGGCTCGGCGATAACCCAGCTTCCAATCCGCAATGATGCCGCCGATGAGCGGGCTCGCATAGACGAACGCCAGATAATTGGCATACAGCGCGGTGGCTTGCGCAGGCGTCCAGCTAAAGCCGTCTTTGCCGTCCTGCATGTAGAGGGTAAAGAGCGCCAGCATTGAATAGAAACTGAACCGCTCCCACATCTCTGTGGCAAAGAGCGCATAAAGCCCTGTCGGGTGTTTGTCTAAATCAGCCCCCGTGTGAACTGCCGCCTCTGGTTGTACGTTTGTAGCCATACGTTGAAGACCTCGTTTATTGATTTTTAATAGCGGGATTATTGCCCCTGCGACCTACAACATTTTTGATGATAGAAGACACCTGATTTGTACGCTGGGTCGTAGGCTGTGCGGGCAGCGCCATTCTATCTTAGCTCGTAAACAAGCGGCAACCCGTTCAATTGCCGATTGCCAGTCGCTGCCTGACAGTCTTTGGCAGCAAATCACAGAACGCTTTGCGAATCTTTGCGGTCTTGGCGTGAACCGATCTTTGTAGGAGGTTTCACGCCAAGACCGCAAAGGTTCTGCAAAGACTTGATTATCTCAAATGAACTCTCTTAACTCTCCAACGGATAGAGTAGGCATAGTAATTCGGCAAACGGCTTTGCCGAATTTATATTTGAACGCCAAAATAGAGAACGCAATGAGCGAATCAAGGGTGGCCGAAACCAACATTCCGAAAGCCCGCCGGTTTGATTTCCGCAAACCCTCGCGGCGCGAGCTAGGCAAAATCACCCCGGTAATCGTCGCCATCGTACTGACATTTTTCCACCTGCCCGCGGCCTTCATTGAACGCTTTTATGCCAACGGTTTTTATCCGCGTCTGCAATCCCTGGTTACGCCGCTAACGAATCTATTGCCCTTTGCGATTTATGACGGGCTGCTTCTCGGCTTGATTATCGGCGTACCGGCCTGGTGGACTCGCCGCATTGTCTGCGCCGGGAAGGGAAGACGCTGGCGCACCGTTGTCCATTTATTTATCAACACGGTAGTTTTCGCGGCGACCGCCTTTGTGCTCTTTCAAATTCTCTGGGGCTTCAATTATGCGCGTCTGCCGCTCACCCAAAAGGTCGCCTATGATGACGGGCGCATCAACAAAGAGGCGGCCATCCAATTGGCGCAGTTGTGCATTGAACAGGCGAACCGGGAAGTCGAAACCGTACATCAAGGCGATTTCCCAACCGACGCGGAGTGGTTGCGGCGTATTCAACCGTCGTACAACGCCCTGCTTAAAGAGTTGGGCAGGCCGTCGGGTATCACGCTTGCCAGAGCGAAAGCGACGTTGTTTGACAAATATCTGGAATCGAGCGGCATCAGCGGCTTTATCAATCCCTTCGGTCACGAAACCATCGTGGCGCGCGGCTTTCACTCGCTTGACCGCGCCTTCACCTTGGCGCATGAATGGGCGCATCTCGCGGGCTTTGCTACCGAATCGGAAGCGAGTTTCATCGGGCTGCTGGCGCTCCTGCGCTCCGAAGATGCGGCTTGTCGCTATGCCGGATGGCTGGCGCTCTATTCGCACATCCCTTTGCGAAGCGTATTAACCAATACGGACGACGCGACGCGTAAAGCGTTGCCGAAATTTTCTCCGCCGGTCGAAGCCGATTTGCAGGCAATGGCCGAAGAAGAAAGCAAACGTCAGGTCAATGAACAGATCAGCGAAGCGCAATGGGAGATGTATAAACAATTCTTAAAAGCCCACAACGCCACGCCGAATTATGGCGAACTCATCAGCCTGGTGATGGGCACGCAGTTTAAAGCCGATTGGTCGCCGGTCTTGCGCAGTGAGTAGCCGAGTCGTCAGGCGGCAAGTCGCAAAATATTATCTGGTTTTCTATAAACGGAATCGTTAAACGGAATTGTTGAACGAATTCGTTCGCCTGCAACAGGGCAAGGGTAGTTTCGGATGGGGCCGAAAAGCGGCATTGAGGCGGATAGGTTGAATCGGTAAAATCGGGTCTTATCCGTTCAATCCGAGGATGAAATTTAAACCTTCCGCTCATCGGCTCTCTACCTATGAGAGCGAAACTTGAATACCCTGAATAACGGCTTCAGCGAGTCTGACATCTGACAACTGCTTATGCTACTATCAACCTTCTTGTTATGAAGACCAACACGCAACAGACGGAAAAATTAAAGCAGAAACTCTTGCGCGGCGTCGGCAGAGCGATTGCCGATTTCCAAATGATTGAAGACGGCGACCGCTTGATGGTCTGTCTCAGTGGCGGCAAAGATAGTTACACGCTGCTCGCCTTGCTGATGGATTTACAACGTCGCGCGCCTGTGCGATTCGAGTTGCTCGCCGTCAACCTCGACCAGAAACAACCGGGTTTTCCCGCAGAGGTTCTGCCTGCCTATCTCTCACAAATCGGCGTGCCCTATCGCATCATCGAACGCGATACCTACTCTATCGTCAAGCAACTCGTACCTGAAGGCAAAACGACTTGCTCAGTCTGTTCGCGGCTGCGTCGCGGCATTCTCTACAACACAGCCGTTGAAGAAGGCTGCACCAAAATTGCGCTTGGGCATCACGCCGACGACATTCTTGAAACTTTTTTGCTCAATCTCTTTTTTGTCGGTTCTCTAAAAGCCATGCCGCCCGCTTTGCGCAGCGATGACGGGCGCAATATGGTGATTCGTCCGCTGGCTTACCTTTACGAAGCAGATATCGCGGCGTTTGCCGAAACCCAGAACTACCCCATCATTCCCTGTGATTTGTGCGGCTCGCAGGAGAACTTAAAACGCAAGCGCGTCAAGCAATTGCTTAACGACTTGCAAACCGAGATTCCGCAAATCAGAAATTCCATGTTGCAGGCTTTAGGTAACCTCAAACCTTCGCAGTTGTTGGATAGACGCCTATTCGATTTTCAAGCGTTGTCATCGGCCAATCTCGCCGATGAAATAGACGCAAGCATCGGTGTACACGAAGAGCTGTCAAGCCCGACACTGGTTCCCGTAACTTTGAACTCTTCACTCTAACCTGTGAACGACTACGCCAACGACATCAGCCGGACAACTGTATTGAAAATATTTGCGACGCTCGTCGTAGTCGCCGTTTTCTTGCGCATCTTTTATGCCGGACACCTTTTTGAAGATGACGGATTGTGGTTTACCGCGGCCGCGGAATTATTACGCGGCAAGGCGCTGTACAGGGAAATCTATTTTGATAAACCCCCGGCCCTGCCGTTGCTCTATGCGCTGTTATTCAAGCTTTTTGGCGCGCACATTCTGACCATTCGGCTCTTTGCGGCGATCTACTCGGTAGCGGTGGCCTGGATTCTCTACTTATTCGGCGGATTGCTTTATGACAAGCGCGCCGGATGGTTCGCCGCAAGCCTGTTTGTTGTGGGCAGCACGACCTATACCACCGGACAATTTCACGGCTTCAATACCGATTATATGATGACGCTGCCGTACACGCTCGGGGCTTACTGGTTTGTGCGGTCGCGTTTAGCGAGTCAATGGCCGAAAACCAAATCGGCCTGGCTGGCCCTCGCCGCAGGCCTCGCCGCGGGCCTCGCCCTGCAAACCAATCCCAAAGCGCTCTTCGATTTATTATTTTTTATGCTTTGTGCGCTGCTGCTATCCAAGAATCAGGAGCCAGAAGTCAGGAGTCAGGAGAACCGTTCCCAACCTGCAAATCAGCCATCACCAGATGCAGGCTCAGAAAATCAACCACTGGCCCATTCGACACCCGGTCCTGAAGACAACCTAAAATCCAAAATCCAAAATCTAAAATTGGAAAGGCTGCCGGCGGGCTACTCGCTGCTCCTGGCGCTTTGCGGTTGTCTGGTCGGCGCCTCGCCGTTCTGGATATACATCGCCGCAACCTATTCCTGGAAGGCCTATTGGTTGAGCGTCTGGGAGTGGGGGGCGCGCTATG
>JBIOWC010000573.1:0-18877 GCA_044868105.1 Blastocatellia bacterium
CCTTTCAGGGCTAGGCCACCTGCGGCCTGCGAGTCCTGGGGCTTCGACCCCAGGCTATTCAATGGCGTCCTTTCATGACTTTTCAGACACGCTATAAATTGAAGCGCACAAGTTTGAGGGGCGAAGTTCAAGGTTGAACCTTCAGGTTACCAGCATTCAAAACCGAGCAAGCTTAGTATTCAGGTCAGGCTTCACAATTGGGGAACGTGCCTTTTGTGACCTTGGTGCTCTTTGTGAACTTGTGAGGAATCTTCATCGAAACGCCTCAACCCGTAAGAGTCTCATCAAGCCTACAAAGAGCACCAAGGTCACAAAGCAGGTTCTTCCCCTTGAATGACCTCCATCACTGGTGAAGCCTGACCCAAATTCATTCGGCATCTTGGTCTGCCGTCGAGCTAGGGCGCGCACTGGCCGGGACACCGCAGCGATAACTTGGCGGGTGCCTGACCGTGGCTGCCTCTACTGTTAATCACGACTTGAGCGAGATAGTCGCCCTCCACCCACGTACAGCCCGAAACAGCCGGACTAACCTGGATTTGGTAAGCGCCGTTGTGCGTGTTGTTGAACGAGACGATGTGGTTACTGAACCCACAGGTCTGCCCCGGAAGTATGAAGTGATTGACCACCATAAAATCGGATTGTTCGAGGTCAGTAACCGGGTCGCCGTTATCGTCAGTGACGACGACCAGAAAGTTGGCTGCCAGCGAGTTGCCCGGCGCCGCATGTCCCTGGCTCGCTTCGACCTGAACTAACAGTTCATTTTTAGGCGCGTAGGCCTGGGCCGACTGGGGTGGATGTGACCAAGTGATGATTAAGGCGAACACCAGCCCCAAGATCAACCCCGAGGTCAGCTTGATGCCGTTCAGTACAAATGGTGTGATTCGTTTCGTCGATTTCATCTCTTTCTCTCCTTATCGATATAGTAAAGCTAATGGTGAAGGCCCGATGGCCGTGCCGTCAGCGCTATTGCGTTTTTGCACGAACCGCTTGTGAGCCTCATTATTTGATCAACAAAGCCAGATTACTTCAGCCGCAGGGCCGGATCGCCCAACAGCACGTAGGTCCGCCGCACGTCGGCGTCCGCGGTCGCCGCTTTCGCTGCCCGAATCGCTTCGCCGAGCGTTGCGCCGCCCGCGAACAGTCGCCGGTATAACTCAAGGTTCACCTCTACCTGTCCGCCCGGTAACGTCATGCCCGATGAAGCGAAGACCGCCACCGCTCCGCCGCGCTCTGCTTTTAAGAGTGCCTCGCCCAGCCCATCTGCGCTCGGCTCCAGAAAGTAACCGGTCAAACAACTCATCATCACAAACAGCGGCAGGTGGGATTCATTACCCAGCCCCTCGGCATCCGCAGAGGTCAACAGTCCGCCGCGCCATTCATTGGTTGAGCCGTGGCCGGCGTAGTTGATGACGGTTTGCCGGCGGCGGGCTTCGGCAAACAGTTGCTGCCGCGCCGTTCCCGCGTCCAACTGCCCGCGGTTGATCCGAGCGACCTGCAACGCATTCGGCACTAGCGGCACCAGTGCGGCGCTCGCCTGCTCGAAGTCGTAGCCGTCGTTCTGATCGGCGACCAGTAGCGCGGCTTCCGCCGGCGGTGATTGGTCATAAGCGATCAGCTTGCTGACCATCACCTCGGCTTCCTGGCCGGTGCGCGCCGGCAAGCGCCCCACCGCCATTTCCGCCAAGTCATCGCCGTCGAAGTCCGCCAGCCACTCATCACTGGCCGTCTCCAGATAAGCTGTATCTATCAGTTTCGTTGGCACCAGGTCAGTATCGCCGAAGCCGAGATAATTCTTTGGGTCGAAGCTTGCGTCGCCGGCCATCAGCACGTAGCGCGGTTTCTGCTGCCAGTTGGTGTACGCATAGTTGAGGAAGTCTTTGATAGCCTGTGGCGACTTGTGACCGAAACTGAATTCGTCATAAAGGTCTTCGACATCGATCAGCGCGGTCTTCAAGCCCTGTTTCTCGCGCCAGTCGGCGAGCGGCTTGAGGCTTGCGGCAAGCCGCTCGTGCGCGATGATGACGAAGTCGGCGGCGTTGCTGCTACGCTTCCAGCCCGATGGCCGGTTGGCTTTGACGCCGGCGGCGCGCCACACCCTATCGTCACTGAACGCCAGCAACTGGCGCACGCCGGCGCCGGGCGCCGTGACCTTGATGAGATAGCCGGTCGCCGGCGGGCCCTTCTCTTCCTCGATATCGCCCGTGAGTTCTTGAGGGCTGTCGGGGTCTGTCACATCGATGATGCGGATTCGCTGGTTGGTAAACCCGGCGACCGTGACCGCCGTGCCGCCCTGTGCCGTGCACCGCAAGACGTCGGCTTCGGCGCGATAGGCGCGTTGATAGGTTATGCGGATGAAGTCGACCAGGCTGACATCACTGCCGCCATTCAGGGCTTGCAACCGCACCTGATTGTCGCCTTCGCGCAGCAACGAGTGCGGCACGGCCACTTTATCGACGCCGCGCTCCTGTCCGGTGAAGTCGACATAGCCGGCCACGTTGCCGTTGAGGCTGACCATCACGCGATGGGTGGTGCGGGTGACGCCTTGCAGGGCGACTTCGAGCACCGCCTCGGTCTCCGCCTCCTCGGCCATCGCCCGCACAGTCATCGCTTGCTCGATGGGGCTTGCGGTGACCACGGCGCCGAAGAAGTTTTCAGCCTCGCCATTGCGCAAGGAGGAGAAGTAGAGCGCGCGGTCGCGGCGCTCGATGATCGCCGCGAAGCGGTCATTGACCGGCCGGCCGGCGGCTTCGCTGGCCTTCGCGATCCGCATGCCGGTCTGTGCGCCGGCGACCAGCCAATAGGCGCGCGTAGCAGTCGCGGCCACGTTCAATCCCACGCCATAAAACTCGACCGTGTCGTTCGTATCGAACTTGCCATCGCTTTCGCCGCTGACTCGGATGGGCAACTCTCTACCATCAACGAAGAGCCGCAGCGAGCGCGGGTCAACTGCCGGTGAGAGACCTGCGGCCAGCAACTCGGCTTGCGAGAGGCGGTAGTAGCCGCTTTGGCGAACCTCGATCTTGATAGCCGGTAGCGCCGCGAGGTTGATGGGCTGAATCAGTCCTTTTGGCGATGGCATGGCGGCCTGCGGTTCCACCGCGCGAGTCCTATCCGCACCAGCCGTGCGACCCAGGCTGGCAAGCAAAGCGGCTTGCGAAGAGGCTGGCGGTTTGCCTGTAGCCTGCTTCACATAAAACGGCCCGTGCCAGGTTGCCTGGCCGTCGAGGTCGACGTCTTCCAGCCAGTACGCAGTGGAGGGTGAGCCGGGCGCCGCATCCCACCAGGCGTAGTGCCGACCGGCGAGTAGGGCTGCTTCCGTCGTCAAGGCCGAGCCGGCGACGAGTTGCGCATTAACCGCCTGGCGTTTGCCGCCCTCTTCTCTATAGAGATTGAAACCGAGATTGTCTGCTTCAAAGCCGGTCTGCCAGTCGAGCAGGATGCCCTCGTTATAGGCCGTTGCCGCAAACGAGATGAGGGTGATTGCCGTCGGCGCCTGCTGCGAGACAGTAAAGACCTTGCCGGCAGCCGTGATCGTGCCGGTGCGACCGCCGCCCGGGTTGGCAGTGACGGAATAAGAGACCACGCCATTGCCTGCGCCGCTTTCGCTGCCCGTGATCGTTATCCATGGATCATTGCTCACGGCGATCCAAGGGCAGGTGCCCGCGACGATGACGTTAAAATTGCCACCGCCGCCCGAGGCCGGAAGCGATGCGCCAGTGGGCGCCAGCATGTAGGTTGCGACGGTTAGCATCGCCGGATCCGAGGTGACGATTACGCCGCAGGGCTTCGCGACAACAACCGTATAAGCGGCGGCGTCTGCCACCGAGACGCTGTTGAGCGTAAGCGTCGGGGAGGTCGCGCTATTGATGCTCACGCCATCCCTGCGCCATTGATAGGTGACGCCCGCATCGCTGACGGTGACAGAGAACGTAACCGATGCGCCTTCACAAGCCGACTGGCTCAGCGGCTGGGCGGTGATCTGCGGTAGCGCGCAGGGCGCTTCAGCTTGCCAGAAACCGGCGTTGAGCGTGAAGGCACCGCCTGAAGAGACCCCCAAGGCGTTCTGCCCAATCGTACCGCTCAGGCTGGTCGCGCCGTTCGAGCTGGTGCCGCCGCCGCCCGCCGTGACCGTTGGGTAGAGCGTATAATTGCCACCCTGTTGTTGCACCATCGCCGCCGGCGCCAGCAGCATCGCCGCCGCTAGCAGCCCGCAGAGTACTGAGATAATCGTTGGCGTGGAAGATCGTGCACCGGTTCTCATCTTGTCACCTCATTCAAGTTTGCTTTGTCCATGCTTGTGCGGTTGATAGAGGAAGGCTTCGCTCCTCACGGCCGTCTGGTGGCCGGTCGGCGAGCCGCCGTGCGGACGACGCGGCGCGCCAAATGCTTCAAGGCATCGATCTCTTGCTGCTGGCGCTCGAACCGTTTTTGTTGAGCCTCGATCTGTTGCTGCTGAAATCTGATCTGCGCGGCCTGCTGTTCGCTGCGTTGTTGTTGTTGGTTGATGACGGCCTGCTGCTCTTTCACGGCATTGACCAACAGGACGGCGATGCGGTCGTACTTGACGCCTTCGACTTCGCCTTGCGGGTTGCGGATGATGAGCAGCGGTTCGACCGCGGCGACTTCTTCGGCGACAAAGCCCAGGTCCGGCTCGTTCGTCGCTTTCCAGTTAAAGGTCACCGGCCGCAGACGATTGATGAGTTGCATGCCTGGATTGAAAGCGTTGATGTGAGTTTTATAGCGAATGCTCGATGAGCAAGTGGCAATCTGTTTCAAGCCGTTCTGACAAAGCGCCGTCGAGCCGGCCGCGCCGAGCGTCGTGACGACGAGTTTGCCTGGCACTTGCACCGTGTCCGCAGCCCGTCCCAGAACGAGCGAATCGTTTGTTGAGACGACCGCGCCAGCACCGATGGCGCTGGCAAAAGATAAATTGCCCAGTCCGACATTCGCGTTTGCGCCGATGAGCGTGTTGTTGCCGCCCGTCGAGTTACTCGATCCGGCGCTGGCTCCGAAAAAGGCATTGCTATTGCCTGTGGTGTTGCTGAGTCCGCTGCCGGCTCCAAAAAAGGCGTTGCTGCTGCCGGTCACGTTGGGCGCTCCGGCGTTGCGCCCGAAAAAGGCGTTGTCGTTGCCATTGAAGTTTGCATCGCCAGCGTTGGCGCCGAAAAACGAGTTGTTGTTGCCGCTGTTGTTCGAATCTCCGGCGTTGCGCCCGAAAAACGAGTTGTTGATGCCATCGAAGTTGGCCGCGCCGGCCTTGTAGCCGAAGAAGGAATTGTTGCTGGCGGTTTTGTTGGCGCGTCCGGCCTGAAACCCTGAGAACACATTCTCTGCGCCCGAGGTGTTTGAGAACCCTGCTTCAAATCCAAAAAACGAATTGCCGCTGGCCGTCTGGTTAGCCTGGCCAGCGCCGCTGCCGAAGAAGGCGTTGGATGCGCCCGCTTTATTGTCATGCCCCGCGTTGGCGCCGAAGAACGCATTGTCACCGCCCGTCGTGGTAAGGATCCCGGCTTGATAGCCGAAGAAGGAATTGTTGTCAGCGGTACTGTCATGCCCGGCGTAATAACCGAAGAGGGAGTTGTTGTTGCCGGTCGATAAATAACCTGCGGTTGAACCGAAATAGGAATTAAACGAGCCGGTCTGGTTCGTGCCCCCAGTACCCGCGCCGAACAATGAATTGTCCTGCCCGGTCGTGTTGGCCGCGCCGCTGCTGCTGCCGAAGAAAGAGTTCCGCAGCCCGGTCGTGTTCGCCGAACCGGCGAGGTAGCCGAACAGGGAATTAATATTCCCTGTCGTGTTGACCCATCCGGCGAAATTCCCTACGAAGGTATTCCCTCCGCCCGAGGTGTTGGCGATCCCGGCGCCGGAGCCGACAAATGTATTGCTACCGCCCGTGTTGTTGATTCCGGCGTTGGTTCCCACGAATAAATTGTTGCTGCCGGCATTACTCAACATGCGGTTGACGCCCATGTTGTATTGCGTTGTTGCGTTGACGATATTAGCCGCGAGCGTACCGCCCGCCGTGCCGTTGCCGCTGATGTTGAAGCTCGCCCCCGCCTGTTGCAATGCGCCGTTCTGAATGTAGTTGGCGCTGCCGGCCGGCACGCTCGCCACCGGGATCGCGCCATTGACCGTGCCGCCCGAGACGCTGCCGATCTGGTTGCTCGTCACACAACCCACGCACGCCACCGACAGGCCATCCGCCGTCGCCGCGTTCAGGCTCTTGATCGCATAGGGCGTCGCGGTGACCGCTTGTCGCGGTGCCAGCACCGTGTAGGGGCCGCTGTCACTGCCAGGGCGGATGCCGATTTCCAAATACCGATTGGCACCACTGAAGACCGAGGCGCCGAAATTGAGCGAGACGGTGAAGAGGCCGCCGGTGACCGTGACCTCGTCGAGCGCGAGGGTCGAGCCTTGCTGGTTGCCGCCCGCCAGGGCGTCGAAGAGTTTGAACTGGAGGTCGAAGGCGCCGTTGGCCGGGGTGCCGCTGACGTCGATTTTGCCTTGATAAGTGAAGGCGCTGGTTTGTGCCACGGCCGGGCTTGCGCCGATCAACAGCAACAGGGCCAGGCCGAAGGCGCTGAGGGTGCGGGGTGAAGGTTTGCGTATCATCTTCTCTTTCTCCTTATCGATCAACGTTGGAAGAATCGCCATAGGGCGCTGCCTGGGGTGACCGGACGCGCTTTGCCCGGTCGCCCCGTGGAATCACTGGTTCTCTCTCTTTTGCGCCGCCGTCGCGGCTTCTTTCATCTGGCGCATCAATTCGGGGTTGCGCGCCCACTCGACGCTGCGCTCGGCGGGCTTGCCTAACGCCTCGGGGTGCAGATAGGTGCCGCGCTCGTGCTCAGGCTTGTCGACCTCAACCTTGATGCGATTGGCGTTGGCGTAAGCATCCTGGCGGATGCCGGTGACCTGCCAACTGACTTCTAGCCCGGGGGCGCCGCCGGCGATCTTGAACTGGTTGTGTGAAAGTTTTTCGGCGACGTAGAGGCCGGGGGCGGGCGCACCAATGGCGGTCAGCAGGTAGCGGTAATTACCGTTGAGCGCCTCGAACCATTCGGGCAGCCGCACCACCGCTTCGCCGTTCGTGTCGAGCGTGGCGACGCCGTCGTAGATGTTTTTCATGTCGGGCGATTCGACAAACGAGTGATAGAGGTATTTATTCTCCGGGTCGAGCGGGTGGTCGATCTTGAACGAGCCGCCCCCTTTTGACAACATGCCGCTGACCGAAAGGTTGCCGGGCGTTTGATTGCCTGGCACGATTTGCACGTCCCCATAGAATTTGCCCGCAAGCCCTGAAGTGAAGCCAACACCAACCACGCCAACGCCAGTGTATGCCTGTCCGATTACGCCGTAGCCGTTGTCGCTGACGCCCTGAACCCCGGTGTTTTGAACAGGCGAATAACTAGTCACTGCCCCGGATACGCCTATCCCATTCGAGCTAGCCTTGCCATTAATAGCGCTGCACCCGATACAGGAATCGTTCGTTGTGAATGCGGTCAGGACCTCTCGGGTTCCCTGCAGCAGGAGGGGGACCTTGATGCCGAGCGGACTTGCCGCGGTTCCTTCTCCCTTCAACGTGTCGTCGTGAGAGATGCTCTGCAACCCGCTCACCGCCGCTGTCGTCTGTACCGTCCCGTCAGGGAATTTGTAACCGCCCAAGGTTGTTTCAATCATCCCCTGCACGGTGAACAGTGAAGTCGGCGTGAGGGTGCCGATACCGACCTTGCCGTACTTGTCTTCGAAGATCAACGAGTCGCCTACCACATAGCTCGACGTGCTGCTGCCCAGCCATTTCGTCAGCCGGCCCGGCGTGCCATTGCCGGTTACCGCCGCCGCGCCGGCGTTAATCTGTGCCGCGCCCAATTGATTGGAATTTGCTGACCCCGTCTTCCCGGTCTGCCCAGTCGTTTGTGCCTGAATCAGCGCCCCCATCAAAATCAGCAGGAACGTCGCCATTATCAGATGTGTTTTGATTGTCATTGCCACCTTCTCCTTTTACTTTTTAAAATTGCTTTCTCTCTTCCATAAGTCGTCGAACTGGCTTCGACGCCCGTAGTATCTACACTTCACCCCGGCAAGTCACCAGGTGAATTCATAGCGACGTGAAGCCGTGCGAAGGCTGTGCAAGGGGACAAAAAGAAAAAGCCCGCGCGGGCCTTTCAGTGATCCAGTTGCAAGGTATGCTTTCGATTGCCTCTAGGAGAAGCTGGAGGTCGGCAGATTCGGAGAGTCCTTTGGGCTTTAGACCAAGTCTTGTTTTGGCTGGAGCCCAAGGCCAGCTTGGGTGTTCTACTTTTGGCTAAAGCCGGATTGGGTTTGCCTCTCTGCGGCCTCTAGCTGAAGCAGGGGGCAATTGAGGGGAAGGCGGCGGATCTCAAACCAGGCGGTTGCGGAGGGCTTTCGAGACGGCTTCGGATTTGGAGTGGACTTGCAGTTTTTCGTAGATTCGTTGCAGGTGGAAAGAGATGGTGGCGGTCGTCACGCCGAGCGCCGCCGCTGCGGTCTTGTAGTTGTGGCCTTCGACCAGCAGCTTTAACAGCCGCGTCTCGTGTGGCGTCAAATCGTAATCGACCCGCTCCGGCGGGCGGATGTCGCGGAACAAGGCGATTACCCGCCGCGCCACTTCCGGCGACATCGGCGCGCCACCGCAGACAGCTTCTTTCAGGCTGTCGAGCAGCCGGGCGGGCGGCGTTTTCTTCAATAGATAGCCTGACGCGCCCGCGCATAAGGCGTCGAAGATGCGGTCATCATCATCGTAAACCGTCAGCATCAGGATGAGCAGTTGCGGGTAACGTTCCTTCAAAATCCGCACGCCGTCGATGCCGCTCATGCCGGGAAGGCCGATGTCCGACAGCACGACATCGGGTGCGAGGGCGGGGATCTTCTCCACAGCTTCTTCCATGGTGCGAAAGGCGCCAGCGCAACGGTAGCCGGCCGTGGCGTTGACCATGAAGGCGAGGCTCTCGCGGAACTCGCGGTGGTCTTCGACGATGACGATTTTGCTGACCTTCTCAGCGGTTGACGCATTTTCATTCATAGCTCGTTTCCTCTGTCACGCGGGTTGCCGCACTTTCAACCTACACCATCGAGACGCCCACGTCACTATGAATTTACCTAGCGATGCGGGCCGTGGTGGTTATTTTTCGCGCCCCGCGGCCGGCGGCGACCAAGCGGAACTCGCAACGTGACGGTCGTGCCAGCGCCGGCTCCTGAGGCCAGGTCGAGCCGCCCGCCCAGGACTGCCGCCCGCTCGCGCATGCTCGCCAGCCCGTTGCCGCCATAGCCATTGTTGGCCGAGTCGGGGTCAAAACCCTTCCCGTCGTCGCGCACCACCATCGTCAACTGCCCGCCGCCGACCTGTACGTCAATCTCGGCCTCGGTACACTGCGCATGCTTGGCCAGGTTGTTGACCGCTTCTTTGAAGATCAAATAGACCTCCCGCCGGAACTCCGACCCCAGCTTCATATCCAACTTTGCCGAGGGCGCCGCGAAGCGGAAATCGATGTCGAGGGCGGCGAAGGTGTCGCTGGCAAACCGCCGCATACGCTCGACCAGGTCATGCAGGTGATCTCGCCTGGGGTTGACCGCCCAGACGATGTCGCTCATGGCGTCGACGGACTGGCGCGAGGTGCGGGCGACAAGCGCGAGTTGATCGGTAACCGGCGAGTCGGCTTGATTGACCTGGTGACGAGCGACTTCGCTGACCATGGCGATAAGCGAGAGGTTCGAGCCGATGTCGTCGTGGAGGTCGGTGGCGATGCGCGTCCGCACGCGCTCAAGCTCGATCAGGCGCCGCACGCGGTAGCGGTCGGCCAGGTAGATGGCCGCGGCGAATAAAGCGGCGGCCAGCGCCAAGAACCACCAGCGCTGCCAGACCGGGCGCGCGATCGAAAATAGGACCTGGGACGGCGTTTGGCTTACGACGCCTTCGGCATTGACGGAGCGGACGAGGAATTGATAAGCGCCCGGCGCGAGGTTCAAGTTGACGGTTCGTTGCGCGGCGAGAGCGCTCCACTCCGCGTCGTTCAGTTTGTACTGATAGCGGAGCGTCTCTCCATTCGAGAACCCGAGGGCGAAAAAATCGATCTGAATCTGCCGCTGGTCGGCGGCCAGTTCCAGGCCACCGACTGAGGTTTCGCCGAGTTCGGAGAGCTTCTTAAACGCCACCCCGTTGACGAGGACATCACTGATGAAGATCGGCGGCGGTGCACTCTGCATGTCGGCTTCGGGAACGAAACGCGAAACGCCGTGATAGAAACCAAACCATAAAGCGCCGCTCTTATCGCATTCGCAAACGTTGACATAATTTTCGGCCAGCCCGTCCCCCGCAGTGAACACTTTGATTCTGCCGCTCTGCGTGTCCAGACGATTCACGCCGCGGGCGGTGCCGATGTAAATGTGCCCAAATCGGTCTTCGGTGATGCAGGTGGTGTAATTGCTCGACAGCCCTTCGGCGGTCGAGAGGTTGAGCAAGCGGGGGCGTTCCGCGGCTGGGTCGTCAATGCAAATGACGCCACCCGTTGACGTGGCGACCCAAACCCGTCCCCGGCTATCGGTGTAAATGTCAGATATGAACCCTGCGGGCAAGCCGTCTTCTTCGGTGAACCAGTCAAACCGCCCGTCGCGGTAACGCGCCAGTCCGGTGGCGTATAAACCCACCCAGATGTTACCCGCATGGTCTTCGCCAAACGCCGACGGCCCGTTGTTCGGAGGCGCGCCGTCGGCCGTCGTGTAGCTGTATATTTTATCCGTCGCCCGCTCCCAGCGCGCCAACCTGTCGACGGACGGGCCGCACGTTCCGATCCAGATATCGCCACGCGAATCTTCAAACAGGCGGAAAATCATGTTATCGGGCAAGCCGTCTTTGACCGTGTAAAGCCTTTTCGGTTTAGTGTGCGCGAGCTCTTCCAGACGGCTGACTTTCGGATAACGCTGCAAGCCGACGCCGTAATCGCCCGCAATCCACCACTCGCCCGCATGGTCTTGAAAGTGGAATTGATTCCACCCCCAACTGCCTTTAACCATCCCCGACGGCGAAACGGCTGTGAACTTATTCTCGTCGAAACGATGAATGAAGTTCTTGTACCCGACGAAATACACCTCCCCGCCGATGCCGTTGGCGATGGACAGGCCGCGCAAAGATTTCAGCCCGTCTCTTTCATCAAAGCTCATGAACCCTGAGCGCGAAAGGCGAAAGGCCCCGCTACTCTCCGTGCCGATCCAAACGTTGCCGCCGCTGTCTTCGCCGAGCGAGCTGACCACCAGGTTTGAGATCGTGCGAAACTTCACCGTCCCGTCAGCGGATCGCTCGGTTGACGCCGATACGCCGCTGACGCTGCCGACCCAGATTTTCCCATCCGAAGTTTCAAGAATGCCGTAGTGCCAGAAACGGCTCACCAGCCCGTCCTTTTCGTCATAAATCCGTAAGAGTCTTGGCGGCTCCAAACCGCTACAGGTGAACTGATGCAACCCCGCCTGACCGAATCCGCCTCGTCCCGCCCAGATGCTCCCGCGGCTATCTTTGTATAGAGAGACGAAGCCGAGACCGGTGATGACCGTCTGGACGTTCCCATCAGGCAGAAGGCGATAAATCCCACTCATCACCGCAACCCACATCGCGCCGCTGTTGTCGGCGGCGATGGCCCAAAATTCGTGCTGTCCGTCGCGCCACGGTCCCCGCGCGACCCGTCGCAGCGTCTCATCGCCCCCGGTTCTATCCAATGTATAAAGTCCGCCGACGGCCGCGCACCAGACCTTGCCCGCGCTGTCTTCTGCCAACTGTTTAATGACCAAATTCCACTTGCCGGGTTCTTGGTCCTCAGGGGGAAACACGCGGAACATCAATGATTGGTCTTTTGCCGCCGCTTCGGTTTCTTTACCCGTCCAGCGGCGCGAAACGCCCTGCGGGTTGAACCGCACCAGCCCGCCGCCCGTCGCCAGCCAATACTGCCCGTCACGTGTTTCAAGCAGATCGTAGACGGCTCGATGCGGCAGTCCGTGATCCTGCGTGTAATTTTTGAACTGATAGCCGTCGAAGCGCGACAGCCCTTCGCCTGTACAGAACCATAAAAAGCCGCGCGAATCGCGCACGATGCGGGCGACGTTGTCTTGTGCCAGACCGTCGTAAGTCGTGTAGGTTTTGAGTGGCAATTTTTCCGGCGCGGCTTGCCCGGCAAGCAGCACAAGCCAGCCTGCCAGCGCAGCCAGTCGAGACGCCCTAACTGCCCGATGACCCTGCATGAACTCTCCGGTATGAATGACTCAGAAAAGTGTTTGAAGCCTACTTGAAAAACGACCTCTGTGCAAGGACCGACGCCCTCACTCCACCCGTCCTTGTCACGTCAGGTCGCGGAGTGGCCGTCGCCAGGACGCCGGAATCCTCACTGGACGTGAGGAGGACGGGAATCGTCCTTCGCAAACGCCAGCCAACTCGCGCGATGACGAAGTGAAGCAGGATGCCGGTGTAGAACCAGAATGTCTATTAATCAGCAATTCTCGATGCAGGTTAAGTGAAAAAACTAGCCAAGAAGACGCCAGAGTTTTTGCGTTTTTCGTTCTTGCCTCTATGCGACCTCAGGAAAGTCTTATCCTTAATACGATGGTCAGCTTGCTATCCATTATTTTTCAGGGTCTTCCTGATTCGCGCGGAGAAACGCTGCCTAGATATTATCAGCACTTATCATGGATTTAGGGTGTAGTCAGACGATTGGTCACAAGCCAACGTTGAACACCAGGTCTTCATTAGCAATTCACCGCCAAAAAAAGAGCGGCTTGCAAGCCGCTCTTTTTTGAATATTGATTCATCTTCACCTCACAGCTAAGGCAGCATACAAGCGGTATTATCGCCAAAAATTGCCGTCCCGGCACTAGCCGCCGAAGTACCCGATGAGGAGTCGGAATAAACCACCCCGTCGCTGATCAGCGTGCCGCTTGCGAGCAAAGTGCCGTCCGCGAGCAAGGTGCCGCTTGCCAGTAAGGTGCCGTCTGCGAGCAGCGTCCCAGTGTTTGAAATCGCCCCTGAATAGAGGTTGACCCCACTGGAGGTCAGTGTCGAAGAGCGCGTCAGGGCGCCGTTGACGTAAGGCGTTGCGTCCGCTAGCAAGGTGCCATTGGCATAAACCCCTTGATAATATTTCATCAAATTATCGCCGTATAGAAATCCCTGATTGGTGATCAGCCCTCTTCCCCAATAGCAAGGCGCGGGCGATTGATAAAGCCACGAAAATTGCCCTGAACCTTGTTGGTTGGTTAAATTTCCGGTCAACATCGCCGTGCCATTGGCCATCGAGGTGACGTTAGATTTGAGGAGGTTGACGACTTCTGTAGCGCCTTTGATGTTCAACAATCCGGCGCCTTGCTCAAGGGTGTTTTCACCAGCCAGCGGTTGAGCTGTGTACATCAGAATGGCTTTGACCAGATTGGGCGTGAGGTCTGGACGCGCTTGGAAAAGCATAGCGGCCGCGCCTGCAACCACGGGCGCGGCCATAGAGGTTCCGCTCAGATACATGATGCCATCCGTATCGCCTCTGCCGTTGTTGATGTCTAAGGCCGGATATTTTCTCACTAAACTATTCGAATTATACCGGGATGGTCCAGAACGCGCGGCAATCAATTTGTTACCCGGCGCGACCAAATCGGGTTTGATCAAATCATCATACTTCTTAGTGCCATTGGATAAGACCACGTACCCCCGCGTCGGTCCGCGCGAGCTATAGGTCGTTACCTGGTCATCAGCCCGGTTTTCGGTGCCAAAAGTATTTACGGCGCCAACCGTGAGGGCCGAAGGTTCAATGCCGGGCGAGTTGATGCCGCCATAGACGACGCGCCCCTGAGCGTCCTTCCCATTATTGCCCGCCGATGCCACAACCAGGATGCCGGCGTTAAAGGCTCGTCGCACGGCTCGGCACATTGGGTCATTGATGTAGCTATCTTTCGGAAGGGTGCCTAAACTGATATTCATCACCCGAATGTTGTAAGCCGATTTATTAGCAATACTCCAATCAACCGCAGATACGACGCTACTCACCGAACCGGTACCGCTATCATTGAGGGCGCGCAGGTTTAGGAGATTGGCTTGCGGGGCAACCCCGTTATAGGTTTCACCCAGATTCCACCCCCCGGCAACCAGCGTGGCGACGTGTGTCCCATGCCCGAATTTATCCTCAGTCGTATTCTGTCCGGTGAAATCTTTGCTATAAACCACGCGGCTGGTCTGTGTGCCATTTTGCCAGAAGGTAAACATCTGGTGATTGGCGTCAATGCCGCTGTCAATAATTGCAATCCCGACTCCCTGCCCCTGACAAACCGATTGCGTAACCACATTGCCCCAAGACGAATCCGCTCCCGTGGCGAAGGCAACATGACCGGATGAAGCGACCTCTCGATCCGGGGTGACGTAGGCAACTTCCGGATCATCCGTCAGTTCACGAATCTGGGAAAGGGGTAATTCTGCGGTGATGAATCCAAGGTGATGAAGCGCTTGGGTGAAGTGTCCATTTAATCCTTCGATCTTGGCGCGCAGGGCCGTTGAACGCATCTGATTGGTCTGAACTTCCAGAGCCAGGGCTTGCTCGTCAACCGCGCCGCCCAGCTGCTGAACATTCATCTCATCTGCGGCAGTCGCTTCTCGCAACTGAATAATGACCCGCTGGAGCTTGTCTTTTTTGAGCCGGCGATCAACAGCGCCGATGGTTTCTTCAAGGTCTGAGGATAGTTTGTTCTGTAATACACCCGAAAATCTATCTATTTCAAGGGAGCGATTGCCCGCGGCGCCTGGCTGTTCCTTTAATCGTTGTGCAGTGCCTGGCAAGCTCACAAATTGGACGATCAGCACGACCGCCAATAGGCCTTTTAAGATGACGTGTTTTTCCCACTTATTCTGTTTATACATTGGTATTCCTCTTCACGAAGAAATGAGCCTAGAGATTCATGAACCGAACAAGAGAGTACAAAAATCGTGCCACCTGGAATGCTTACCCATACAGGTATGGGTGCGCCTATTTGCCGGTTGATGGGGATTCCGGCGGGTCGTCATTCTGCTATCTCTTATGGGGGTTCTGTCAATTTGCTCGAATCAGGACGGGCAACAACTTACAGCGGTAGAGCCTTTGTTAGGCGTTTATTTCTTCACCTCAACCTGACGGTGGGGTGCGCTTAGAAGTGCGACTTGGAAATCGAAGACTGAACTCTGGGGCAAGCCGTGACCGGGATTCGCTGTTGCGGGCTTTGCGGCCCTCGGCGACTTGGCGTGAACTAAACTGGGTTCTCGCAAAGAACGCCAAGTTACACAAAGCTCGCCAAGGAAAGCCCTGTGAACGGGCGGCCCATTCTTTACCCACCGCCGTCTCACTTTTAATCCCATGCCTATTGCCCCCTACCGAACTTGTAGTAGTGGGTTAGGATGAAATAGGTTGGTATTCGATTGGCGCTAAACAAGTAAAGTCTCGCCCAACGACCAGTAAACAGTGATCTTCTGATTAGACGGAAAAGGCGGATTGCGATTTATCCGCCTTTTCCGTCTAATCAGAAGATGACCTTGTCGCTGACAACAGACCGCCGTTCTTTTACCGATAATTATTTTCATCCCCCTAATTTCACACTGACCCATTACCGAACTTTTGGTTGCCACTTGTTGGTGATCTGTTTATTATAAGGTTTATGAAATTTGCAAATACGTTGAGATTAAAATTGAATCTGCTCAATCCGCTTCTTGCCCGCTAAGGGCAAAATAAACTTCGCGCGCCTCCCTGAGGCTTTCGACAAATCAACCATTCATCAATAAACTAAACATTTTTTAAGATAGGATAGGATTATGGACGAGAAATATTTTCCGCAAGCGATTGAAACCAAATGGCAGAAGCGTTGGGCCGATGAAAAAACCTTTGAGGTTACGGAAGACCCGACCAGACAGAAATTTTATTGCTTAGAGATGCTCGCTTATACATCGGGGCGCGCCCATATCGGGCATATGAGCAATTATGCAATCGGTGACGCGCTGTCGTGGTACAAACGGATGCGCGGCTTTAATGTGTTGCATCCTTTTGGTTGGGATGCTTTCGGGCAGCCGGCCGAAACCGCCGCCATCAAACACGGCACAGACCCCGAAGATTTCACCCGCGATGCCATCAAATTCATGAAGTCGCAATTGCAGCGCATGGGCATCAGTTACGATTGGTCGCGCGAAGTCGCCACCTGCGACCCTGAATACTACAAATGGAATCAGTGGTTTTTTATCGAGATGTTCAAACGCGGCATGATTTACCGCAAATTGTCGCCGGTCAACTGGTGTCCGAAAGAAAACATTTCGCTGTCGAATGAACAAGCATCAGGCGGCGTGTGCTGGCGTTGCGATACCCCGGTCATTCAAAAACCGTTAAAGCAATGGTTCGCTCGCATCACCGATTATGCCGGTGAGTTACTGGATGCATTGAACGATTTGGAAGGCCAGTGGCCCGAGCGCGTCATTGACCAGCAACGCAACTGGATAGGGCGCTCACGCGGCGCCCATGTCACTTTTAAAATCGCCGAATTGGGTGAATCTATCACCGTGTTTACGACGCGCATTGATACGATTTACGGCGCCAATGCCATCGTGCTTGCGCCTGAGCACCCGCTGGTTGCCAAATTAGTTGAAGGATTGCCATTAAAAGATGAGGTGCTGGCCTTTGCTGACCAGTTGCGCAATCAAAATCGCTCGGCACGCACGCTTGAGGATCTCGAAAAAGAGGGTAGATTCACAGGCCGATATGCCATCAATCCGTTCAATGGCGAAGCGATTCCTATATGGATTGCCAACTTTGTGTTGATTGAATATGGCACTGGCGCAATTATGGCCGTTCCGGCGGGCGACCAACGCGACTTTGAATTTTCGCGCAAATACAAAATACCTTTTCGCCAAATAAAATTGACTGCCGATGGCCAAGAGATTCCTGGCGATACCTTGGAAGTGCCAAACGAAGAGTGGACAACAACTGTCAACACCGGACAGTGGAGCGGTTTGTCTTCAGAGGAAGCCAACCAGCAGATGACGGCTTACGCCGAAGAGCACGGCTTTGGTAAAGGCGCAATCACTTACAAGATTCGCGATTGGGGCATCTCGCGCCAACGCTATTGGGGTACCCCTGTGCCAATGATTCATTGCGAAAAATGTGGTGTGGTTCCGGTACCTGAAACAGAGTTGCCAGTTGTCTTGCCTAAGGGAGTGAATCTGAACGTCATCGAAGGTTCGCCGCTCGACCATGTACCCGAATTCGTCAACGTCAATTGTCCTCAGTGTGGCGGCGCGGCAAAACGCGATACCGATACTATGGATACCTTCGTTGATTCTAATTGGTATTACTTTCGTTATTGCGACCCGCACAACGATACGCAACCGTTCGACCCTGAAATCATTGCTTATTGGTTGCCGGTAAACCAATACATTGGCGGCATTGAACACGCGGTCATGCATTTGATTTACACCCGTTACTGGACAAAGGTGATGCGTGATATGGGGTTGGTGAAATTCGATGAACCGGTGACCAGATTGCTCACTCAGGGAATGGTCTGCAAAGAGAGTTACAAATGTCCCGAACACGATTGGTTATTTCCTGAAGAGGTCAGCAAGGAGAAAACCTGTAAATTCTGCGGCCGGCCGGTCATCATCGGGCGCAGCGAAAAGATGTCTAAATCAAAGAAGAACGCCGTTGACCCGATGGAGATGATTGAACGCAACGGCGCAGATGCTTTGCGGTTGTTTGTGTTATTCGCAGGTCCGCCTGAAAAAGACAAGGAATGGTCTGACGAAGGCTTTGACGGCGCAGAGCGGTATTTGTCACGCGTCTGGCGCATCGTCCATAAATGGCACACTCGCATCATTGGCTCAGAAGTCGCGGCAAAGGTTACCGATTCATTGGCGGACTATCAACGCAAACTGCAACGCAAGACCCATCAGGTGATTCGCGCCATCACGGAAAATTTGGAAGAGCGCATGCACTTGAATACTTGCATCTCTTCATTGATGGAGTTAACCAATGAAATTTACGCATTCGATTTAGCAGTTGATAAAAACCAGGCGGTGACCGGTATAGACATTGCCCTTGCTCGTGAAGCCATTGAAGCCTTGATTTGTATGCTGGTGCCATTTGCGCCGCACATCGCCGAAGAGATGTGGGAAATTTACGGTCACAAACAGAGTTTAGCCTTTACAGACTGGCCCGTGTTTAGTGAAGCGTTGGCGCGCGAAGATGCCATTGAAATTGCCGTTCAGGTCAATGGTAAATTGCGCGGCCGAGTCTTTGTCGCGCCTGATGCCAATGAAGAAACGGTCAAAATCGCAGCCTTCGCCGAAGAAAAGGTCAAGGCCTATACCGATGGCAAAGAGCTGGTCAAAGTCGTCGTCATACCACGACGGCTCGTCAATATTGTCGTCAAGTAAACCGTAAGGAAAACAGATGTCAGATGTTAGAAGACAGTTGAAAAACTCAAACTAACCTCTGGCATCTGCCATCTTGCAAGGTAGCGTGCCGGCGGTTGAAAAGTTAATATCAAGGCGCGATGTTCAAGCCTCTTTTATTCATCATTCTGATAGCCCTCACAACCGATGTCTGTGGTTATAAACGCGCCGGGCAAGGTAACAGCCTGCCAAAAGACATTAAGATTCTGGCCGTACCCATATTTCAAAATTCAAATTTGAAGTACCGTGTTGAAGGACGGTTCACACAGGCGGTGATTGATGAAATTCTTAAACGTCAACGCGCCTTGCATGTCACGACCAGCACAGAAAATGCCGATGCCACGCTCACCGGAGACATTCGCGGTTTTCGTGCCGGTGGCGCAATCCTTGACCAACAAGGGCGCACACGGGTCTGGGATGTACGCATAATCATCAGCGTCA
>JBIOWC010000574.1:0-6725 GCA_044868105.1 Blastocatellia bacterium
AAGGCGAAAATATAAGATAGCCTGAGTTGAAAACGTCCGCTCACCGGGTCCGGCATTAAATTCTTAAACGGCACCAGCACGGGAGCGCTGATATTATCAATAAATTCTCTGAAAGCATTGCCCTGCCTTGCTCCCATTAAATCAAGAAATATCTCTAAGGTGATGAGTCCATAAATTAAATAAAAAACATAATCTATGAATTGAGAAAGCCGTGCAGCCCAGCGAGCTTTCTCGATTTCGGTTTCCGTAGATTCCATCTCGTCAATGGCCTTATCTTTCAAGCGCTCGCCTACCACTTGAGCGCGCGCTTGCTCAGAGGTGTCCAATTGTTCAGCATTGCGAGCTATCTCTGAGTTGATTTCACTTCGCACTTCAGATTTTACCGCTTCGTGTTGCGCTAAACGATTCGATTCATCTATCGCAAGTTTCTCATCCAACGTGTCCATGTCGCTCTCCTTATTATCAAAATTGATTGTTATTGATTCCTCTAAACCTCAAACATACCTTCGACGGGTAATCAGACCGATTACGGCTACAAAAAGCGCTGCCCCGATGATTGCCCAGATGATTGGAAAGGGTTTCCCACCAATATTGATGGTGAATAACTCTTTTAATCCCAAAGCTCCGCCAATCCACATCCCTAGTAAAGCGCCAATAAAGCCTAAAGCGATTGATGTCAAAAGTCCGCCTCTGCTAAACCCGGCAATCGCTTGACCAATTGCGCCACAAACACCTGCTACTAATAACAAGAGTAAGAAAGATAGTATGGTCATAACTTTGTAACCTCCGATTCAAGGCGGAGCAAAAGCAATGCCAAGCGTTTTGACTTTTTCTGGGGTAAATACTGCAAGTTCGCGAATCCTGTGACTTGAATGCGAACACTGCTGAATTATCATTTATTGAATAAAGTTTAAGATCTATTCTGTGTTGAAATTATTTGAAAACGAGCGGCGGGAGAATAAATCAGTCACTACTTTGGTTCAGATGAAGCATTAATAAAAGAGCAAATTCGCAGAGCAATCAGCAATATATTCTCGATGATTATTGCAAAACCGTCTATACATTCCAGGGGTTACTAGAGCCCGGGGAAATCACGAATCAAAGTATTAAAAGAAGCAATGAGAGCGGCAATGAAACTAATTACAGCAAGGAATGAAAGATATAGATGTAGGCTACTTTAGAGGTAACGCTCGATAAATCGTTCAATATGAAATTCACTCTCTGGTCTGCGTTTCAGCTCTTTCTAATAACTATTTATTGTACCGTCCCTTAAATACATAAACGACCACAGTAGTGATGCTTGACCTCACCGCCTGGTTAATAAACAGTGGTCTTCTATTTCCATATAGATGGTTATTACAAATCCAAAAATGTGCAACTCATCTAGTGAAAAGTTGAAGACCACTGGTCAGCTTGATTTAAGAAAGCCGGAATTAAGCCACCCTTCTGCCGGATAACACTTGAATGAGAAACACCACTAATGCGACTACCAGTAAAAGGTGAATTAAATTGCCTCCGACGCTACCAATAACTCCCAAAAGCCAAAGAATTAAGATCACCATTAATATCGTCCACAACATAATATTTTCTCCTTCTAGAAATAATAGTTACTCCCTATTCTCGGGCAAAATTTGTGCCAGCGTAAAAGCTTCAAATTAATAAAGAGTTTAAGAAGCTTTGTCGGTTGAATTACAAAAATGTGTATAGGTTTTAGTACACATCGTACTGAACTAATCCAGGTGGGTGAAGATAAGAGCCCATTTTGATAAGCTAAAATAGAGTAAATCGTTTAAGAAGATATATTTTTCGGTGGTATAGCTTTTGCACTCTTAGCCGAGTGTGTTGACTAAGGGTTAAGCGGAAACTGTATTCATCGGATTAAAAGCATAAATGAACTTAATATGTAAATCAGCTTAGTCGACATTTCAGGCGCTTCAATTAATGGCTGGCATTAACTGGTTGGCGCCGGAATATGAAGAGAACTGATGATTGGTCTTTGGTTGGTTAAAGGAACAAAATCAGAGCGCTTTTAGCATAAATTATAGTGCGACAGATTCCTTTAACCAATCAAGCGTTATTCATACCAGAATTTTAAGAATAGATAAGATGTGTGATGAATACCTTGATTTCAAATATTGATTCTCGACTCAGGTTGATGACGTGGTTTTCCGGTTTATTTGCAGTTTTGGTTGCCCTTATAGCATTACAAATTTGGGTTGTTGGAAATGCTCTCCCAGCCATCAGAAATTTATTACATTTCAGCGTGAGCGTGATGCCTCCGATAAATGTCTTTGCGCTACTGTGTTTAATGCTATCGGGAATTCATATGTTGTTATTGCGAAGAATTCAAGTGGATAAAGGGAAGGGAGTTATTTTTCAACCTGCCGGTAAGATTATTGCGACTCTCGTTATTTGCTTCGCTTTAATTTTGTTTATTCAAGCCTTGGGAGTCACGAATTTGGATGCTGACAGAATATCAGCGGTTAATTTATTAGCGCTGAAAAACCCCTATCTTATGCCAATGCCGCTCAATCTGACGCTGAGCTTTTTACTTTTAGCCATCGGGTTATTGGCCATTGATAACGAGACAGCAGAAGGGCAAATACCGGCACAGTATTTGGGATTTATAGTTTTTATTCTGGCTTTCTTTTCCCTGCTGAGCGCGATTTATGAATTCTTATTGAGGAATCAATCGCTTGTCTACACGCTGAGCACGGCACTCACAACCATCTCATTGATGGCACTCGCCCTTGGTGTATTTTGCGCGCGGCCGAATAAAGGGATCCTGGCGATTTTGCGAAGTAAAGGTAGCGCAGGAATGCTTGCCAGGCATCTTTTCCCATCAGCAATCATTATCCCGGCCTTGCTTGGTGGACTGATATTCTTAGGATTCCAGGCTGGTTATTGGGATGCCATTTTAGGACTCGCGCTGTTATCTGTAACCCAAATTATCATTTTTCAAATGATCTTTTGGCGCAACTCTTTATTGGTTCATCAGCTTGATTCGGAACGCACGAATGCGAAAGAGGAGTTGCGGTTGGCTAATACCAAACTGGCAGAACGCATTCGATTGCAAACCGCTGAAATTGAAGTAAAGACCCGAGAACTCACTCAGGAACTAACAGCCAAACGAGAAATTCAAGAAGCTCTATTGCTACAGGCGGAAACCACCAATCGCATAAAGAATGAATTTCTTGCAGTTATTTCTCATGAATTAAGGTCGCCACTAAATTCCATATTGGGTTGGGCAACCATGCTCAAAAGTGGCAAACTTGCCCCCGAGATGACCGCAAAAGCAGTGGACATCATTGAACGAAATGCCCGATCTCAGAATTTGTTGATTAATGATTTGCTGGATATTTCCATGATTATCTCGGACAAGATTCGCCTGCAAATCTCTCCGCTCAGCCCGCAGACCTTTGTCAGTCAGGCGATTGAAAGTTTGCGACCCTTGGTGGAAGAGAAAGGCTTAACTTTAAAGGCAGACTTTCAGGAAGACCTCCCGCAAGTTAATGGTGATGCTGAACGCTTGCAGCAAGTGTTGGGCAATCTCCTTGCCAATGCCATCAAATTTACGCCGCCCGGCGGACGTATCCTGGTAAAACTCAGCGCTGACGAAAAAACCGTGGTGATTAGCGTCACCGATACCGGCATCGGCATTGCTTCGGATTTCTTGCCCTATATTTTTGAGCGCTTCAGGCAAGCCGAAAACTCTCACACCAGAAAGCATGGCGGTTTAGGGCTAGGGTTATCCATCGCGCGTCATTTAATCGAATTGCACGGTGGAGTTCTCGGTGTCAAAAGCCTCGGAGAAGGCAAAGGGACGACGGTTTTCATTGAATTGCCCCAGCAAATCAATAACCCGCAGGAAACGCAGAACTGATGTAAAAGATTTGACAGTATGGAAGAAGTGAGAAAAGCGATGAATTTTGATACCCTTCTTGAAGGGCTAAAAGTTTTAGTCATAGATGATGAACTTGATGCCAGAGAGTTGTTGAGCGTAATCCTCAATTATTATGGCGCACAGGTGGCGATTGCGGCTTCAGCAAACGAAGCGTTGTCTTTACTGAATGGGAATCGGGTCGGCAATTTACCGGATGTGATTGTATCCGATATTGGGATGCCGGATACAGATGGTTGTCATTTTATTGAGAAATTACGGAAGTTAAACGTGGAACAGGGGGGCGGGATCCCTGCGATCGCACTTTCAGGATTTTGCAGCGTTACGGATAAGTTGAGAACCCTGTCGGCAGGTTTTCAAGCTCACCTCTCGAAACCTGTGGAACCGGAAAAATTGATTGCGCTCATTTGTCAATTAACAGGACGTTCCTGAAGCCAGTCTTGCTTGTTGAAATAGTCAGGGACAGCAGCTAATTCATAATCTGTTAGGAGAAATATTATGGACGGTCGAAAAATCTTAGTCATAGACGATGCCGTTGATACGCTGGAGATGATGACGGCTTACTTGAGGTCGGAAGGGTATGAGCCGGTGACATCAGAAACCGGCAAACACGCCTTGGAATTAATCAACGCCGAGAAATTTGAAGTCGTGTTGACCGATTTGCAGCTCCCCGATTTAAACGGCATAGAGTTGGTCAAGCAAATCAAAGAACTATCACCGGAAACCGAAATCATCATGATTTCCGGTTATGGCTCGGTTTCAAAAGCCGTCGAAGCCACCAAGGCAGGCGCCTTTTACTTCATCGAAAAGCCCGTTGAATTTGATGAATTAATCGTTTTGCTAGAGAAAGCACTGGAACGCCGTCAACAAGCTGAAGAGATCAAACAGCTCAAACGAAAACTGACCAACCGAAACTCTTATTACAACATGATCGGCAGCAGTAAGCGCATGCAGGAGATTTATGATCTGATAGATAATGTGGCGGAATCGGATGCCAATATCTTATTGCTCGGCGAGTCGGGAACCGGCAAAGAGCTGGTGGCCAACGCCATTCACTATCGCAGCCTGCGCGCCAAGAAGCCGCTGGTGAAGATTAATTGCTCATCCTTGCCAAAAGAGTTGATTGAATCGGAATTATTTGGCCATACCAAGGGTGCTTTTACCGGCGCGGCGAGCGAGAAGACCGGACTGATCGGTCAAGCCAACGGCGGCAGTTTATTGCTGGATGAAATTGCCGAAATGCCGATTGAATTGCAACCCAAACTGCTGCGTGTGCTGCAAGAACGGGTCTATTTCCGCCTGGGTAGTGAAAAACCGCAGGAAGCCAACTTCCGGTTGATTTCAGCGACGAATCGTAATCCGCTGGATGCCATCAGCGAAGGAAGATTACGAGAAGACCTCTATTACCGCATCAATACGATTGAAATTCATCTCCCACCCTTACGCGAACGCGGTGAAGACATTCAAAACTTAACGGCTCACTTTTTACAGGAGTTCGCCGAAACCTATAAGCGTCCGGTTTATGCCCTGTCGCAAGAGGCGCAAGATTTGATGTTGGAATATAACTGGCCGGGAAATGTTCGCGAGTTAAGAAATGTCATTGAACGCGCCGTTTTGCTCGCCAAAGGCGAAATCATCGAAGCTTCTATGTTGCCGTTTGGTCAAGGCGCAGCTAAGGCCGCCGCCGCAACGGCAACCGCAACCGCCGAATCAACCGAATATGAAAAACCCCAGGAAGAGATCCTATCGGGTGCCAATGGCAACGCCCATGTGATTGTCAGCCCGCCAAAACCGCCGTTGCCCGAAGCCGATAAAAATCTGCTGGAATCGGATATTAGCTTTGAGGAAATCGGCCGGCTGATTTTAAATAATGCCCCTGAATTTGCCGATGTAAACGGACATGGCCGTCAGGATATTTTTGATAAAATCGAAAAAGTTGTGGTCAGCGCCGCCTTGGAACGCACCAAAGGTAACAAACAGGCCGCCGCGAATTTACTCGGCGTGTATCGCCCGCGCCTCTACGGCATGATTAAAAAGCACAACATCCAGGTTTGATGTTTATCTGCTAGATAGGAAACACCGGCTTCAGTCAGCGCTACCTGAAGTCCGTGTTTCCTGCAAATTGCCACGGCGGTGACGGCGTGGCTTATAAATAATTTTGCAGTACACTAAGAAACCCTCGATACTGCGAAAATTATTGGCAAACGGTCATCCATATGGTATGGTGAGGCGTGTGAAAATTTGGCTCAAAAGCTCTTCTTCTTCAGCGCAAGATACCAGCAAATTGATTGAGTCTATTTTCGCAGCTCTTTGTTTTAATAATCAGCATTTCAGCCTGTGAGATGGTTTGATCCCCCTGAAATCACCGATTCAAACTGAAGCAACCCCCCGGTTATAAAAATCCCTCACAGGGTATTTAACAACGTGTTCCTGTTATGGCGGTCATTACTATTTTGGCGATGACCCAGGGAATGGGTTGCAACGAAAACCGGAAATTGCCTTATGCAGAAAAAGATTCAATGGCTCCTGATTTCGCGGCTCCTGATAGCAGTCGTGTTACTGGTTGCTGTTGCCTTGATTGAACGCAGCGAAGCCACCAGACCCTTTGCGCCGGTCATGGTTCCGGTCGCCCTGACTACCTTTCTTTTAACTATCTTTTATTACATCGCGCTCAAAACCACCCTGCCACAACAGATACTTGCTTACATCCAACTCTCGGTTGATTTGGGCATTGTATCCTGGCTGGTCTATTCAACCGGCGATGTTGAATCGCCATTTCTAGCGCTTTATCTGGTCATTGTATTTGCTGCCAGCACGCTCTTCG
>JBIOWC010000575.1:0-40576 GCA_044868105.1 Blastocatellia bacterium
GATAGCCTTCGAGAAAATTGTCGACATAAACTTTCCAGTTACAGTTCAACACATAATCCCGCCGTTCAACGAATTGCATTTTTGTCAGGCCCCAGGGGCGGGTTCGCTCAGGCAGGTCGGCCAAAAATTCGGCAAGCGATGGGCTGGCAAAATCAAGATTAACAAAGATAAATTGCTCCCACACGTCAACCCTTACGGGCACCAGTCCATAGTCGTTTTTATTGAAATCTTCGACTCCCTCAAAGTAAGGGGTGCCAAGCAACTGCCCCTCAAGCGCATAAGTCCAACCGTGATAGGCGCATTGAAAAGCCTTGCGACAACCTGCGCCTTTGGCGACCGGTCCGGCGCGATGGCGACAGACATTGAAAAAGCCGCGAAGCTGTTCGTCTTTGCCGCGCACAATCACCAACGGTTCCCCGACTAAATCGGTGGTGAAAAAACTGCCGACTTCCGGCAGTTGTTCCTTGCGTCCGACGAGCTGCCAGGTGCGATGAAAAATTCTTGGCTTCTCGAGCGCTAAAAACGCGTCCTCGAAATAAACGCTTGAAGGAAGCGTTTTGGCGTGCGCCAATCTTTCGTCAATCTCAAAATCCATTGCTGTCATGGCTCGCTCAAAAAGATATTCCGTCTACCGGCTATAAAAAAGAATGGGCGAGTAGGCCTCGCCCATAGACAATCTACAAGATACTTGCTGCATCGCCGGCTTACTTCGTTTCTGCTTTTTTAATCGAAGATACGGCAATGAATTTTTTGCCGTCCTTTTCAGTAACGACGCCTTTGACTTCAACCATCTCGGCGACAAAGGGAACTAATTTCTCGTTTTTGTTCGCGGCATAATCACCGGTGATTGAATAGACATTATTTTTGGCATCAACGATTGCCAGTTGGTTGCCGCGTTTGGCGCAAGACAGCGCACAGGCTTTGTGCGCTTCGCCGCGCGCTCCGCCTTTGCCTTCAAAGCAGGGTTGATCAATAACTTCGCCGGTAATGGTCATTACTTTATCGTCACTCGTCTTGGCAGTGACCGCCAGCGAGGCGCTGAGAGTTAGCAAGACCATCGCCAAATAGATCAGTGTTTTTCTCATCTGTTGCTCCTTTCGATTTTCCTTCCACTGAAGTGAGGGTGAAAAAATTTTAATGGGTTCCGCCCGTGATTATACAAACTTAATGGCAAAAGTTTAAGGAGAACAAGCGGCTTTCGCTGATTCTCCTTAACCGCTCAAAATGTGAGTTTGACGGCAAGTTGAATATTGCGCGATCCGCCGCCACCTAAAAACGGGTTACCGATGCCGACATCCGGGGTAACCGTAATCGGCAAAAAGCCGATGCCGCGCCCCGTCAACGGGTCAATGCCATTGAAACTGGCATCCGCCGAAAATCCCGGCAACAGCGGCGACGAGAAATTCGGATGATTGAAAACATTAAAGACTTCGGCTCGCAGTTGCAGGTTCAGCTTTTCTGTCAGCTTGGTGTTTTTAAACAGCGACACATCGAAGTTGCGATAGCCGGGACCTTTCAGCGCATTGCGTCCAAGGCTGCCAAAATGCTGGGTCCCCGGTATGCACGAAGCCGCGCTGCCATCGCCGCTAGGGTCAAGTTCGCAAGGCACGGCAAAAGCCGAGAGGTTCAGGAAATTATCCGGCGCCCGGGTTCCCGCAAAGGGATCGCCAACAATATCGGGGCGCGGAAAGAACTCACCCGTGCCGTTATAATCATCGAATAGATTGACATGAAACGGCGCGCCCGTTCTGAGGGTGACAATGCCGTTTAATTGCCAACCTTCGCCAAGGCGCGGATGCGCTTTCCAGAGGCTCGGTATGTCATAGGTAAAGGTCCAGACAAATCGTTGACGCACATCGAAATTTGAATTGCCGCGCTCCAGGTCTGTACGAAAACTGTTGTCGGGTTGCGTCGCATTCGCCACATAATCCTGCCCGTCCGAGGCGTTATCAATCGAATGCGACCAGGTGTAGTTAATTTGCGAAGAGAGGCGATGCCAACTTTGCAAACTCAAACTCGTTTGCAACGCGTTGTAGTTTGAGTTCGATGAAGTCTCGATGAAATTGACATAGAAAAAGGTTCCGCCCGATGGCGCAAAGGGCCCGTTATCAAACGGCCTGGCGGTTGAAACCGCCGGGTTCACCGGTTGGTTGATGTCACGATAACGGAAAAGTTTGGTGCCCGTCGAACCGACATAACCGATTTGCCAGACGACATTTTTCGCAAGTTGCTGTTGAATGTTCAGGTTGTAATTTTGCACATAAGGGGTACGTAAATTCTGATCAACCGCAAAAACATCGGAGTCTAAAAAGTCCGTAAAAACCGGCACCCCCGGGCTGATGTGGTCAACCGTCGAAAATGAAAAGAGAATCGCTGCCGGTCCAACCGGGTTATAGGCCGGACCCGGATTGAAGGTATTGAAGGGCAATTGTCCAACGAAGAAATCCTGGGAAAAGGCATCGTAAAATAACCCCCAGCCGGCGCGAATGACGGTCTTGCCTTTGCCATTGACATCATAAGCCACACCGAGTCGCGGCGAAAAATTATTCACATCGCGGTCATAAAGCCTATCGGTTAAAAACAAGCCTTGTTGCGGTGTGAAGTTGCTAAAGAGTCCATGCTTTTCGCCAATCACCCCGAAGTAGTCATAGCGCAGACCGGCGTTCACAGTCAGGCGCGAATTCCACCGGTAGCTATCTTGCAGATAAACGGCGTGGGAATTTTGAAACGTGTTGCGGCGCGAATCGCCAATCGCGGCGCGTCCGCCGCTCAGGTTGCCGGAAAGGAAATCTTCAAGCGACGCAAAATCCAACCGTCCGCGATAGCCGGCATCGAAGAAAGCATTTACAAAGGTGCGCCGGAATTCATAACCGGTTTTTACGTCATGCTTGGTGTACTTCAAAGAGAGGTTGTCAATGAAATGCCAGTTGGTATCGACGCGGGCGCGCGGCACGGAAAGCGTGGCGCCAAGCGAGGCAATGGAGGAGCCGAAATCCGGGTCATTACGGATGCGAATAAAGGGCAGACCGAAATCCTGTGCGCCTTGAATGCCGGTGTTGAGTCCGATGGTGCGCGGGTCGAAATCGCTGTCTTCGGGGAAGAAGCCTTCATCGAAACGGTTATATCCGAAACGCGCTTCGTTGACTTTCGTTGGCGAAAAAATTTTCAGGTAAGAGAGCGCCACCAGGTTTACGGTTGTCGGCGTGACCGTGTTAAAGCCCGGCAAGACGTTGCCGCCAAGTATGGCCAGCGGAAATGACTGGTCGCTGTCGCCGAAATAGTAACGCCCGGTCAGTTCATTGTGTTCGTTGAACGAATGGTCAATCTTGGCAATCAGGCTGTGAATATTATTTTTCGCGGGGGTTGTAACAAAGAGATTCGGCGACGGGTCAAAGAGCGGCACGGGGTTGTTTGGCGTCGGCCAAGGGTTACGCGCCAAGAGGGCCGCAATCACCGAATTTTTTGCCCCGCCGAGCGCGGCGATTTCTCGCGGGTCGGGCACGCGAGCAACCGAATTCAAACCGACATTTTCGCGTTGACCTTCGTAGGCGGCAAACCAAAAGGTTTTGTTTTTTACAAACGGACCGCCAAGCGCTAACCCGAATTGCTGGTTACGAAATTCGGTTTGCGGCAGCGGGTTGCCGTTTGAATCGGTTTTCGGATTGAAATAATTGCGCGCATCCAGCGCGTTGTCGCGGAAAAATTCAAACACCGAACCGTGAATATCATTCTTTCCCGACCGGGTCACGATGTTAACAATCGAGCCGGCATTGCGGCCGTATTCGGCTTCGAAGTTTGACAGAATCGCCGCTTCGGCAATCGCTTCAACCGGCAAGATGGTCGCCGGCGTTCCGAACACCCCGGCTTCATTGATTGCCGGCAAATTGCGATAGCCGTCATTCATATCCGTGCCATCAAGCAGAAAGTTATTGGCGCGTCCGCGATTGCCGTTGGCGCTAAAGAGTCCGAATGACCCGGGTGAATCCGTCGCCCCAGATGGGTCGCCGGTGGCGCCCGGTACGAGAACCAAAAACTTGGTGAAATCGCGTCCGTTAATTGGCAGATCAACCACCTGTTGCGCTTGAATGGTGCCGCCGAGGGTGTTGTTTGTGGATTGCAATTGCAAGGTGTCGGCGTTTACCACGACGACCTCTTCGCGCCCGACAGTCATCGCCATATCAACGCGCCGCTCACCGGCGACTTCAACTTTTACATCGGTCACTTTCGCAGGGCGAAAACCGGTTGCATCAATCGTTACTTCATAATCGCCTATCGGGAGTTCCGCAATCACAAAGTTTCCGGCTTCGTCGGTTGAGGTGGTGCGCTCAATGCCGGTGCCGATATTTTTGGCTTTGACGTTGGCGCCGGCAACCGCCGCGCCTTGCGGGTCGGTCACGGTGCCGAGAATTTTACCGCGAAAGGTCTGCGCTAGACCGGATACCGCAGCGCTGGAAATGAGAACCAAGATTAAGGTGATTGAAAGAAAATTTCTGATTGATTTTGAACGCCGGCTCCGGCGCTCGAAGACCATCGTTGTAGCAGGGGATAACATCTGGATGCTTCTCCTTTCAAAGAAATTTGCGTGTTGAGGAGGGCGCTTAATTGACAACGCAAGCCTAAGCATAGCTATTAATTGAAATTTTGTGCAGAGCAGATTGATGTTTGTCGCGACCGCCGGTGGTGGCGACCGAGGGTTGCCTTTAACCAGGAGTTGCCTTTAACCAGGCAAATTAATTGTCACTTTTCGGCTGGCGCGGCACACGCTTTTTCACCTCTTCGGATGGCGGATTCGTCGCGGGCTCGGCCGACTTCTTTTTCTTGTCCTCCTGCGGTTTTTGCCTTTCTAACTCTTCAAGGCAAGAAGCAGCTAAGGAGAGAATCGCCAAACTGCGTTGGGCGCGGTCATCAAAGCTTCTGGCGCGGTACAGGGCGCCTTCAAAATCGAGCGGCGCCAGCAGGCGAAAGACTTTTTCCAAATCGAAGCCCTCAACCTCATAGCTATGAAAGGAGCTGAAGTATTTCCCTTCGATTTTCTGTTGTACATAGCCGGTTGAGAAGTTGGGATTATCAAGGTTGTTGATGGTCTTAACCGCTTCGGTCATCACTTCAAAGGCGCGTAAGGGTTCAATCTTCGCATAAAGAAAAACCACGCCCAGCAGGGTTCGCGCTTTTTCGTTGGTATGCGGCGCTTTATAGGCGAGCAGCAACACCTCATCAAGCGTATCCCTGGCGCGCGGTTTTTCGTTCTCTTTTTTTAAGGCCGCTGCCGCAATTTCATATGCCAGGTAAGCCCGCAAATCCAGTTGCTCGACCTGCTTTACCAGTTGTGAAGCTTGAAAAAAATCGCCGTCTTTTATGGCTTGTTGCGTGCGTTTGAAATAGGTGAAGGTGAGCAGTTGTTGGCGCAGTTTTTCATCATCTATTTTACGAATCAGGCTGAGCACCATATCCAGATTGATTGTCGTAGAGGCGCCCATCACCGCAAAGGCCAACGGCCTTTCACGGTTTTCGGGATTGGCTTCGCGTTCGGCCTGGTCGGAATATTTCGCGAAGGCGTCGCCGTTTGAATCCTGTCGCAGAGCGATGTCGTCATGTTGATTTTTTATTTGCCCCAGGGCTTGCCGCATCTCAGGCGTGAGCGCGCCATTAAGAAAGGTTTTCAGTTCAACGAGGCGCTCAACGTAAGCCGGTTGATACTGAGCGGCAATGCTTTCAAGATGCTCTAAAGCGATAATCAATTGCGAAATTTCAGGCAATTTGTAAACCCCGCTGATCGGTTGTTCAGGTAATTTGAGCGTCGCTTCAGCGCGGCGCATCAGGGTTTCAATAAAGAGTCGCTGCAAGGCGGCGTTGGGCGTTTGGCTGTTCGGTTTGCCAAACCCGCTCATATACATCTCGGCGCCGATGTTGCGCTCACGCTGAAACGGATAAGCCGCGAGCAGCAAAAATTCATTGATGGGCGCCTGGGCATAATTTCTCACGGCTTCCTGATAAAGCTGGTCGGCAACGGGTTGGTTGACATTCAGTATCTCATAAAGCGCTCGCGCGATTGACGACGAGAGCGGATAGCTGAAGGTGCTGCGAATAAACGCGGCGGCGGTTTGCGGGTCAGTTGCCGCCGTGCTGATTGCCATTTGCAAAAGTTTATCTTCAACTTTCTGTTGATAGCCCTCAGAAGTTTTGTTTTTCGCTTCGCTGGCTGTCGCTTCAGCCTGTTTACGGGTTTCTTCAGAAATGCGCGCGGCGAGCTGTTTTGCCCACCCGCCGTCACGTCTGGCAATCGCTTGCATCACCAGGAAACGTTGGTCAGGCAGCAGCGTCAAACTGCGACCATCGCGTATGGATTCGTCACCTTTTTCTTTGAAATGCTGTTCAGCAAGATCAAAGGCCTCGGCGAAAATTTTGCGCGCCTGACTCTCTTTCGCTTTCCAGAGCAAATCGGCAGCGCGAATCATCACGGCAATTTTTTTATTCGTCGCTTCAATTTTTTTCGCTTCTTCAAGTTGTTGGTCAATCAATAAAAATGCCCGGGTTGCATCGCACTTTGACGGCGCCGCTTCGTTCTGCGCCAGGGTTTTGCGAGCCGTACCTTGAAGAAGTAAACCCAGGGTGAGCGTTGAAAGAATTAACCGCTTGTTGAAAGAAGGTTGCACAATGAACCTCCGATGATGAATTTGCTTTTAAGCGGGTGTTTTGAAATTCAGAGATTGCGCCTTTGGCGCAACGAGATTGAAAACACCGCTAATTTGTTTGCGCGAGGGTTTGAACGCTGTAAACCTGCAAGGGTTTCAATAAGTCGCGCAAGGTGTCTGAAACTAGGCGCTCAAAGTTTATCTGAGGCAACCCTAAAACAAAAGAGGCGTTCTGCGGAACGCCCCTCAAAATATCATTAGAACCGTAATTGAACTTTACAAATTATTGAAATTTACAAATTATTGAAATTTACAAATTGCCGCGTTTGCTTTCACTGACGATAAAGTCGCAGGCCCGTGCGGTAAGCGCCATCATCGTCAGGGTCGGATTTTGACAACCCGAGGAAACGAAACTAGCTCCATCGGTAACAAATAAATTTTTCACATCCCAGCTTTGATTGAATTTATTGAGCACCGAAGTTTTCGGGTCGTTGCCCATGCGCGCGGTGCCGAGTTCGTGAATCGCCAGTCCCGGAGGCGCCAGATGCCCGTTGGTGTAGAGGATTTCAAATTTGGCTTCGGTGGCCATCTCTTTCAAAGTTTCCAGCGCTTCTTTGGCCATCTCGCGTTCATTGTCGGAATGCTGACAATCAATGTGCAGAACCGGAATTCCCCAGGCATCTTTTTTATCTTTGTTGAGGGTCACCTGGTTTTCTTTGCGCGCCAGCATCTCGCCGAAAGCCGCCAGGCCGAAAGGCGCGGGGTCTTCCACTTCACGCACCATCTTCTTAAACGAAGCCCCGAAACCGGGAATCATCCGCAGATTGGTCGGCAGCATGCCGCGTTGCGAACTGCCTTGAATGCCATAACCGCGAAGGTATTTTTGTTGTTTATCGTTGCCGACGTTGCGGAATTTCGGAATGTAGATGCCGTTGTTGCGCCCGTCATCAAAGTTATATCGCGATTTGCTTAGTTGAGGAATCAGGCCACCCACATAAATCGAATAGGTGTGGTCAACCAGATATTGACCGAGCACGCCTGACGAATTGCCGACGCCATTTTCGTGTTGCCGGGTGGCGCTGTTCATTAACAGGCGCGTTGATTCCAGCGTCGAAGCACAAAGCACGACGACTTTACCGTAAACCTCTTGGGCTTTTTTGGTGAGCCGGTCAAGGTAGGCGACACCTTTGGCTTTGCCGGTGTTGGTATCCATGATGAGGTGACTGGCGACGGCATTTGTCCTCAAGGTCAGGCGTCCGGTTTTTGCGGCGGCCGGAAGCGTTGAACCGGGACTGCTGAAATAGGAATAGGTCGTGCACCCGCGTTCGCAATGTCCGCACCAGTGGCAGGCGGCGCGCCCATTGTGATTTTTCGTCAGGATGGCCGAACGCCCGATGGTGATGCGGCGCTCTTTCCAGCGCCGCTCGACGGCGTTTTTCAGCATCCATTCGCCGCAGGTAAATTTCATCGGCGGCAAAAATTTTCCGTCGGGGAGTTGTTCGAGCCCCTCGGGGTTGCCGCTGATGCCGACAAACAGATCAACTTTATCGTAATAGGGCGCGAGGTCTGCGTAGGCGATGGGCCAATCGTCGCCGTAGCCATCGCGGCTGGCGGCCTTAAATTCGTAATCGCTCAAGCGATAGGATTGTCGGCCCCACATCAAGGTGCGCCCGCCGACCTGGCGACCGCGAATCCAGTCAAACGGTTTGCCGTTGGCGGTGGTGTAAGGATTATCAATATCATCAACAAAGAACTGATTGCCGAATTCATCGCAGGCATAGCATTTCGACTGTACCGGTTGACGTTTGTATAATTGGGTTGGACTGATGGTATCCCGGTATTTGACTTCATAGGGCCATTTGTGTTCGGTGTATTCTTTCGCCGGGTCAACCTTGCGACCCGCTTCTAAAACAATGACGCGCATCCCCGCTTCACAAAGTTCTTTGGCGGCCCAGCCACCCGTCGCGCCTGAACCGACAACAATCGCGTCATAGACTACTGGCTTAGCCATCGCGTACTTCTCCCCTGATTTGGTGATTTGTCTTGCGGAACCGGGAACCCTCTTTTGTATGATGAGGCATCATAGTTGATGCGCCAATAAAAGGCAAAATCATTAAGCTTGCGGCATGAAAAAAGCGAATGCTAGAATGCCTATTCTTTTACGGCGGTGTAGCTCAGGTGGTCAGAGCGACGGATTCATAACCCGTAGGTCGTTGGTTCAAGTCCAACCACCGCCATTCACCTTTCCGCCTACCGACTATGATTTCGGATTTTTTACGCTTCACCTGATTGAATCTTCCCGCAGCGCTTCTTGAAGAAATCCGTATGACCAGAAAGCGGCGGCAAGCAGATACAGCGGCCAAATAAAAAAAAATACGCCGAGCGTTTTCCGATCATACTTTGCAAACCACTCAAAGGCTCTGACGGTTCTGACCAGGGGCATCAAAAAGATAAGTGCCGGATAACGCAATAAAACCTTACCCGGCAATCCGCCGCGCCGTCTGGCAAGGGCCGAAGTCCGGCCGAAATCAATCTGGATCAATAGAATTTTTCGCCAGCCTGTACGGTTCAAATGGGTCACTTCTATCTTGGGGTCGAATAACAACTGCCCGCCGGCGCTGTAGATTTTCCAGTTCAGCAAGATGTCTTCCGCCATCTCCATATCATCATCAAAACCGCCCAGTCGCTCTAACACCTCGCGACGATAAGCCAGATTCGCGGTTGGAATACTCTTTTCTAAGCGTTGCGGCGCCGAGGGCATGAACTCTTTGAATTCGATTAAGTAACCGATCAAGCCGCTCAAGCTTCCGGGGGTGCCATTGGCGAGTGAACCGCCGACAGCAGCATAATCCGCTTCCTCGTGTCGCGCCATCAGGCGTTCAATCAAATCGGGCTTCGCTATGCAATCCGAATCAATCATTAGGCAGTAAGGCGCGCGCGTGGCGCGAAGGCCAAGGTTGCGCGCGGCCCCCGGAAATCGGCGCTCGTCGAGGTGAATGAGTTGTACGGAAGAAAATTCGCGCGCCACAATTTCCGGCGTCTTATCCGTCGAACTATCAACTACGGTCACATCGAAAGCAATGGCGGTCTGTTGATTGCAGATCGCCTGCAAGCACTCGCGAATGGTGCGCGCCGAGTTGTAACAGGGCACGATGACCGAGACCCGGGGCTCGGTTTGCTGACTCGCTAACGGTTCCGATGACATCGCGGACAAAGGTATAACGTCCCGGGCTCCGGTTATGCAAGATTGACACGGACTGTAAAAGTTCAATATTTTCTCTCGAATGAATGCGACACCCCAGGTTGCCATTGTGATTGTCAGCTATAACACGCGAGAACTTCTCCTTCAGTGTTTGGCTTCGATAACGCAAAACCAACAAGGGTTAGACCTTGAACTGGTTGTTGTTGATAATGCTTCACAGGATGAAAGTCTTGAAGCGGTTCGCCGAGATTATCCGCAAGCCCTGGCTATCGCCAATGCCAACAATCGGGGATTTGGCGCGGCTTGCAATCAAGGCGTAACAGCAACCCGCGCGCCTTTCATTCTGCTCCTGAATAGCGATGCGCGTTTAACCGAGAAAACCTTGCCCGTGCTTTATTCATTGCTGCGCTCACAGCCGGGTTGTGGCGCCGCCGGATGCCAGGTTGTTAATGGGCTCGGTCAGGAAGTTTTCAATACCAGATATTTTCTCACGCCTTTAAATCAAGCGTTTGAACTCTTAAATGTGAATCAATTTTTACCGTCGCGTTATACGTGTCGAACCGAGTTTCCGCGACCCGATAGTCAAGCCCTGGATTGTTCAATGGATTGGATTGACGGCGCCTGTTTGATGCTCAGACGCCAGGCGCTCGATGAAATCGGATTATTTGACGAACAATTTTTTATGTATTCGGAAGATGAAGACCTCTGCCATCGGTTAAAGGGGCGCGGCTGGTCTATCTGTTTTTCAGCGGCTGCAACGGTCATCCATCACGGCGGCGCATCAAGCGCCAATAAAAAACCGGAAATGTTCTATCATTTTTACCGCAGTCAATTGCTCTTTCTTCGTAAGCACGGCACGCGCGCCAAGGTTTGGTTTTATCAATGCGCCATGAAACTCGCTTTGCAGGTCAAGCGTGTCGGGTTAGCCGGCGAACAGCGCGGCGCTGAATACGACAAACAGATGCTCGCCTTCAAACAGGCTTGCGCGAGCCTTAACGAATACGAAGCACCTGAAGGAGAGTGAGAGGGGCGACGCATAGGCCGACCGCGATACTCATCTTGCCGCCTCGCAACCTTAAATCAACTGAGGGCTTCAAGCCTGTGGGACCTGGCGAAAGGTTGATTCACCGCTTCATCTTTTGTCCATCGTCGCTTCAATAATTTCAACAATCGTGCAGTTCGATTTTTGCTGTTCCATCTGGCGCAGATTTTCAGCGAATCGCGAACCGAGGTGATGAGTAAAGTAATGGATAATCTGCGCGGCAAGCGCATTGGCATCTCCCGGTGGAAACAGGAGTCCGTTGACGTTTTCAGTTATCGTTTCACTGAGCCCGCCAGCCGTTGAGGCAATGACCGGCAAGCCATTTGACAGGGCAATCTGGGCCACGCCGCTTTGCGTGGCGCGCAGGTAAGGCATCACCAGCGCGTCGGCTTGTTCAAAAATAGTCGGCACCTCTTCATTCGCAACATAACGATTCTCCAGGTGAACCTGGCGCACCAATCCGAGCTTTTGAATCTGTTGCTCGTATGGCTCTATGGCGTCGTAAAACTCGCCGATTACCTGCAATCGGCAGTCAATTTCAGATAATACCTTTGGCATTGCTTCAAGCAAGACATGCAGCCCCTTATATTTTCTCACCATTCCGAAAAAGAGCAGGGTTCGGCCGTCGCGGGTTGCCCGGTTTTGACTGCGGAATTCGTTCAGCGTCGGCAGCGGAGAAAGGCGCACCGGTTTTTCGGGAACCACGGCCGCCAAATCCTGACGGTTCTTTTCGGCGTGGGCAATAAACAGGTCAACCGGCGCGAATGCGTAAGCCAGCAAGAGGCGGTCAACCGGCGTGCCTTCATGCGGAAAGACATTGTGGCACTCGATTATCTGTTTGACTCCAGCGCGTCGGATAGCTCTGGCCAGCGTGCCGACCAGCGGCGCAAAGAAGGAATGCCACCACTGATACACCACCACGTCGGGCGCAAAGGTTATTACTTTTTTGAAGGCGGCACGCCAGCTCAGCGGATTGAGCGAGGTGAGCAGCGCCAGCGCTTCGGTTTCGAGCTTGAGCTGGCTGTTATCCAATTGCGTGGTTCCGGGAAAGAGGAGCGCCGGGTAGAGCTGGCGAAAGGAAATCGTTTGCACTTCGTGACCGCGCGCGATTAAGGCTTGTCGCAGCCAGTAGGTGTGATGGGCGATGCCGCCGCGCAGCGGATATGCGGGTCCAATCAGGGTAACTCTCATTTAAGGGTAGCTCTTAATCAAAGGGGAACGCTTAGCGACTGCTTTTTTGTCTCTTTACTTCAACCCGTTGGTCGAGCGCACCTGATAGTCTCCCGGCCTCCGCTTCGCTGGTTTCGACCACCGAATAATCATCTTCGCGGCGATACGAAAAGGCGACCATCTCGGCAAGCAATCCGAAGAGAATAAACTGAACGCCGATAATTACCAGCATGGTGCCAATAATCAGCAGGGGGCGATTGCTCAACCAGTAATTAAAAAAGACTCGGCCGATAATCAGATAAGCGTCTATCACTGTGCCGACGGAACCTAACAGAATGCCGAGCACGCCAAAGAAGTGCAGCGGACGATTCGTATAGCGGGTCATCAAAATGACGGTGAGCAAGCTAAACAGGCCGCCAAAGATTCTCTCCATGCCGAACCGCGATTTCCCATGTTCGCGCCGCGCGTGTTCAACTTTTACTTCGCCTAAACGAAAGCCCCGATAGCTCGCCAGCACAGGAATGTAGCGGTGACGTTCGCCATAAACCATCACTTCATCGAGCACCTCCCGGCGATAACATTTCAAACCGCAGTTAATGTCGTGCAAGCGCACGCCAGTGAGCAGCGCCGTGACGCGGTTATAAATTTGCGAGGCCAACCGCCGGGTGAATTTATCGGACCGTTTATAACGCCAGCCTGAAATCAGGTCATAGCCTTCCTGTAGTTTATTGATGAGTAAGGGTAGTTCTTCAGGTTGGTCCTGAAGGTCTGCGTCAATGGTCGCAATAATAGCGTAACGCGCCTGACGAAAGCCGGCCGCGAGGGCTGCCGATTTGCCAAAGTTGCGCCGAAAGCGAATGTATCTGACCGCCGGGCTGTGGCTGCGCAATTCTTTCAGCAATTCAATCGCGCCATCCGTACTGCCATCATCAACAAAGATCAGTTCATACCTCTCGGCTATCGCACTTAATGATTGGCTGAGTCGTTCGTATAAGGCCTGGAGCGAGGAGCGTTCATTGAAGAGCGGCACAACAACCGAAATGGTAACCGAATTTTGCGGCAAATTTTTGGGTGTATCGCTCATTGAGAGTATAAACAGTCGGGATTGCGCCCACTACAATTCCTGCAATAAGATAGAAGCGGCGTAAGAAATTAAGATATATTGCAATTGCCTTTATTACAAAAGGAATTTACCAGAGCCTGAAATTTTCGGTCGTGTTGGATAAATAAGGTCAACATCACAGTATTCTTTGTGCCCTTGGTGAACGTTGGGAGAACCCGGCTTGTGTGTGAAGGGTTGAGGGAGTCTGCGCAGATTTCTCGTCAAGCTCACTAAGCGCAGCAAGGATACCAAGCGGATTTTTTAATATCGCTCATCATCTGGGCGAGCCGACCAAATTTTCAAAATGACCGCTCTGTGAGATAAAGGTTTCTCACCCATTGCAATCTGCCAATCAAAGATGAAAACCGCTGAAGTACGCAAAAAAAAAGTCAATCGAATTTCAAAAACCCAAACAGCCAAACGCCCGTTTGATTTGCGCGAACAAACCCGCACACCTTACCTCGCAAGCAGCGCGCTGGTCATCCTTGTGTTGGCGATTTATGCCAACAGTTTAGGCAATAACTTTGTTTTCGATGATCAGTATCTGGTTTTAATTTACAGCCGTCCGCGCGATTTTTCTCATCTTCTTCAGATGTTGCTTGACTCTTATAGACCGGTAAGAAATCTGTCCTACATGATAGATTTTTTCTTCTGGGGAGCGAAACCTTTTGGCTTTCATTTAACCAATGTGTTGCTGCACGCGGCAAATTCCGTTTTGGTCTTTCATCTCGCCCGGCGTTTCCAACTCGAATCGCTCACCGCATTTTTTGCGGCGTTAATCTTCGCCGTTCATCCGATTCAAACCGATGCCGTCACCTATATCTCAGGCCGGCGCGATGTGTTATTTACCTTGTTCTATCTGGCGGGATTTTTGAGCTATCTGAAATATCGCAGCGACAAATCCTACAAGTATTTCGGGCTCTTCCTGGTTTGCTGGGGGCTAGGCCTGATGGCGAAAGAGATGGCGGTGAGTTTGCCACTGGTCATCTTTATCTGGAACTTCTGCGCTTTATGGAAGGAAGAGAGCGGCTCAGGCGGGCGGCGCTTGCTGGCGGTCACGCGCAAGGCCTTGGGGCAGGACAAATGGCTTTATCTGGCGCTGACGCTGGCCGCCGTCGCTTTCACCTGGTACATGCTGTTTGTCAGAAACGCCAGCGGGCGCGTCAACTCGGAAGGGGTTACCTATTGGGGCGGCAGTTTCCTGGCCACCATGCTGACCGTCCTTCGCGTCCATGTCTGGTATGTGAAGCAACTCCTCTATCCAACGCCCATCGCCCAGTATTTCGGCGCCTTTGAAATTTCCACCTCTTTGCTCGATTGGCGAGCGCTTGCCGCGCTCATCATCATCGGTTCGATGGTAACCGGCGGATTCCTGTTGCTGAAACGAAATCCGCTGATGGCGTTTGCGGTGCTGGCCTATTTTGCCATGCTCTTGCCCGTCAGTCAGTTGATTCCGCATCACGAGTTGCTTGCCGACCATTATCTTTATCTGCCGATGATGAGTTTCAGTCTGATTGCGGCACTGGTTATCAAAATGTTTGCCGCGCCAAGCCGAGAGTCAAGAAAAGTGGTTTATGGGGTGGCCATCGCGCTGATTTGTCTGCTAGGGGTGATGACCATCTTTCGCAATCGCGACTGGAAAGATGAACTTGCGCTCTGGCAAGCCAATTATGAAGCGGTGCCGAACTCGCCGCGCGCCGCCACCAATCTGGGTAGCCTGTTAATGAGAAATGACCCGCAGCAAGCAGAAGCGATATTGCGGCAAGCCATCGCGAGCGACCCCACCTTTGAACCGGCTTATCTGTCGCTCGCCCAACTGTACATCACGCAAAAACGAACGGCGGAAGCTGAAGAGATGATTCAAACCGGCAGCGCGTTAGTTGACCAGGAGAAGCGCTCTTATATTCTGCGCAATCCATCATTGTTAAAATCGCAATTTACCACCCTGCTTGCCATTTCCAAATCGGAAGCCGGCGACCGCCAGGCAACCGAACAGTTATTGCGCCAGGCCATAGCCGAATATCCGTTCAATGTTCGCCCCTACGAAACGCTGGCCAATGTCTATCAAGCGCAAGACCGGTTCAAGGAAGAAGAGGTCCTTCAACAAGCGCTAGCCGCTGTGCCTTCGGCTTATGACCTGTATGCGCGACTGGCGGCGCTTCGCATTGAAGCCAAGCGGTATGATGAAGCGTTAAGCGATTTGCAAAAGATGTTGACCCTCAGTCCCAACGAAAATGATTGCCGAAAGGCGCGTCCGTACCTGGGAACGGCGCGCAGCAAAACGCCTATGGAACAAAGAATCATTGTAGAGACCTTGCGAAACCTCGAGCAGCAATGCAGCGGCTTATAACTTAACGTTCTGTTTTGTTGACGATGTTTGCTCCGCACCAGTACACTCTAGTTCGCAATAGAAGCGCCCTCCCTTCTCTGCTTACTATCAGAGCGCCTCAAGGGGTAGTTAAATCTGATGATGATTTTGGGCGACTGAATGCTGTTCCTCGCCAAAGGCTATCACGTAAGGTCTCCATTAGCCTGAAGAGGGAGAGCAAAAGATAGACATCTGTAGTAGCAAGATGACCATGAATTTAAGCGAAAATGAAACGACTAACGAAGCATCGGTTGCGCCTTTAGAGGCTTCTGCAAACCTCGGCAACGCGGCCAGACCCTCGGCGGCGCGGCTTGTCGGTAACCGCTTCGACGTACCGGATAAACCGGTCGTCGTCATCGAGACCAGCAAGGGTTGGGTGCCGGTGAACCTGCCAAATCTCTGGTCGTACCGCGAGTTACTGTATTTCTTAGTCTGGCGCGACATCAAAGTCCGTTATAAACAAACGCTTCTGGGCGCGCTCTGGGCAATTTTACAACCCTTGGTGACGATGCTCATCTTCACCTACTTTTTCGGCAAACTGGCGCGCATTCCGACGGACGGGGTCCCTTACCCAATCTTCTTTTACACAGGACTGCTGTTATGGACCTATTTTTCCGGAGCCGTGGTTAGCGGCGCCAACAGCTTGATTGGCAATACCAACCTGATAACCAAAGTCTATTTTCCGCGTTTGATTATTCCCGCGGCGGCGGTCGGCGCCGGGTTAGTGGATTTTGCGATTGCTTCGGTTCTGCTTATCGGCCTGGTGATCTATTACAATTTCTCGGTGACCTGGAGCTATTTGATGCTGTTGCCGCTGGTCACCTTGACGACGTTTTTAGCGCTGGGCATGGGAATCTGGTTTGCGGCCTTGAATGTGCGCTACAGGGATGTGCGTTACGCGCTGCCGTTTCTCATCCAGATTTGGATGTTTCTCTCGCCGATTATCTATCCGTCCAGTCTGGTGCCCGAAGAGTGGCGTTGGTTGATTATTCTCAATCCGCTGACCGGCATCATTGAAGGATTCCGCGCCGCGCTTTTTGGCAAAGAGTTTCATTGGCTGGCGCTCTCCTATTCAACCCTCTTCACCACCTTGTTGCTCATCCATGCCGCTTACACTTTTCGCCGCATGGAAAGGCATTTTGCAGAACTGATTTAATTTTCTGATGAAACCGATTATTAAAGTTCAAAATCTCAGCAAGAAGTTTCGCATTAATCCCGGCGAGCAGCCCGGCCTGCAATATGACACCTTGCGCGAATCCCTCGTCAATGTTGTTAAAGCGCCGTTCCGGTATTGGCAAAGAAATGGCCAAACCGTGGATGACACGCTCTGGGCCCTCAAAGACGTCAGCTTTGAGGTGATGCCGGGCGAAGTGCTGGGGATTATTGGCCCCAACGGAGCAGGAAAATCAACCCTGCTCAGCATTCTCTCGCGCATCATTGAGCCGACCGCCGGGCGCGCCGAAATCTATGGTCGGGTCGCCAGCCTTCTTGAAGTCGGCACGGGCTTTCACCCGGATTTAAGCGGCCGGGAAAATATCTATTTAAATGGCGCGGTGCTCGGTATGAAGCGGCGCGAGATTGAGGCGCGTTTCGATGAGATTGTCGCCTTTGCAGAGATGGAGAAATTCATTGATACGGCGGTTAAACGATATTCAAGCGGCATGTATTTGCGACTGGCGTTTGCCGTCGCGGCGCATCTCGACCCTGAAATACTCATTATTGACGAAGTCCTGGCCGTGGGTGACGCGGGCTTTCAGAAAAAATGTTTGGGGAAGATGGATGATGTCACCCGCAGTGGCCGGACGGTGTTATTTGTTACCCATGGCGTCGGCATGATTACGCATCTGTGCGAACACGCGATTTTGCTGAAAGAAGGGCGTATTCATTTGATGGGCGGCGCCGCCGAAGTCGTTGATTATTACCATGCCATGTGGAATTCGGCATCCGAAAGCCCGGAGTTATAAAATGCCCAAAAGGGCTGTTGACAAAATGCAGCTAACCCACTACAGTTTGCGCGTCACGTCAACGAAGGTCTGAAGGCAATTGATTTTCTTACTACAGAAGATGGTTGCAAGAAGTTCCAAATCGTAATTACCACAGGCTTCCTAATTAAATTTATAATACAGGTATACGATACAAAAGAGATAATCAAATTAAAGTGACAACCCTTGATTATCGAATGCTGACACCGGAGAAGTCGTCGGTTTTTGGAGACAAAAAAAATAGCAAAGCAATAGCGGTCAAGCCTTCGAGAGGAGGAAACACCGTCATCTTGCACCCTGGGCTCAAAGCCCGCCAGCCGAACCTTAAAGCGCACGATTGGCAATCGGGTCATAAAAAAATAGAGACTGGCTTTTTCTCACAACTTCAAGCCAGGAAATGTTCTTGTTTAATTGAGCTGCGCTTACAACCGGCAAATTATCATTGGTTCAGCGATTGCAAACCTAAATAAAGTTTCTTTCCCGATACCGTAGCGGCTAACCTGGCAGCACCAGCCGGCTACAAATATTTATTTTCGGCATTTTACATCTAAGGTCTACTACTTTCAGGTTGAGATGCGGTTGGAAATAGGCACCGAGTTTAAACGGCGATAAACAGCCAAAGGCGATCATCTTGAAAAGAGACTGATCTTAAGTTTGACAATATTAACATTCAGCAAAAGGAGAGAGTATGAAAACCATTAAGTTCACACTAAATATTCTAGGAGTGTTTGTTGTTTGTTTGTTCTGTAGCACGCTTGCGCAGGCGCAGGCCACCCGAACCTGGGTATCGGGCGTCGGCGACGATGCCAACCCTTGCAGTCGCACCGCGCCGTGCAAAACCTTTGCCGGAGCGATCTCGAAAACCGCTGCGGGCGGCGAAATCAATTGCTTGGATCCGGCCGGATTTGGCGCCGTGACGATTACCAAATCCATCTCCATTGATTGCCATGAAACCATCGGCGGGATTTTGGCTGCCAGTGTCAACGGGGTAATCATTAACGCCTTGAGCACCGATAAGGTTATTCTTCGCGGACTGGATATTAACGGCGCTGGCGGCGCCGGCGGGCTCGATGGGGTCAGATTCCTGGCGGGCGGCTCGCTGCATGTTGAAGACACCACGATTAACAATATGCAAAACGGCATTAACGTCGGACTCAATCAAACGGCCAATGCCGAAGTCTATGTCACCAATTCCTATATCAGAAACAATTCCAACGTCGGAATTTTCGTCTCAAACTCCGGCACCGGAGTTGTCAATATGGTAGTTGAAAGAACCACCTCGGAAAATAATGTCTTTGGCATGATTGGCCGAAACAATGCCCGCATTGATGCCCGCAACAGTGTCTTTTCGGGAAATTCAACTACCGGCGTCCTATCGGAAGTGCTGACTGCCGGACCGGTTTCGGTCATCAATGTCGTCAATTGCTCGGTGACGGGCAATGGCACAGGGTTGTCGTCTGGAAATTCCAACCAAGCCAACCAGGGCAATCTTCGAGTTTCGGGCACCACCATATCCTTCAATAGCACAGGGGTCACGGTCGGAAACGGCGTTGCCTCAACCTTCGCCGATAATATATTGCGAGACAACGCGGCGGCGGGAGCCTTCACTGCGCCAGCCCTGACCAAGAACTGACGCGCCTTGTTTAATGCCCCGGCTTTCTGTCCTGCTGATGGGCAGGAAAGCATTGTTAAATCGGCGGGCAGTCCCTGGACTCGCTCAGCTGATTTTTGCCAATCACGTTTCGCAATAGACAAGGCGTTGCCGCAGATTTGCTTAAATCGCGGCTAAACCTGAAGGAGGAAGAAAATGAAGGCTCGCCCAGCTTCCAATACTCTTAGTTTGATTCGGAAGCTGAAAAAGAGCTACTTCATCGCCATCTTTGCCTGTTTGGGCATGCTTGTTTTCCTGGCGATGCTGGTACGTGCTCCTTTCAGCAGAGCGCAGACTTCCGAGAGCATCAGTACATTTGCCACTGACTGCGCGACTCCGAAAACGATATTTAACCTTGGCGATACCGTATGCGCCGTTGCAACCGGATCGCTACTTGCTTCAACCGACCCGGCTAACCCTTCACCTCCCCAGCGACGGTTTCAATGGGTTACGCCCGATGGCAACATCTTTAAAGTTGGTCCAGACGTTTTAACCGACCCGCAAGAGGATTCGATTACCATTCCGTTAACCGGAACCTCCGCACAGGTTGGAACGTGGGTCGTAAAAACCATTGATGCTTCAAGCAACGGACATGCGGTTGCCAGGTTCACGGTTCGCGACCCGGCGAACGCCGCCGTTGACCTCTGGACTCCGATATTTGCTCCATTTGAAGCATCGGCAGGTTCAAGCGCGCCGTTTACGGTGTTTGTAACCAACAAAGGTCCAAACGACGCGCAGAATGTGCAACTGGTGGTCAGCGTAGCGACCAACACGACCTTTGTGTCTGAGACTCAACTCTCAGGTCCGGCAGCTACCTGTACCAACCCGGTTGTCGGTGGCAGCGGCAATTCAACTTGTACGATGGCCAGCTTGCCCGCCAATACGACAGCGCAATTTACGTTTGTCTTCCAGGTGGATGCAGGCGCCGCGCCCGGCGCTGCCATTACCAGCACCGCAACGGTTTCGAGCACCACCAATGAATTGTTCGTCACAGACAATTCATTTACCGCCTCGGTGACCCTTGCGGAGAGCACGCCACAAACCTGCACGGTAAATTGTCCGGCTGATATTTTCGCTCAGAAAGCCGCCGGGCAGTGTTCCGCAACCGTAACCTTCTCGGCTACGGGCAGCGGGAGCGACTGCGGAACCATCACCTGTAGTCCGCCGTCAGGCTCGGCTTTCCCGCTTGGCACAACCAGCGTCGTTTGCTTAGGCGACACCGGTGCTCCTTGCATCTTCAACGTCATCGTTCAAGACCCGCAGGCGCCGACCATCACCTGTCCCGCCAATATCACGGTTAATGAAAGTTCGCCGGGCTTCGGTCTTGCTGTCGTCAACTACCCGCCGCCGCTTCTCAATGATAATTGTCCGGCGGGCATTTCAGATTGCAGTCCTCCCTCAGGCTCCAGTTTTCCACAGGGAACAACGACGGTAACCTGTCAGACCGGCGACCCGGGCAGTATCGTCACTTGTAGTTTTACGGTGACGGTGACGGGTGAAGGCTCTGCCGGTTGCTCAATTGACTGCCCGGCCGATATTACCCAGACCGCCACTTCGGGATGCAGCGCCGTGGTTAATTACCCGGCACCGACAACCGGTGGCAGTTCTTGCGGCACGGTCACTTGCAGTCCGGCATCCGGTGCGGTGTACCCGGTGGGCACAACAACGGTATCTTGCACCAGTACGCAGGGACCGAGTTGTAGCTTTACGGTTACGGTTGTTGCGCCGGCTCCTCCGACGATTACGACTTGTGCTTCAAACAAGACCCTGTACGTAACCGCCAACTGTGAAGCGGCCATACCCAACCTGCTCAATGAAGTTGTGGCTACCGGTTGCAACGTCATCAAGACGCAATCTCCGGCGGCCGGGACGTTTGCCAGTCCCGGGACCTACACGGTTACCATTACCGCAGAAAATTCAGCCGGCGAAGCGAGCTGCACGGCGACCGTAATCATTCGCGAAAACTTCACGGGCTTCTTCTCACCGGTAAACAATCTGCCAGCAGTTAATGTAGTCAATGCCGGCAGGGCGATTCCGGTGAAATTCAGTCTGAACGGGAATAAAGGGTTGGATATTTTCGCTGCCGGTTTCCCGGCTTCAGGAGTTATGGCTTGCGACGTCAGCGCGCCACCCGTTGAAATCACAGAAACCACAACGGCTGGTAATAGCAGTCTCAGCTATGACCCTGCGACCGACCAGTACACTTACGTTTGGAAGACGGAAAATTCCTGGGCCGGAACTTGCCGTCAATTGGTCATTCAACTTAAAGATGGCTGTATCTACCGCGCGAACTTCAGGTTCAGGTAAACGACACCATCCTTTCAACCAGAAGCGACGATGCCCAGGTATCGTCGCTTCTGTCTACCTTTCATCAACACAACTGTCGAAAGATTTAATGGCGTCGCGCGCGCGAGTAAGCGACTTGCAGCTACGGTTGCGACCGGCGCTATATTCGCAAGCCGGCGCACCCCTTTTCGACTCCTTCCTATAACGCTCTTCTCCATTCGTCTCAGACCCTGTCCTCTATCGGCAGCACAGGTTCCTCCTGGTGAGGATTGACGACGCGCCAGCAGCCGTTGTCAGCAAGGGTTCCGTTACGCCTTCATCATTACTATCTCAAAATGGTAAGCTGAAAGCGTGATGGTCAACTACACGGCTACTGATAATTGGGCGGCGGATGTTAACTGCGCATTAAGCGTAAGGAGCACCGCGCCAGTCAGCGGTATAAAATCCAAGACATTCACTCAGTCGTGAATGAAAGCCGTATAAGCTTGATGTTTAGCGTGCTAATTTGACTTGGCGTTTAACCATCCATACTCCTCTAAACAGCAGTTGACAAAAACCATGAAGCAAAGCGCGGACAAGCTACAACCGACACTTTCCTTGCGCGCGCTTATCCGTAACAAACTTTCGCGGATGATTGCTGCGATGCGCCGCTCGCGCCGTTTGCAACCTTTGCACCAGCGTTACGGGCCAATCAAATACCACTATGTACTGCCGGCCTGGCAACGCTTAAAACTAACCTTCAACCCTCAATCCTCGAACCTTACAACTCTGGCTTATCGCGACTGGGCCAAGCGCTGCGCGCGCTGGCGCATCAGCCGCGCCGATGCGCTTGAGCAGATCAACCGCTTCACTTACCGACCGACCATCAGCATCATTCTGCCGGTCTACAATACGCCGCCACAGTTTTTGCGCCAGGCCATTGAATCTGTGCTCAATCAATTTTATCCCGCCTGGGAACTCTGTATTTGCGATGATGGATCGTCTGCGCCACACATGGGCGCCATACTTCAAGAGTTCTGCGCTAAAGATTCGCGCATCAAGGTGACAGTTTCTGAAAGTAATCAGGGCATTGCGCGGGCTTCCAATCGGGCGCTTGAACTGGCGACCGGCGATTTTATCGGGCTGTTCGATCACGATGATGAATTGTCGCCGGATGCGCTTTATGAAATCGTCGCCACACTCCAGCAAACCGCTGCCGATTTAATCTACTCGGATGAAGACCGGCTTGATGATAAAGGAGAACGCGCGGAACCTCATTTCAAGCCGGGCTGGTCGCCCGACCTATTGCTCGCCACCATGTATCTTGGGCACTTCTGCGTTTATCGAAAAAGTATAGTGCACGAGGTCGGCGGTTTTCGCAGCGATTTTGATGGTAGTCAAGATTATGATCTGGCGTTACGGGTCAGCGAAAAGACCAATAAAATCGCCCATATTCCGAAAATTCTTTATCACTGGCGCCGGCTCGCCGCTTCCGCATCAGCCGCGCTCGACGTCAGACCGCGAGTCATTGAAGCCGGAAGGCGGGCGCTCACAGACGCGCTCGCCAGACGGCAAATCGCAGGTTGTGTCGAAAGCGAGCCGGCCTATGGGTTTTACCGCGTTCGACGCATCGCGAAGCAAACGACGCGGGTTTCAATTATCATTCCGACGCGCGACGGAGTGCGCTATTTGCGCCGCTGTATTCGCAGTATTGAAACCCGGACGGCTTACGATAACTATGAAATTCTTATTATTGATAATGGCAGCCGCAACCCGGAAACCTGCGATTACCTGAAGCAGATGCCGCATCGCGTCCTGCGACTGGACGAGCCGTTCAACTTCGCGCGCCTGAACAATCTGGCGGCGCGCGAAACCACCGGCGAATATTTGCTATTTCTAAACGACGACACCGAAGTCATCAACCCGGAGTGGCTTGCCGCGATGGTCGAGCACGCCGGACGCGCAGAGGTCGGCGCGGTCGGCGCCAAGCTGCTCTATCCGGACGGGCGCATTCAACACGCCGGCATTCTGCTTGGCGTCCGTGGCACCGCCGCGCATGCGATGCGCGGCGTGGATGGATTTAGCGGCGCGGGTTATTTGAATTACGCGAACACCATTCGTAACTATAATGCGGTGACGGCGGCCTGTTTGCTTATGCGGCGTGAACTCTTTTTCCATATTGGCGGCTTCGATGAAGAGCGATTCCCGGTCAGCTATAACGACGTGGATTTGTGTCTGCGCCTCAGAGAACAAGGCTATCGGATTATCTATACGCCTTACGCGCAACTCTATCATCATGAGTCGGCAACCCGCGGGGTCAATCAATATGCGCGCGAAGAGGCTGACTTGCGGGCGCGCTGGGCAAATGAACTTCTGAGCGATTGTTACTACAATCCGAATCTTGATGCCAACGGGGATTTCTCAGTTGATTACGCTAAGCCGGAATCGCTGGTCTGCACCTGGGCAGACGATGGCGCTGAACAAATCATCGGCCGGCTCGATTCCCTAACGCGCCTCGGGCAAGCATTCAGCGCGCCGCACGACAACCTCTGCGCCGTCGCTGTGCGCCTTCAGCTCAAGCGCCGCTTTACGGAGGGCAGGTTGCGCCTCAGACTACGGGAATCATTAACCAGTGCGGCGGACGTGCGGGTTGCCGAACTGGAAGCGGCGCAACTGGCCGACAATGACTGGTGTTGTTTTTATTTCAATCCGGTTCGCCATTCGCGCCCTAAGCGATACTATTTTTTTCTGGAGATGAGTGCGGCAGCGCCAGCCGGTAAGATAGATGTCCGGGGGAATGCGGACACCGGCTCACACTTCGAAAATCACCTTGAAGCGCAAGGCACAATGGCGTTCCGAGTGTACACGCTGCTGCAATTCAGGTATGCTGCATTCTCGACTAAATGCCCTTAGCGGCTAGTTCGCAGTAAGAAATTATCTGTGCGTCCTTCTAAGTCACAACAACGAGCCGGAGATAACGAGTTGGCTATCGATCCACTCGCCCACCCGATTTGTCTGGCAATACCCGAACGCCTGACGGCGGTGCGGTCGTGGCACGAGCATATTCCGTTTGCCATGCTTTTAGTTGATTGGTTGCGCCCTTCGCTGCTTGTTGAATTGGGAACCCACGCGGGCGACTCCTATTGCGCTTTTTGTCAGGCGGTCAAAGAACTGAACCTCGACACCCGTTGTTATGCGGTTGATACCTGGCAAGGCGACGCGCATTCGGGTTTCTATCAGGCCAGTGTGCTTGACGACCTGCGCGCCCATCACGACCCGCTTTACGGCAGTTTCTCTTCACTCATTCAAAGCACCTTCGACGAGGCCGCGCAACACTTTACCGATGGCACCATCAATCTGTTGCATATTGATGGCTATCACACCTATGAAGCCGTTAAACACGACTTTGAATTGTGGCTGCCGAAGATGAGCGCCGATGGGGTGGTGCTATTCCATGACACGAATGTGCGCGAGCGGAATTTTGGCATCAGCAAATTCTGGGATGAAATCAAACAGCGCTATCCGCATTTCGAGTTTCTGCATGGTCATGGGCTGGGCGTGCTGGCGGTTGGCCGGGTTCAGTCGCCGCAGGTGCAAGCCCTTCTGAGCGCCCAACCCGAAATGGCTGTGCAAATACGCCAGCTCTTCTATCAGCTTGGCCAAAGACTGGCGCTTCAAGATGACGTCGCCGTGTTGCAGCAGAAAATTGCCACCTTACAAGGGGAAGTCGAAAGGCTTCAGCAGCAGCTGGCGGCGCGTACCGCCGAAGCGCAAACCTTCGCCAAACGAGAAGCCGAGCGCGCCTACAACCCTTTGCAATTATTCTGGGGCGGGGCGAGCGATTTTACCGAAGCGCTATCGCTCGAAGAACCGCTGCTGGCCAACGAACAGATTGCTGAATACACTTTGCGATTGCCGCCCGAGGCTGAGGCGCCCTTACGTCTTGACCCCAGCAATCGTCCGGCTTATATCGAGATTCATCGCATAGAGCTTTATGCCGAGAGCGACGATGCAGCGCTTGAGCCTGAACTATTAGCTCGCTGGTCTGCGGCTGAAGATTTCGCCGGACTGGTTGGCGTTTCGGGCCTTGTGCGGCTCGCCGGGCGCGAGGTCTATCGCTGCGTTGCGGTGGATGACGACCCGCAGATTCTGCTCGGCGGCGTGCCCGCGCGGCGGGATTTGCGCGTCTGGTTTCTGCGCGTGAGGCTGCGTATTTCCGAGCATTTTCAAACCCTTATGGCTGACGAAATCAGCCGCCTGGAAAGCGCGCAGGAGAACCAGCAAAAACAATTGACGGCGCGCGAAACCGAACTTGCCGAAACCTTGCAAGGGTTACAAAATTTGCAGTCGCAATGGGCCGCGGAACGCGAACGATTCGCTGATCGGATTAAGGGGGACGAGCAAACCATTCAATCGCAATCAAGCGAACTGATTGCGGCGCGCGACCAAATTGCATCGCTGGGAGCGCAAGTCACCCAACAACAAACGGACCTCAAGGCTTTACAAAACAAATTTGCCGCACAACACAGGCAATTCTCGCGACAAATCGAAGAGCAGCAAAGCGCACAGCAAGCTCTCATTGCGGCGTTGCAAGAGAAAACGACTGCTGAACAAAGGCTGCTTGGCGACTTGACGAATCAAGAACAAACCCTTGGGGCCTTGCGCCAGCAGATCAGCGAACAGCGCGAACAGTTCAGCGAACAGCGCGAACAGTTCAGTCACCGGCTGATTTCAGAGATTCAACAGCGTGAGCACACCGAGCGTGAACTGCAAGCGAAAGAGCAGCAATTGCAGCGCATCCTGCATTCACTTGGCTGGCGATTGTTGAGCCGTTATGGGCGCTTCAAATATGGCGTGCTGTTACCGCTGTATCATCAGATGCGCGTGACATTAGAGATACTTTCGCAGCGCAAGGTTCATCTGACGCCTGAGCCGACCCATGAGCTTCACCGAATTGAGGATTCCGAAATATGGGAATCAACCGGTAGAGACCCGCAATTTAACCTCTCCGGCGTGATTCCCTCAGGTTGGGCTGAAGTAACGCTTGACCTTGACCCGCAAACCCCTGTCACAGGGCGCGCGCGACTCTATATTGACCGCGGCGCCGGCTACAATGAAAAGGATAGCTATGACCTCGGCGAAGCGGGCGGTGAGCGTAAGTGTGTCGTGCGCTTCGGGCCTGAAGTCGTCGGTTTGCGATTAGACCCTTTTGAATCCGTCGGGCGGTTTCGCATTCACACCCTCACCTTAAAAGCCGTAGGGGCGCGACACGTAACCAGTGCGAGTGACCATCGCCCAGGCGGCGGTTTCGCCGTGAAACGCTTCATTCAATTTGCGCAGGCGCGGGCCGTTAGTTTTCGCCAAAAGCATGGACATGCGCCACGTCTGACAGAATTGCCCGCAGCCGTGCGTCGCACGTTGCGCGCCTGGAATCAACAGCGCGCCCTGCTTGAGGCAATCTCTCGACCATCGGCCCTCACGCCGCAACCTCAACTACCGCCAAACCCGCAAGTCTTACCGCCAGCGCTTGAACCTTACGAAGCCTGGCTTGAAGTCAACGAGTGGAATGAGCGCCGAGAGCATTTGCTCAAAGAACGCTTGTCGGCCATCGCCGAGCCGCCTCTCCTGAGCGTTGTGATGCCGGTTTATAATCCGCCGCCTGAGTTTCTCGACCAGGCCATTGCCAGCATTGCCCGTCAGGTTTACGGGCATTGGGAACTTTGCATCGCCGATGATGCCAGCACCGACCCGGCCATCCGCGAGATGTTGCAAAACTGGATGGCGCGCGAGCCGCGCCTTCGCGTGGTCTTCCGCGAAACCAATGGTCATATCAGTCGCGCCACTAACAGCGCCGCTGAAATCGCGCGCGGCGATTATCTGGTCCTCATGGATCAGGACGACGAACTCACGCCGGACGCGCTTGGCGAGGTCGCGCTTTATCTGGCGGCGCATCCTGAAACCGATGTGCTCTATTCGGACGATGACAAAATCAACACAGAGGGACAACGCTTCGCGCCGCAATTTAAGCCCGATTGGTCGCCGGAACTCCTGCTGTCTTATATGTACTTCAGTCATCTGTTCGTTATGCGTCGCCAGGTTTTCAATCACATAGGCGGTCTGCGCGCAGGTTACGAAGGCTCGCAGGATTATGACCTCGCGCTGCGCATCACTGAAACGACGGACCGTATCGCGCATCTTCCGCAGGTGCTTTATCATTGGCGCGTGTTGCCCGGTTCGACGGCCGCATCGGGTGATGCCAAGCCTGAGAGTTTCGCGGCCGGACGCCGCGCTGTGCAAGATGCCCTTGAGCGTCGCGCTGTGCAGGCCAAAGCGCTTCAACCCGATTGGGCTGTACAAGCCGCTTGCGGCATCTTCACGCAAGCGTTTCCCGATGACGGACCGCGCGTTGCCATTATTATTCCGACAAAAAACAACCTCGCTGTACTCAAGACCTGCGTTGAATCCCTGGCGAAAACCACCTACAGAAATTATGAAGTCGTCATCATAGATAATGAGAGCGATGAGGCGGAAACCTTAGCCTATTTGCGCCAGTCGCCGCACAAAGTTCTCCGCATCGCAAATCCCAATGGGCGATTCAGCTTTGCGGCAATCAATAACGCGGCGGTCGAACAAGCGGAGGCCGATTACATTCTTTTTCTCAATAACGATACCGAGGTCGTCGCGCCGCGCTGGTTAAGTCAGATGGTTGGCTATCTCGGACTTTCGGACGTTGGCGCAGTCGGCGCGCGATTACTATTTCCCGACGGCCGACTGCAACACGCCGGCATTGTTCACGGGTATTACAACGGCATGGCCGGACCGGCTTTCAAATTATTGCCGGCCGATAATCATGGCTATCTGAGCTATACCATGGTGACGCGCAATTACTCGGCCGTCACCGCCGCCTGTTTGCTCACGCGCCGGGACCTATTTTTGAGTCTTGGCGGCTTCGATGAAGAGCGCTTCGCGGTGGCCTATAACGACGTGGATTATTGTTATCGCTTGCGCGCGGCGGGTTATCGCATCGCTTATTGCCCGACGGCTGAGTTGATTCATCACGAAGGCTACTCGCGCGGGTTTAAGGATAATCCGGCGGAGGCGGCGGCGTTTCGTAAAAAATACGGCGCCTGGCGTGACCCGTTTTATAATCCGAATCTGTCGCTCGCCGACGAGCGTTTCGCCATTGATGCCCGCACCCTGGCGCCGGCCTCCATTAAACCGATTCGCGCGTTGATGTGCGCTTTCAACCTCAATTGGGAAGGCGCTCCTTACAGTCAGTTTGAATTGACGGCGCGCTTGAAAGAGAGCGGCATCATCGAGCCCATCGTTTATTGTCCGCAGGACGGCCCGTTGCGCGCCGCCTACGAAGAGCGCGGCATTCAAGTCGAAGTCTTTGCCCATCCGCTGGCCGGCGTGCATGAACTGGCGGCTTATGAACAGGCGATTGCGAACTTCGCAAAAAAAATTGATGAATGGAATATTGAGTTGGTGTATGGCAACACGCGGCAAACCTTCTATGCCATTGATGCGGCCAAGCGCTTGAATCGGCCTTCAATCTGGAATCCCCGGGAAAGCGAGCCGTGGGAGACCTATTTCGATTACCTCGGCGCAGAGATTGCGGCGCGCGCGCAAAGCTGTTTCAGCTATCCCTACAAAGTCATCTTTGTCTCTGATGCGACGCGGGCAAGTTGCGCGCCGCTTAACGCGCATCATAACTTTATTACCATTCATAACGGCTTGGAGCGCCAACGATTCACCGACCAGCTCAAGGCCTGGCCTCGCCCGGCGGCGCGTCATAGGCTCGGCATTGCGCCGGATGAGACGGCGATTTTACTGCTCGGAACCGTTTGCGAACGCAAAGGGCAAGTGGATTTGGTTGAAGCGGTGGCGCGGTTAACCGCGGCCTCGGTCAACCAGCTCAAGTGCTTTATTGTCGGCGACCGCGCCAGCGCCTACAGTGACCGTTTGCATGCGGCGTGGCACGCCTTACCGGCCGAAAGCCGGGCTTGCATCAAGATTATCGAGGAGACTTCTGATACGGCGTTGTACTATGCGGCGGCGGATGTCTTTGTTTGCTCGTCGCGGGTCGAAAGTTTTCCGCGCGTCATTTTGGAAGCCATGGCTGCGGGATTGCCAATCATTACCACGCCGGTTTTTGGCATTGCCGAACAGGTTCAGGAAAATATCAATGCGCTGATTTATCAACCCGGCGATACGCAAACCCTGGCAACGCATCTCGAAAGATTTTTGCGTGAACCGGAATTGAGAAAAAAATTCGCCGCAAACAGCGCCTTTGTGCTCGACACCTTAACCGATTTTGAGGCGATGGTATCGGCCTATGGCGAGGTATTTCGGGAAGCCTGGTTGAGCGGGAGGTCGCGCTGATGTGTGGCATCGTCGGATTGATTGACAACCTTGCGGGGCGCGTCTCGCCGCGACTGCTGGAAACCATGCGCGATGTGATGATTCAACGCGGGCCGGATGGCGAAGGACATTTTTTGGATGGCGCAATCGGCATGGCCATGCGACGGCTTTCGGTTATTGACCTGGAAGGCGGATGGCAACCGTTTTTGAGTCGTAACGGCGAAGTGGTCACCTTTCAAAACGGCGAGATCTATAACTATCGCCAGTTGCGCGCCCAACTCGAAATGCGCGGACCGCGCTTTATCAGCGAAAGTGATACCGAGGTCATCGCCCATGGCTTTTCCGAATGGGGAGCCGATGGTTTATTAGAACGGCTTGATGGTATGTATGCGCTGGCAATTTTGGATCGCACGCAACGCGAACTGCATCTGGCGCGTGACCGCTTTGGCGAAAAGCCGCTCTATTACACCTACGCCGATGGACGTTTTGCTTATGCGTCGAATCTGCTGGCGTTGGCGGCGCTCGATTGGGTAAGCGATGCAATAGACAGTGAAGCGTTGAATCATTACCTGGCGCTGCACTTTATTCCGGGCGACCGGACGCTATTTAAAGCCATCAAGCGCGTGTTGCCCGGCGAGCGCTTGGTAGTTCCAATTGATTCGCCTGAACCGCGCCGTCATCGTTACTACGAACTCAAACTCGGCAATGAAAAGAGACTGAGCGATGCGGAACTCGCCAGCCTGCTTGAAGAGGCGGTCGCTTCGCGGCTGGTTGCCGATGTGCCGGTCGGCATCTTTCTTTCGGGCGGACTCGATAGCTCGATCGTGGCGGCGATTGCGGCAAAGCAGCAACCGCATATCGCGACGTTTTCGATGGGCTTTGAATCGAGCGCCCACGACGAGAGCCGTTACGCCGAAACCGTTGCCAAAGCAATCGGCAGCGAGCATCATCATTTTCGTTTTGATGCCCAGTCATTTCGCGCCCTGCTCCCCAAGGTCGCCGAAGCGCTCGATGAACCCGTCGGCGATCAGGCGCAACTGCCCTTGTACTGGCTTTGTCAGGAAGCCCGCCGTCACGTTACCGTGGCGCTATCGGGCGAAGGCGCGGACGAAATATTTGCGGGCTACAGTTATTACCGACCTTACGCCACGGTTTTGAGTTGGAGCGATAGAGTCAAAGCCCAGTTCGGTATGCCGGTTGCAGGGCAAACCAAATTTGAACGATTAATTTATAATCAAGAGCCGGTAACTCCTTCGGGATTTCCCTTGCTCACCGATGTAGCCGGTCGCGAGCGGCTCACCGGAACCAGCCGCGCGGAGGTCAACGAGTGGGAAGCGAATTTGATGAATTGGTTGAGTCGCGCAACAGATGGTTTGCAACGCGCGGCGGCGACCGATTTGGCGACCTGGTTGCCGGATGATTTACTGGTGAAATTTGACCGCGTGTCAATGGCGCACAGCCTCGAAGGTCGGGCGCCTTATCTTGCGCCGCGGGTGGTTGAAGCGGGGCTGGCGCTACCGATTACGCAAAAGATGAGCGGCGCAAATAGCAAAGTGGCGCTTCGCCGCGTCGCCCATCGTTGGTTGCCGCCGGAGATTTTAGAGCGCCCCAAACAAGGCTTCGTGCTGCCGATGGCGCGCTGGCTCGGCGAATGGTTCGCCGGTCACTCGTCGGTGCGTGAATATTTTCTGGCGCGCGCCGTGCCGGGGCTCGATATGACGGAAGTGGCGCGTTTAACCAAAGAAGATTTAGCCTCCGGCATAGGCCGCGAGCGTTTGCTGTTTGCGCTCGTTTTGCTCATCGAATGGTATCAATCATTCAAAAGCCGCGAGCGCCATCTGGCGCGGCGTTACAGAGAAGCGGTTGTGGCTGGCGCCAATCAGGAGCAGATAAAAATCAGCGGATAATAGACATCTTGCAGGGGTTTGAATGAGCAAATTGAAAACCGTGTTGCGAGGGTTGCGCCAAACTCTCATCATCCTTTTGATCACCTTGGTTCTGGCTGAAGCGGCGTTTCGCGTTTACAACTACTTTCGTCCGTCGTTTATTTTCTATGACGATTCCTACAACCGCTTTCGCGGTAAACCCAATTCGCCCGACTTTGATTTTAAATTGAACTCGAAAGGCTTCAAGGATGTTGAGTTCAATATCAAGAAAGACGACGGCACCTATCGCATTGTGGGGCTCGGCGATTCATTCGCTTTTAGCGTGGTGCCTTACCGGGATGCTTATTTGACGCTTCTCGAAGACGGCCTCAATCAAAGCGGCAAAAAGACCGAACTGATTAACATGGGAATTGCCGGAACCGGTCCCAAAGATTATCTGGCGCTGCTCGTCAACGAAGGCCTGCAACTCAACCCCGATATGGTGTTGGTCTCTTTTTTCATCGGCAATGATTTTATTGAGGAAAAAGCCGAAGAACGCCCGCTCTATACCTACTCTTATGTCGCCTCGCTTATCAATTATCTGTTTCTGGTCAACAAAGGCTACGAAGGGCAAACGCTACACGCCAACATGGAATACAGCGACACGGCGCCGACTTTTACTGACGCGAAATTTGTTGGCATTGAAAGTGACCGCAGCGAGATTTATCACAAGCAGAGCAAACAAGCTGAAAAGGATTTTGATGCGGCGGTGAATTATTTAATGCAAATCAAGCAGCGTTGCGATGAACGTCGCATGGCGCTGGCGGTGGTTTTAATACCCGATGAAGTGCAGGTCAATCGCGCCTTGCAAGCGCGCGTGCTCCAGGTTAAAGCCTTCAATTCCAGCGCCGGTGAATTCGATTTCACGCTGCCGAACCAACGGCTTCGCACTCGCCTGCAAGCAGTCGGCATCCGGTTCATAGACTTATTGGATGATTTCGTCGCCGCCACGAATGAAAAGCCCTTGTATAAGCCTAACGACACGCATTGGAATATTGCCGGCAACAAGCTGGCGGCGGAAATTATTCAAAAGCGATTGTTCAGCAATGCAACAGCGCCAACCGAGCCGGGCGCCCCGCCCAACCAGCTGGCCTCGCCCAACGCCGAGCCCTTGCCTTATGAGGGCTTTCACGACGAAACCGATTGCCGTTCAATCAAAGGGTGGGTGTGGGACACGCTCCATCCCAACGAACCGGTCAAAGTTGAACTCTACGATGGCGATACCTTAATCGCTACTGTCCTGGCCAATCGCTTTCGCAAAGATTTACTGGAGGCGAAGAAAGGTAATGGCCTGCACGCTTTTGATTATCCGGTTCCCCCAAAACTCAAAGATAATAAACCGCACGCGATTCGCGTGAAGGTTGCCGGTACGACCTATACACTGACGCACTCACCGAAAGCGATTCAGTGTCCGCTGCAATGAGATATTCCGGGTGTTTAGTGTGCCGCCTGCAGGCGGAATTCTCTGTTGACGAACCATTGCGCCGGCAGGCGATAGCCTAAACGCCCGCTCTTGAAGTCGCTGTATGCCGGGGGGAGGCTTCTCAGAAAACTGCGCCTTCGGCGGGTTGTACAGGGAGTCACCTTGTTGATTGTCGAACGGTTGAGTATATTTATTGCGGGTCTTCGTAGCGGTCATCGGCTCGCGGAATCTGATATTAAATACCAATTGAACAATTAGCTTTGCCATATCGGAACAAAGCTTTGCGTGTGTTTATGCCAGGACGCTCGTATGCAATCGAACGTAACTTTGGGCTGGTCGTCGGCGGTGTTTTTGCGGCCCTCGGCGGCTGGTGGCTGTGGCGCGGCAAATTCCCCTCGCTGGCGCCCTTCGCCTTAGGGCTTGGCGCGGCGCTTGTGTTGCTGGGGCTGGTTTATCCGCGCGCCCTGGTCATTCCCAATCGGTTATGGATGGGGCTGGCTGAAGCCCTGTCGTTCGTGATGACGCGCGTCATTCTCGCCATCATTTTTTTTCTGATTGTCGTGCCGATTGGTCTATTGCGCAGGGCGATGGGAGGAGACCCGCTTGGCAGACGCGCGACGCGCAGCGAGTCGTATTGGAAACCTTATCCGCGCGCCAGCGATGCGCGTCATTATGAAAAGATGTATTAGGGAGGCAATGGTTCATGTCAAAGGCACAAGTCCTGTGGCAATTCTGGGAACTGATGCGGCATAACAAAAAATATTGGTTGTTGCCGCTGATTATCGTGCTGGTGTTGATCGGCGCGTTGCTGGTGGCAACGCAAGGGTCGGCGCTCGCGCCATTTATCTATTCGTTGTTTTAGTCGTGACGAGCATTCTTGGTCTTTCGGCTTTCTATCACGATTCGGCGGCCTGTCTGGTCGTCGATGGAGAAATCATTGCGGCGGCGCAAGAGGAACGCTTTACGCGCCTCAAACACGACCATCGCTTTCCGCAGCATGCGGCCCGCTATTGCCTCGACGAAGCCGGTCTTCAATTCGACCAACTCGACTACGTTGGTTTTTATGATAAACCGTTGCTCAAATTCGAGCGCCTGCTTGAAACCTATCTCGATTATGCGCCCGCCGGTTTTCCTTCTTTCCTGAAAGCTATGCCCTTATGGATGAAAGAAAAACTCTGGATGCCCGACGTGATTCGTCAGGAGATGGCCAAAGCCGCCGGCGCACCGGACCCGCGCGCCGCAAAAAAACGCGCCAAAACCTTCAAATGGCCGGTTCTCTTCGGCGACCATCACGAAAGCCACGCGGCGAGCGCCTTCTATCCATCGCCTTTCGAGGAAGCCGCCATTTTGACCATGGATGGCGTCGGCGAATGGGCGACCAGTTCAATCGGTATCGGGCGCGGCAATGCAATCGAGATGCTCAAGGAACTGCGTTTTCCTGACAGTCTCGGATTGCTCTACAGTGCGTTTACCTACTACACGGGCTTTCGCGTCAACAGCGGCGAATACAAAGTCATGGGGCTTGCGCCTTATGGCGAACCGAAGTATGTGCCCCTGATAAAAGAGAAGCTGATTGAGATACGCGACGATGGCAGCCTGCGCATGAATCACGATTACTTCGGCTATGCGCAAGGCTTGCGCATGACCAACCGGGCTTTTGCGAAACTGTTTGGCGAACCGCCGCGCAAACCCGAATCCCGGCTCACGCAAAAGCACATGGATTTAGCGCGCAGCATTCAGGAAATTACCGAAGAGGTGATGTTAAAAATGGCGCGATTCGCCTATCGCGAGACCGGCATGAAGCGGCTTTGTATGGCCGGCGGCGTCGCCTTGAATTGTGTGGGCAATGGCCGAATTTTGCGTGAAAGTCCATTTACTGACCTGTGGATTCAACCGGCCGCAGGGGACGCAGGCGGCGCGCTCGGCATCGCGCTGGCGCTCTGGTATCGCTATCTCGATAAGCCCCGCATCAGTCCCGAACGAGCCGGCACCTGGCATTCATCCAACGATAAGGCGAACGGCCGGTTGCCGAATGGCAAGTTGCCGAATGGCGAGTTGCCGAATGGCGAGTTGCCGAATGGCATTGCGCCGTTTGCCGACGCCATGAAGGGGTCCTACCTCGGTCCGCACCACAGTGAAGCCGACATCGAAGCTTTTTTGCAAAGCCACCATCTGCCATATAAGAAATATTCCAGAGATAAGCTTCCCGAAATCGTGGCTCAGTTATTGGCCCAAGAAAAAGTCATCGGTCTACATCAAGGGCGCATGGAATTTGGTCCGCGGGCGCTCGGCGCGCGCAGCATCATCGGCGATGCCCGTTCGCCGCGCATGCAATCGGTGATGAATCTCAAGATTAAATACCGCGAGAGTTTTCGCCCCTTCGCGCCAAGCGTCACCCGCGAGCAGGTGAGTGAATGGTTCGAGATGGATACCGATAGTCCGTATATGTTATTGGTCGCCGATGTCGCAAGTCGTCGCCGTCGCCAGATGACCGACGAAGAAGAGCAGCTTTGGGGGATAGATAAACTTAATGTCGCGCGGTCGGAAATCCCTGCCGTCACCCACGTTGATTATTCGGCGCGCATCCAGACGGTGCGGCGCGAAACCAATCCGCTCTATTGGGAAATTATCGAAGCCTTTCGCCAGCGGACCGGCTGTCCGGTGATTGTCAACACCAGCTTTAATGTCAGAGGCGAGCCGATTGTCTGTTCCCTGGAAGACAGCTACCGCTGCTTTATGCGTACGGAGATGGACGCCTTGGTGCTGGAAAACTTCATACTCGACAAAGCCGAGCAACCGGCGTTCGCCGACAAGCAGAATTGGCAACAGGAATTTGCCCTGGATTAAAAGAGCTCAACAGCCGGGGCAGGCAGTGCTCAATAACCCGAAAGCCTCTTTGAACAAGCGATAATTTAATTGCGGAAGATAATCTTTGGACCTTGCCGGCCAGCCCCTGGCCTCGCTAAAGAGCATTGAACGCTCGGTCTTTACGAGTCGTTTTTGCGCAGAATAAAGATCACTTCCGGGCCATTCTTCAAACAAAGTTCCATCTCAAAACTCGCCAGCTTTCTGAGCGTCACCAGAAGTTCAAGCATGTCGGCCTGAGTCCAGACATGATAATGGATGCTGTAATCAATGCCCATATTCAGAGCAATCTCTCGTTCGGCTGCTTCATCGTCTTGAACTTTATTAACCAGACGCGTCCATTCCTCGAAGTGCTGTCTTCTTGACCAGGCGGGGCCTTCCTGATAATCGCGCATCAAATGTTCTATGGTGGTCACCGGTCGGTCGGCATCAAAGGAGTTGCGTTTATCAGGAATGGCCAGATAGAGCACGCCGCCGCATTTAAGCACGCGAAACATATTCAGTAAGGCGCCGATAGGATTCTGACAATGTTCAATGAAATGGTTGGCAATCACGAAATCCTGTGATTCATTGCTAATGGTTTCGAGCCGTTCGCCATCGGCAACAATATCCACATTGACCAGCGATTTGTCGTTCAACTCGGGATAGTGTTTGCGCAGGTCTTCGACGGTGAAGCGGTCAACATACATCACTTTTGCCGAACGCGGCACGCGCAACGGCATATGCAAGGCGCCAATTTCTATGCCATGCCCCCGAATGAAGGTATCGGCGACAAATTCTCTATCTAATTTCATAGGTCTTTTCAAGCTCTTGGCGAGCAACCCAAACCGCAAGTTATCTTTCCCATTTCCCCACAATCGGAAGGTCGCCAGCCATTCCAAAAGTGACATAATAATCGGCCGGGCCGGACGAACTGCTGTTCCGCAAATAGAAGGTCAAATCACCCGGACGATAGACGCCAATCGTCATACTGCCATTGCCATCCCAATCCCCGACCAGGGGGAGGTCGCCGGTTGCGCCAAAGGTCGCCATCACGTCGGCCGGGCCGGACGAATTGCTATTGCGTAAATAAAAGGTCAAATCACTGGGGCGATAAACTCCGATGGTTTGTGTGCCATTGCCATCCCAATCGCCGACAATCGGAATGTCGCCTTTGACCCCGTAAGGGACGGTCAGGTCAGCGTTGCCCGACGAGTTGTTGTTACGCAGATAGAAAGTTGAAGTGTTGGGGTCATAGGCGCCAATGGTCTGTGAGCCGTTGCCGTCCCAATCGCCGGCAAGCGGCACCGTGCCTTTGGGACCAAAGGCGACCTGCGTGTCGGCCGGGCCCGGCGCATTACTGTTGCGCAAATAGAAGACCCCTTCATTGCGATTATACGAACCGATGGTCGCCGTGCCGTTGCCATCCCAATCGCCGACCACCGGCAGGTTGCCGGGTTGTCCAAATGAGATGGCGATTTCCGGGTCGCCGGGCATATTGCTGGTATGCAAATAAAAGGTCGTTTTGCTCGGTCGGTAAATGCCAATCGTGGTGACGAATTTATTGACCGGAGTGGATGGTGAGGCGTTTTGATTTTCGGGCGCTTGCTCAGGCTTTGAACAAGCCGTAAGCCAAACGATGAACAGGAGTAGGGCGGCAAGTGAAATTCGCGCGCTGCCACGCTTCATACTGATAAACCTCTCATTCAAGTTTTTCGTGACCCAGTCACATATAAATGAAGAGAGTTATCATCAGCTAATCAGCAGCAAAGCGCAAGCGGGATTCATCGCTTCGCGGCCCGTAAGTCCGGCGCGCCCCGCGCCGGTAAAATCACCCTCAAGGGCGGCGACAAAGTGAATCCCCTAGGGCGTGCGCGCCGCGGCGCTCAGGGTGAACAAGCCGGACAATTCTGCACCGGAAATGAGCTGTTAATAAAAATATTGCCGCCCATAACACATTGCGCATTAATCGAATTGACATTGCAATGGATGGCCGGGAAGGTGCCGTAGTTGCGAAAGGTATTCTTATCGGCGGGGGCTGCGCCGCCGATGGTAATATTCAAGGCCGCGGCGCTGCTGGACGCCATAAAGATACCCTCTGAATAAGGTCCGCCTGAAGGGATTTCTATGGTGTTACCTTTCACAGTCACATTGACCGGTCGGTTGAGCGGATTGTCTATGGTCATTCCGAGATAGTTACCATACATCGTGTTGTTTAACACATTGACGGTTCCATCTCCGACGTAGATGCCGTTAAGGGTGTTGAAGTTGAGCGCATTGCCGGAGATGGTCATCGGCGCGCCGAGACCGGCAATCTCAATGCCGTTGAAGCCTCCGGGTCCGAAAGTCCCTCGAACCCCATTCAGACCGATGACATTGCCGGTAATTGAACCAGAGGTTTGCATTTCAAAATAGATGCCATTGGTGCCGTTCATCACAAAATAATTTTCTCTGATGGTTGCAGAAGCCGTTGCCGTCGCCAAGAAACCGCCGTCATAGTTGCGATTCACATTGGTCAAACTAAGATTTGCGCTGGCGTTGCCAAACAGCACGATGCCCCGCCCGCCCGGTGGCGCAGGAGGTGGCGGAAAGCCTCCGGGATTGGCTCCGTTATCGCTGATTGAACTGCGCGTGATGGTTGCCGTGGCGCCCGTCTCTAATTGAATGCCATTGCCGATATCGCTGCCGTCCATAGATGAACGGTCAATGGTCAGGGTCGCCAGACTGCCGGGTTGTCCTTGCGGAAAATACTGCGCGGCGACCACATTGGTGTTATAGCTGCGCAAGGCGCCGACCTGCTCGAGCGTCATAGATGAGCCGAGGTTGACGATTCCCCGGCCGGGCGTCGTGGCGTCTGCGCCGTTACTGGCAATGTGCAAATTGCGAAGCGTGATGTTCGTACATAAAAAACAAGAGAAGGCGTCGCCGGCGCTTGGATTGATTAAAGTGCCGATTAAATCCGCGCCTTGAACCGAGCCTTGAAATGTCAGATTCGATTTCTGAGACAGGCTGACCCGTTCATTATAACCGCCGACGGCAATGCGAATGATGCTGCCGGAAGGCGGGTTTGTCGCCAGCGCCGTGTTGATGGTTGCGAAAGGGTTTTGCTGCGTCCCGGTATGCGCCCCGCCGGCCCCGGCGCGAACAAAGATTGAGTTTGCGGTGTTGAAGTACCCGACGAGCGGGCGCATACCCGCCGCGCCGTAAAGATGTACGAAGTCGGCCTGGGAGTCGTGATTGTAGTCCAAATACCAGACGCCATCGCGGTAGATGACTAAATCGGCGCTACCATCATGGTTGAAGTCGGCGGCAAGCGGAACATCGCTCGCGCCGCCGCCGAAAATATACTGCGCGTCGGCTGTGCCATTCCAATCGACATCTACGAACCAGCGTCCTTGACGATAGATGGCGCGGTCAAGGTTGCGGTCGCCGTTGAAATCGCCGGTCACCGGGATATCGCCCGCCAGCCCGCCAAATGAAGAGACGCGGTCAGGGATGCCATCAAGGTTGAAGTCTATATACCAGACGCCGTCGTTTCGATACACGCCGATGTCAGCCTTGCCATCCCCATTAATATCGCCGGTAATCGGCGTATCAAGGCTGACGGAACCGCCAAAGACGACCTGTTTATCGGCAATCGTGTCGTTGTAGTAATCAATATACCAGACCCCATTGTTATACACTGCGAGGTCGCTAATTGTATCGCCGTCAAAATCGCCGACCAGCCCGACAAAGGACGGAGCGCCATAGTTGACCACGCGGTCGGCATTTGAATCGCCATTGTAATCAATATAAAAAGTCGGCGTGTTATTTTGTTTAACGGCGTATTCCAGTTGCGGGTAGGCGCGGGCTTCAATCAAGCCGCCCGTGATGAGCGCAAGAAAGATTAAAATTGCTCGATAAAAAAAAGCGCCTGATTTTGCAGATTGATTGATTTCTGTTGCGGTCATTGGTGTCCCCCCCCTTGATTTAATTCCGGATTGCGGCTGATTAGGATTGTACCACGCGAATCCAGAATTAAATTCAAGCGGAGGGCATTCGGGCAATCGAAACCTACAGGCGATTACTGACCATCCCAATCTCCCGCCAGAGGCGTAGATGAATTCGGGCCATATTGAATGGTAATGTCGGCATTGCCGGCTGAATTGCCGTTTCTGAGATAGAAGGTCCGCGTCGCCGGATCATAAACGCCAATGGTCGTCGTTACATTACCGTCAAAATCTCCAACCACCGGCACCGCGCCATTCGGCCCATATTGCACCTGAATATCGGCATTCCCTTGTGAATTGGTGTTTCTCAGGTAGAAGGTGCGTGTCGCCGGGTCATAGACCCCGATGGTGGTCTTGCCATCGCCGTCCCAGTCGCCCACGACGGGCACACTTGCGGGCGGCCCATATTGTATCTGAAGGTCAGCATTCCCAGCCGAATTGCTATTGCGCAAATAGAACGTCTGGGTTGCCGGATCATAGACCCCGATGGTGGTGGCTCCATCGCCGTTCCAGTCACCGACAATGGGAATGGCGCCCGCCGGGCCATAGGAAAAAGTAATATCTGCCGGACCCACGCTATTGCTGTTTCTCAGATAGAAGGTGCGCGTCGCCGTTTC
>JBIOWC010000576.1:0-27841 GCA_044868105.1 Blastocatellia bacterium
TACGGTCTTCCCTGTCAAAGTTCCTGTCAAAAACCCGATGATAATACGCTTCAAAATAGGGTTATCCAATCGTGGATTTTAATGATAAACATTAATTGAAATATCAGCAGTTGGAGGGAGTAAAAAACTAGATTACACCACAGTTTTTGAACTCCCTGCTTCTTATTGGAATGCCACCTTTCGTCCATAACAAGTGACCTCAGCTGTGCCGGTGTTATGGTGCCGCACGAATAAAATCACTCCCCTACAACATTAGTTTAGTAAGCTTTGGATTGTCCCTAGAAGGGAGTCCATCTCTACAGGTTTACGTAAAGCTTGACTCGCTCCAGCGTGCATCGCCAATTTGAGATTACCAGTATTATAGCCACTGAGCGTTAAAATCGGGACTTCGTTGCATTCGGGCAACTCGCGGAGCATTTTTACCATTGTTATCCCATCAATATCCGGCATATCAATATCGGAAATAATCAGGTCTGGGCAATTACTTTTTACTTGTCTGATAGCTTCACCGCCATCTTGAGCAATCTCGACTTTATAACCTTCAAGCTTCAAGAACACCGCAAGAAAATCTCGTTGATCCGCATCATCATCAACAATTAGTATTTTAATAGGCATAGCATTCCCCTTTGTTCTCCTTGGGCTTTTCTTTGATTTTCTACGCTCTCCTTTGCAAAAATTGCATTCATACCCTACAAAACCCCAGGAAATTTACCTCACTTTTTGTTAATAGCAATTTAAGAGCCATTGGTATGCGAGTGTAGTTACAGGGAAAACCCTTAATCTATAGGAAACTCTATTGCCTTCATAGTTCCTTCAAAAAGGCTTATTATCAGGATGCTTGAGCTAGCTTGGACCCTCTAAGTAACGTTGAGAATAGCGACGAACACCTTTCAAATAACTATAGCTCTAGAACAAGCGGCGGAAACTTTCCACAATGCCGGGGCTCAGTTCTACACCGCACGGCAGCAATTTTCCTTTTCTCTTGAAGCAATAAAGGCGGCGAAGAATTTTCGAGATGCCGCTGTCCCCTACGTAAGCCTACTCAATGAACTTGAGCAGCACTTGCTCTCTCTAAAACGGGATAAAGACCTGGAGGTACAATTCCAGCAAGTTTTGACGCGCAAGCCGGCGCTCAGAGTCATACTTGAAAATCTCAGCAAGTACGACTCCTCTGCATAACACTTCTCTAAGCTGTCATCTCCGTTTTCTTATCTTCCGGTTGATAAGGCAGCCTTTTGTTGCGCTGCGGCTGCGGCTGTCTGTCGGTAGGTGTTATAGAGGTCGAAGAGCCGCTCGGTGGCGGCCGGGTCGCTGCGAGCGAGCTGCGTAATCGTCTCGTCGCGCGCCACGAACATCGAATGCAGATCTTTCTGTTGGATTGGATTGAAGGCTGAATCGGCGCCGCGATCCATCTCGGTTCGCAAGTTCGTGAAGAAATAGCTCGCCGCCTGGCGGGCGCTTTCATAGTCGCCGCGTCGGGCATCACTGGCGGCATTCGCCAACAGGTTCTGCAAAGCGCTAATTCGCAGCGTCGCTTGCGCCCGGTTGAGCTCCTGTGCGCGTTCGTGCGCCTTCACCCACATCGGAACAAGTCCGAGCAGAAAAACGCCCAACAATACGGCGGCGTAAAGAACCAACCGCCTGAGACGCCCGCTTTGCTCAGTGGCACGGCCTCTACTTCGACTCTGTTTATCGTTCGGTTGTGCGTAACTAGTGTCCGGGTTCTGGTCAATCATAATTTCTCCACTTCCTCTCCGGGCGATGGTCAGGTACTGACGGCGAACTACTCACTCGCCCATAATAGTTTATTCCCCCTACAGAAAGGGCACTGTGCAGTATTGAACACCTATGAAACTAATTGTTCGTTGGGCCGGAGGTTGTCTCCTTACCCCACACCGGGAGTCTGGGTGTTGTATTTCATTTAATAACCCGACGGGCAAGGGTTATCCCGTTCGACTAAGGGTTGCGGTTCTTCTTCTCCCAATCCTCACGCCCTTGTATTTCATCAAGGATTTGCTTGGGCACAACATCCTTTTTTAACTCATTCAGTGCCGGGTTTCTTCCGACCTCAACCCCAAGGTGCTCAGCGATAGCATCCATCAGGATGACCAGGCGGGTAATTTCGTGCTCTGCGAGTAAGTCAATCTGCAAATCCAAATCGGCCCGCTTATCGGCAACCACTCCCGCTCGATTCTGGCTGATGAGTACGAAGGTTGAAAGGAAGATAGCTTCCAGAGAGACGATCATCGTTAGCAGGCCAAAGGGGAAGGGGTCAAAAGGGTGGACTGGCAACCAGCCAAGGTTAAGGATAATCCAGAGTCCGAACCAGACCAGGTGCAAGAAGACAAAGGTCATACTGCAGGAGAATGCCGTGAGGACATCAGCAGCCTTCTCCTGTCGGGTTTTCTTGCCCTCTTCGGCGTGCCGGGCTTCAACCATTGCGGCAATATTCTGCTCAATGATTTGGGCGAGTTCTGGATTATTCTGGTAAGCCGCAACCAGTAGGCGATGACGATGCGGATGTCAGAGGCTCAGCAGGCGGCCGTTGCCCGCGCCAACCTAGACTGCCAAATAGCGGGAGTTGTTTATTCTCTGGGTTACTCAAATTCCCATGACAGTCGGATTCCCGTCACATCAGGTCGTTTTTGGTGACGAGTCTTGGATGTATGGTCTTCAGTGATTCGAAGGGTTCCCCTTTAATGATCTTGAGAAGGATGTCGACGGCGGTTTCTCCAAGCTCCCTGGGATTCTGGGCAATCGTTGCGCTGAGATCGCCTTTTTGAATGGCGTCGAGCGCTTCTGGAACGCCGTCATATCCAACCACCACCGGGAGGGGCGAGTAGTTCTCAGCCTTCAACGCTTTGATAACCCCGAGCGCCATGTTGTCGTTTTCTGCAAAGACGGCGTCGAAAGGCACTCTCTGCCGCAGGAACCCCAACATCTCAGGGGTAGCAACCACCGAGTTGCTGTCACCCTGAATTTTTTTAACAATAACTAACCCTTTTTTGTGAATCTCTTCGGCAAAGCTCGTGCTCCGTATTTCAACGTTCGACAAGTTATGGTTGGCACTCACTTGCACGACACGCTTTCCCGGCCCCAACCTTTCGGCGATGTAGCTCGCGGCCATCATTCCGCCTTTGATATTGCCTGACATAATGCTGGCCGTGACGCTCGGGTTCAGGTTCTGATCTACGGACAGAATCGGCACTCCGGCGTTCTTTATTGCCTTACAGGCGGGCGGAAGTCCTTGCATGTCGATGGGCGACACGAAGACGGCGTCGGCCCTTCGTTGAATATAGTCTTGGATTCGAGTTGCCTGAGTTGAAGAATCGCCGACGCATTTGACGACCTCCAATTGAATCTTTTCCGCGTCGGCTCGGTTTTTGATTCCTGCCACCACTTCTCTCCAAAATGGATTGTCCAAATCCGGAAGGTAATATACGACCTTCATTATGTAACCTCACTTTTCGGGGTTAGCTGGCCGCGAATGAAGTGTCAGCCAGCCCCTGGTGTTTAAACAATTCAAGCCACGGTTGATTTCCGTTTTCCGTTCAGAGGCTTTCTGCGCTCGGTAGCCGCTGGCGCGAAATGTGCGCAGGGGATCGATGGCGCCTCCGGCCCGTTCGCGCGCGGTGGCAAGTATCGCTGAGACATCGGTCGTAAAGGCGTGCTTTAACTCTGTAAGAGCAAGCAGCGGATCATATCTCTCCTGAGCCTCGTGCCATCTTGTCTTTACGCCTCTGTTCCACCGTTGGTCAATTGGTTGATGGACGTTAGGCCAGCGTGTTTTTGCAGTAGTTCACGCATTTGCTCATCTCGGTCAGGAGATCTGAGCCTTCGGGCACCTGGTACTCGAACTCAATGTTGGCCGGGAAGGTGTACTTCTCCTTCGCCATCAATTGCAGCACCTCTTTAATTGGGGTGTCGCCTTGTCCCCACTGCACGTTCGGCCCCTGATTCTTCTTGCGATCTTTCAAGTGGATGTTAGTGATTCGCGCGTGATGCTCCTTGATGTAGGCGACCGCATCGAAACCCGCGGCCGTGAAATGGCCGATATCGAGATTGACGCCAATGTACTTTGAGAACGACATGATGGTCGCAAAGCTCTGGGGTGTAGCGAACTCTTCAGGGTCGTTGATGTTCGAGTGGCCGTGGCCGCCCCACATGATTTTGTGCTTGTCGGCAAACGGCGCGACCCGCTTGGCAAAGCTCACGGTCGAACTCGAAGAGATCGCCTTGACGCCGAGCGCCTTCGCCATCTGGAAAGCATACTCAATCTCGTCATCGGTAGCCGTCATACGTTGGTTGAAGCAGAGAATCTGAAGATGAATGCCCGCCTCATTGAACATCTTTTTGACGGCCTTGAAGGTGTCGGGCGAAATCGCCAACCGCCATTTGCGCAGAGCTTCTTGCTGTTGGCGTTGGGCTTCCTGCTGTTCGGGAGTTAGTTGGGGGCGGCCGCCGCCCGCTTGCCCGCCGGGGCTGCGACCAGGGCCGCCAACCCCCGTTACCTGCGGCGCTCCAGCTAGCGCTTCGCAGTGGTTGGACATCAGCTCCGCCTCGCTGAGACCAAGCTTGGTCATTGCAGGAATGATTTCGTTGGCCGGCATAGAGCGGAAGCTGTAGGTAATGGCGCCGATTTGGACGCCTCTGAACTTAGAGTTGATTTGCGCCAGCGTCGCTGACAGCGGTAAACCAACGAGCATCATCTTTCCGAATTCTCGTCTTGAGTACATGTTTTCTATCGCTCCTTTGATTACGTGAGGCTAATGATTTTGATTATTTAATTCGGCCATTATCGCGAAGAGCCGTTCACCGCCGAGAGGCCGCAACACGCCCACCCCGACAGAGAAGCTTTGATCGGCGTCGCCTCAACGCTCACCTTGTCTTCGGCCGGATCTAGAGCAGTTTGCGAATAAATGATGAACAGGGTAGGGGCAGGTCTTGTACCGGCCCGGATTTTGCGTCAGCAAAATGACGGTCATCGCCTAGCGGCGATTCGGGCAAGGACAAGCCTTGCCCTTACATCCATTCGCAAACCGCTATAATCCAGCTACATTGCCAACTTCGCCTGGAAAAGTTGCGGCGCAAATTCGTTCAGATAGTTGCGCCAATTGATCCAGGTGTGGCCGCCTTCGCTCTCCCGCGACACCGGCGCGAATCCGTGTTTCTTGAGCAGGTCCACTGTACTGCGGCTGCTGTTGAGCAGAAAGTCATCCTTGCCGATGCCGACCCAGAACAATCTCAGTCCTTTTTTCAAACTGGCGTCGTCGAGCTTCGCTTGATGCTGCTTGAGCCAGGCTTCACCGGCCGGCGTGATCTGCGCCGGAGCGTTCGCCGCGGGCGGCCCGCCCGCCGCCGCAGTCTGGCGCGCGAAGACATTGAGCAACCCGGAACTGAAGACGCCGACATAAGCGAACCTTTCCAGATTCGGCAACGCGATGTTGAGCGTCTGATTGCCGCCCATCGACAGACCCGCAATCGCCCGGTTTTCGCGGCCCGCAAGCACGCGGTAGTTCTTTTCGACATAGGGCATGATGTCAGTCATAAAATCCTGAATGAACTCATCGGGCGGTGGGGCCGCAGCGCTGCCCGGTGGCGCGACGCCCGGCAGCGGCCCACGGCCCGTCTGGCGCGTGTGTCCGGCGGGCATCACGATAATCATCGGCCTGGCTTTTTTCGCTGCAATCAGGTTATCGAGAATGAAACCGGCGCGACCGACCGAAGTCCATGAATCGTCACCATCGCCGGCGCCGTGCAGCAGGTAGAAGACCGGGAATTTGCCCTGCCCCGATTCATAGCCCGGCGGCGTGTAGACATGCATGCGGCGGAATTTGCCGAGCGCCGTCGAGTAATAGGTGATGGCCGCGACGGCGCCGTGGGGGACGTTTTTGGTGTCGGAGAATTCCGAACCCGGCACGTGAACCAGGCTCCAGACATTGTTGTTCGACTCACTGATCAGCGGGTTGCGCGGGTCAATGACTGACACGCCGTTGATGTTGAAGTTGTAGCGGTACGAACCTGGAGCAACGGGGCCGATGGTGATTTCCCATATGCCCTTGTCGTCTTTGGTCATGGGCTTGCCCTGCCCCATTGCCGGAATATCGCTGCCCGTGAGTTTGACGTTTTCGGCCTGCGGCGCGAGCACCCGAAAGGTGATCTTGCCGTCGGCCGAAACTTCCGGTGAAAGGACGACGGGCGGCGGCGTTTGTTGCGCTGGCGGAGCGGCCGATTGCCCAAAAGCTAAAGGTATGAATTCGCATACAACTAACAACACGACTGTGCGAGTGATCCACTTTCCAAAGTTCATTGCGATGATTCCTTTCTCGAAAATGTTTCTCTGCTTGCTGCATTTTGCACTCCCAGTTTATACAACCGTCTGCAATGTGCAACGAGAGCTTTCGTCAGGGAGCTTACCTGCCGCACGATGCGGCTCAGTTCTAATGCTTCGATGTTAATTCACTAATCTTGACCTGAGGCCCCAGCACCTTAGTTACCCGTTTGACGAGAACCTCTTTCTTTAATTCAAAGTTGTCTGATTGCTTGATTCTTGTAGCAGAGGCGCCAATCTTGACAGTGTACGTACCAGCCTCAGCGATCCAGGCCGAACCGGTCGAATCAAATGAAGCCAGGTCCGCAGCCGTAATCGTGAAACTGAGTATTTGTGATTGTCCGGGTTGTAACCGTTCGGTTTTTGCGAAGCCCTTCAATTCACTCTCCGGTTTATGCAACTTTTGTGTGGGCGCACCGATGTATAGTTGAACGACCGCTTTCCCCGGCACTTTCCCGGCATTGGTGACCCTGACTGTCGCCGTCAACTTACCGGCGAACTGCTTCGAGCTTAATTTCAAATTGTCATAAGCGAAATCGGTGTAGGAGAGTCCGTAGCCGAACTCGTAGGCCGGTTTAACATTGAACGTGTTGTAGTACCGATAGCCGACGTAGATGCCCTCTTCGTAAACGACCTCCGCGGGTTTACCGGCAAAAGGATTATGGAGCAGAGGCTGTTGCCCGACCAATTCTTTTCCGGGGAAGTTTTTGGCTGAAGGAACATCTTCATAGGCAACGGGAAAAGTGGTTGCCAATCTCCCCGAAGGGTTGACCTTTCCGGCGAGCACATCGGCGATGGCGTTGCCGCCTTCCTGCCCGGGTTGCCAGGCCAGCAGGATGGCATCCACCTGGTCACGCCAGCTGGACACTTCGATGACACCGCCTACGTTCATCACAACAATCACCCTTTTCCCCTTCGCGTGGAAGGCGTCAGCGACCGTTTTGATCAACGCCAGCTCGGCCGGGAAGAGCGCAAAATCGTCTTCAACCTTGCGGTCGGCGAATTCTCCAGAGTTCCTGCCGAGGGTGATCACCGCCACGTCGGCCTCGCTGGCCTTCTGCTTTATGCTGCTTGCTTCAATCGGCATCTCCGGGATAGGCGGCGGTAAGAAAAAAGAGAATTGTGGCTTGGGTCTTTGCTGTTTCTGCTCGGCGATATATTGGGTGTAAGCATCCTTCAGCGAGACGTCGAGGACGTAGCCTGTGCTGGTCAAGCCCGGTTCGAGAGCAATCGTATAAGCTTTGTTGACATCGCCGCTTCCGGTGCCTCCGGCAATCAGGTCATAGGAAGTGTTTCCATACAAAGCGACCTTGCTGGCGGGAGCGAGCGGCAAGGCGTTTCCTTCATTCTTCAAGAGGACCATCCCTTCGGCTGCCGCCTCGCGGGCCACTTGCGCATTCGTCTTGAGGTCAGGTTGATCGGAGTATTTGAACCCTCGGAAAGCAGGTGATTGGAGAATGATATTGAGCACCCGTTCCACATTCTCGTCCAATTGTTGTTTACTCAGCGTGCCATCGCCTGCGGCACGGATGATGGCTTTTGTCTGCTCGGGGTTACCCGGCATGATAACGTCATTACCAGCCTGCATCTGTGCCACTGAGTCACTCCCGGCAAACCAGTCACTCATCACAAAACCCTGAAATCCCCATTCGTTGCGCAGGATGGTGTTAAGCAATTCACGGCTTTGCGAAGTATATGTGCCGTTGATGAGATTGTAGGAAGACATCACCGTCCACGGCTGCGATTCTTTGATGGCAATCTCAAAGCCCTTGAGGTAGATCTCTCGCAAAGCTCTTTCACTGACGTGCGTGTTCAACTGCATCCGGTTGAACTCCTGGTTATTGGCCGCAAAGTGCTTGATGGAAGTACCGACCCCATTGGATTGAACGCCTCTGACAAAGGCGGCAGCCATCCTTCCCGACAGGAGAGGATCTTCAGAATAGTATTCAAAGTTTCGCCCGCCCAGAGGGTTGCGATGGATGTTCATCGCCGGGGCCAGTAAGATATCGATCCCGTAATCGCGCACCTCAGCGCCAAAAGCAGCCCCCACTTTTTTCATCAAAGCCGTATCCCAGGAAGACGCCAGAAGCGTGGCCACCGGGAACCCGGTGGCGTAGAAGGTTCTGGAACGATCACTCTCCCGCTTCGGATTGATGCGTACGCCTGCAGGACCATCCGATAAAGTCAGCGAAGGGATTCCCAGCCTTGGAATGGCGTGGGTCCGCCCTGCGGCGCCTGTCACCTTCTCCGGAATCAGCTTATCTTCGGGATCCATCGCTGGTAAACCGGGCATGTTCAGATTCATCCCCATTCCGACCAGCAGCTTGGCTTTCTCTTCAGTCGTTAGGGCCGCGATGACCTCCTTCACGCTGCTCTTGCCAAGCTGTGGAAGCGGGGTCTGTTCTGTAAGGGTCTGAGCCGGTAGACTGCACACGACCAGCATCACAACCAGCCAGGCCGCACCGAGTGATCTTTTCATTATGGCCTCCTTTACTTCGTGATATTGCCGTTCATCCAGTGCCACCAGACGCGCGGCTTGGCCGAATCCGGCGGGCTCTTGAAACCGCGTTCCAACTCATCGCCTGCGGCCTCTCCGCTGACGGAAGGGTGTCCGACGCTCAAGCCAGCCAGCATGACCGGCCCGGCCAACGCCGCCAGACGCCTCGTCGCGTTGAAAGTTTTACTCATCGTTTTTCTCCCGCTCCTGGTTTGCCCTGCGTGCTTTGATTGGCAACTCGAAATTGATACCGACCAGAGCCGATTTCATAGACGATGCGGTTGCCCTCGACGCCAATGAATTTGACGGAGTCCGCTTTATCCGCAATCACAGCCCGGCCCTTGCCGGCTTCAGTCACAGCCTGTGAATTCGACGCAGGCACATAAACACGCCCGGTCGCGTTCGCCGGAACGGTCACCTCAAGCTCCATACCTGTCGCTGTGCGCTTCCACGCGATGGCAACGCGGCCGCGTATGCTCTCGTATGAAGCCGACACCCGTTCCAGCCCGGTCGTCGGAATCTCAGGCTTGAACTCGATCTTACGAAAGCCCGGTTCAAGCGGTCGGAGGCCAGCGAGGTCTTCATAAAACCATTGCACAATCGCGCCAAAGAAATGATGGTTGCGCGAGCGTGTGTCGGCAGTCCAGTGTTCGCCGAGAGCAGTGAATTTCGCCACGTCCGTCCAGTAACCCCAGCTCGGCTCAGTCGTCTGCGTCGCTACGGTGTAGGCGACGGCGTGATGGCCGGTCGCGGTCAGCACTGGTAACACCCAGCGTGCGCCGAGCACGCCCACCCGGGCGTGGCCGCCGCGGTTTTTCATGATGTCATCTGCCAGGCGGCTTGCAACGGCTGCCCGTTGTTCATCCGGCACGAGGTCGAAGGCGAGCGGGAAAATCTGCGCCGACTGCACAAACGGATCGGCGTCTTTCTCGCGATAGAAACCGTCGCGTCCGAGGAAGCGCGCGTTGAAGTCTGTGCGAATTTTTTTGAATAGCTCGTCATAGCGCGCTGCATCCTGCGGCTTGTCGAGTACGCGAGCCGTCTTTGCCGCAATGCGCGTGAGGTAGGCGTAGTAAGCGCTCGAAGTCAGCGCGTTGATCGTCGGCACGCCCTGTGGGGGAACCCAGTCGCCCAGGCCCGCGGTTAGCGTGTGGGCAAACCCGTCTCCGTCCTTGTTCGTCCACTGTGGAATCCATTCATCGAGATACTTGCGCATCGCCGGATAGGTCTTTTCCAGCGCCCGCCGGTCGCCGTAGCGCATCCAGCTCTCCCACGGAATGACGAACCAGAACGAATCCCAGGCGGGCGTCGCGCCGCAGCAGTTCAAGGGCTTGAAGGCCGGCTTGCCGACATAGCCATAATTCTCATTGCTCGGGGCAAGCAGTGGCACTTCACCCTGGGCAGTCTGCGCGTCGAGCATGTCCTGAAACATTTTCCAGTAGAGCCGCTCGGTGTCGAACAACAGCGACGCCGTGCCGGCCGTCAGACTCGCATCGCCGGTCCAGGCGTTCTTTTCATAGACCGGGGTATCCGTGATGATGCCATGCATATTGCTCTGAATCGCCCAGGCCGTGTTGCCAAAAATACGATTGAGCGTGCCGTTGCTCGCTTCAAAGCCGGATGTGCGCGCCAGCCCGGTCCTGACTTGATGAATGCGCTCGACCGTCACCGAACAATCCTTTGGCAGCGGCTCTCCCTTCGGGCTGCTGAGCTGCACATATTGAAAACCTTTGTAGCTGAAGCGCGGCGTCCAGACTTCGTCGCCCGCGCCTTTGGCGATGTAGTAATCGGTCTGCAACTGGCCGAAGACAAGATCGTTCCCGACAATGCTAGCTTTGCCGTCGGCACTGAGCTTTTCGGAGTAGAAAATCTCAATCGCTGTACCGGCCGGCGCGTTGACCCTGATCTCCGCCCAGCCGGTCAGGTTCTGCCCGATGTCGTATACAAACACGCCCGGCACAGGCTCTGTTCGTTTGCCCGGCTGTCGCACGTCCACAACGCGAATCGGTTCCTGCGTCTGAGCGCGCAACACTCCGGCAGGAGCGGCCACTAAACGCGCCGCATCCCATGCTGCATCGTTGAAGCCCAGCTGACTCCAACCGGCGATTTCACGCCGGGCGTCGTACGTCTCTCCGAGGTAATAACTGTCGTAGCGCCGCGGCCCGGCGGTGCTCATTTTCCAAGAGCTGTCGGAACTCACCACCTGCTCAGTCCCATCCTGGTAGGTGATGTATAAATCAAGCCGCAGGCAGGGCGGCGCGCGCCACTCGGCCTGCTCCCAGCCCCAGTCCCAGGTCCGCGTCGCGTCGTCGTAATGGCCGGAACCGAGTTCCGAAGCGACCACGTTTTCGCCTTGACGGACGAGCGCCGTCACGTCCTGCGTGGTGTAGAGCACGGTCTTGCTGTAATCGGTAAAGCCGGGGTCAAGGACGCTGTCAGCCGCAGGTTTGCCATTGACCATCAGATGGTTGTAGGCCAGTCCCGATGAATAGATGCGGGCTCTGGCGATGGGCTTTGAGATTTGGAATGATTTACGCAGCATCGGCGCCGGGCGGATTTCGCGGCACTCGCCCTGATTGTTCTTGACGCGCGCCGCCGCGAACCCGGAGGTCAACCAGGCGGTCGGGCGGCAGAATTCTCCGGCCCTGCGCATCATATCGTCGTCGGCTTGCCCTTCGGCTTCTGATAAGACGCCCGAACGTTTTGCCCCTGCGATCCACTGGCCTTTCCATTCGTCCGCATTGAGAAGCGCCGTTTCAAACCACGCCGGCTGCGCCCAATGGCTCACAAGCCCGTTGGTCGCCCACACACGCGCCGTCCAGTAATAACGCGTGCGAGACTTCAAGGCCGGGCCTGCGTACACAATCCACGGATCGGATGACGTGACCTGCCGGGAATCCCAGATGTCCGCTTTACCTTCGCGGGCAAGTTCGGGCTTTGACGCGACCAGGACGCGATAAGCCGTCTGCGCCACGCCGCGCCGGTCGCTGACCATCGCCCAGCTTAACCTCGGCATACGATCATCAATGCCGAGAGGCAGCGGGGCTGCGTTCGTCTCCAGGTGTGCGATCGTGAGACTCGCTGACTGCGCGGACGCGTGCCAGCCGGCCGGCCCTGGCAGCAAGGCAATTAGCAAAATTCGAAGCATCGCATTGCGCGTCCTAATCATTTACAACCTCTCCTTTTCAATCCGCAAGCCAGGCAGTTCCTAAGGAAATGTGACTTTGTCGCGAAGCGGCAAGAAGAAAGTAGCCAGAGGTGAAACCTCTGGAACCTGTACCCACACGTTCTCCGCGTTGAAGACATGGATTTGTATTCTTTTCTTTATTTTCCCATAACCGATGTAGGCAACATTATTTTCTTGGTTATCAAAATTTCAATTTGAGGAGATTCGCTAGGCCTGAAGAACCCCGAGATAGTTGGTCTAAATTCGATAGCGTAACGAAGAGGGTGTTTTGAAAATCGGTGAGCATCAGCAAAGACTTTTGCAATGTTCCCTTTTAGGGAAAGCTTACGCCTGCCTCGTCTCAACCGGAGCGAACGACCTGACGTAGTCGGCTATCGGTATCAGGGATTCATCGTTGGCTCTTTTGCGAGAGTTGCCGTGGGCTATCTTTGCCATGCATCACAAAGCCAAACAACATATCGCCTGCGCCTGTGACCACGTATTGCCCGCCGTCGAGTTCATAAGTGATCGGGCCGTTGGCAACCTCGGCGCCGAGATTGGCATGCCAGAGGGCTTCGCCCGTGCGCGCGTCGAGCGCGACAAAATTGTTTGTGCCATCGCCGGTGAAAACCAGGTTGCCGGCCGTGCTCAATATGCCGGCGCGTGAACCGCCGCCTTCCCAGGGGTGGCTCCAGCGAATTTTGCCCGTCTTGTAATCAATAGCCTGCATCATCGCTTCCTGCCAGCCGCCGCGATCCGTCCCGCCCCAGCCTTGCGGATTGTCGTCGGGGTCATAAATGTAATAGATGCTGAAGGCGCGAAAGGCATTCACGTAAAACAAGCCGGTCTCAGGACTGAAGCTCGGCGGAGGCCAATTGGCCGCGCCGTATTGATTGGGCGTCACGAGCGCGCCATCTAGTTGGGGCTCTTTCGCAGGATTCGGAATCGGTTGCCCTTTCGCATCAATTCCTTTCGACCAATTGGTTTTGACGAATTCAGTAGTGAGCAGGTTTTTACCGGTTGCGCGGTCGAGCACAAAGAAAAATCCGTTGCGGCTCGCCTGTGCAAGCAGCTTCCGTTTTTGTCCGTTGACCTCGCCGTCAAACAGCACAGGCACTTGCGTAGCGTCCCAGTCATGGGTGTCGTGCGGCGAAGCCTGAAAATACCAAACCATCTTGCCGGTGTCGGGATTGAGCGCGACGATGGATTCAGTGTAAAGATTCGCGCCGGCGCGATTCTTATGGGCGATCACGGGTTGCGGATTGCCGGTGACGACGTAAATCAAATTCAACTCAGGGTCATAGGTAATCGGTTGCCAGGTCATGCCCCCGCCGTGTTTCATCGCCTCTTCGTTCGGCCATGTTTCAGAACCGGGGTCGCCCATTTTTTGCGGCACGACGTACCAGCGCCATTGCATTTTTCCAGTCTCCGGATCGTGCGATTGGATGTACCCGGCTCGATCCAGATCATCGCCGCTGATGCCCGTAATCACGTGATTCTTGACAAGAATCGGCGCGGTCGAGCCGAAATAGAATTGATCCAAATCGCAAATCGTTTTGTGCCAGCGTTCCTTGCCGTCTTTCAAATTGAGCGCCACCAGATTGCAATCCGCCGTTTCGACATAAAGCGTGTCGCCCAAAATGCCGACGCCGCGATTGCCAATGTGAATGCCGCCCTGCGATTTCCAGACGTGATGCCAGATTTCGCGGCCCGTACGGGCGTCAATCGCCCAAACGTGATCGGGCACTGTGAAATACATCACGCCACCTGCGACCAGCGGAGAAGCTTTGATGGCGCCTTGATTGACGTTGGCGCGAAAGACCCACGCGAGGCTCAGCCCGTTGATGTTACTGGTATTGATTTTACTCAGCGTGCTGTAACGACGTCCCGAATAATCGCCGTGATAAGTTGGCCACCCATCAGTTGGTGGCTGTCCGAGTTTAGCGGGATCAAGACGGCCTTGCGCGAACAACGGCGCGCCACAAAGAGCGATGAGAAGAAACATTCCGATGAATTTCATTTGAGTGACTCCAGATAAGCGACAATGTCGTGCATATTTTTGTCAGTAATTTTATCGAGTAATTCGATGTGCGCTTGCAGCGGATCATGCTTCACGACTTTGAGCGCAGGCGTACGTTTCCACGAATGATATTCGCCTTTGTCATCGCGCAGCGACACATCAAAATCATCCAGGTGAATCGGCGTTCCCGTGACCGCCGGGCCGTTCGCGGGAGTTACGGTGATGGTTAATTTCCGCGTACGGGCGCGCGGGAACATCAAGCGTTGCTGGAGGTCGACGGGATTCAGGGTTTTGATCAATCCCGCCAAATCGCCGGTGACCGAATGGCACGTATTGCATTTGCCGGCGCCGTTGAAATAGGCCTCGCCTTCTTTGACATTGCCGGTCAGCACATTTTGTGGATTGAAAATCGGCGAGCCGCGCAACGTGTCATAAAGACGTTGATGAATGAAATGTGAAAGCTCTTCGACCTGCGTTGGGCTCAGGCTGTTGCTTGGAACGCCGCTTTGCGTCGGGTGTCCTTTTTGCAAAAATGGGCCGAGGTCGCTGCCGTAACGGTCGCTCCACATCATGTCCGAACGTATCAGGTTGGCGCCTTTGGCAGTGCCGCGCGCTGTCGTGCCATGGCAGTTAATACATTGCGTCGCCCAGACGGCGCGACCACGATCGGCGGCGGCGTTGTCTACGATGTGCTTATCATCTGCGCCCGCACCCAAAACGCCGACAGGTTTCCCGGCCGGACGTTTCGCCTGGGCGGCGCTGGTGTCGCGCCCATGGTTGGTCGCCAGATAATTCAGCACGACCGCCAATTCTTCATCCGTGCCTTTTGCCCCCAGCGCAACCATCTTGCTAATGACTTCTTCCCACTGCGGGCGGCTGCGAGGCGACACGGTGACGCGCTCAAGCGCGTGGCAAGTGCCGCAAACTTTTTGTACGACGGCACGCGCATCCGCTTGCGTGGTGGAAGTGGCCTTCACCCGCCGCTGTTCGAGGGTGCTCATTACCACCAGAACGAGGGCCAGCCCTATCAGCCCGATAAGGCGCTTGAATTTATTTTCCATAGTTACCATTGCTCCAGATTTAGTCGAGCCGCTTAAAGAGGCTTCAATCATCAGGCGTTATCATATCGCGGCCTTACTGGCGTGCAAATGATTTTAGGATTTTTCCTGCGAGCCCGTGTAGCCTTTTTGTTCCGATAACGCCAGTCCGGTGATATTGAGAAAAGTTCGCCCATCACCCCAACGATCAAAACATGGCGCGCGGCGCTCTGTTTTTCACACCAAGCGGCTTTCATAAGTTTGAGCTTTCATAATCAATGTTCGCAATTTTCTTCCTTGGAATTCGGTTAGTTTTTGCAAATGGCTCAGAGTTGGTCTTTTCGAGTCAGAAGACCGGCAATATCCTCACCGATGTAAAGACGGGGTATATTGCAGCCCGGCGTGAGGCTGGGGTGGTTGATCTTCGATTCCACCACCCCAGACCCACGCCGGGAACCAGACTTGCCGATTCCGGCACTGACATTATCACAATAGCCGAGGTGTTGGGTCATCAGGATTTGCGAACGACCAAACGCTACGCGCACACAACGGATAAGGGAAACGTCTGGCAATGGTAAGACTGGCCCGGTACTCCACTGGAAATAGTCAAAAGTTGGTCAAAACTGAAAGAGGGCAGTCAGTGTGACCGCCCTCTTTCCTTGAAAATATTGATGGAGCTGAGGGGATTCGAACCCCTGACCTCGTGAATGCGAGCCACCTACAAACCGGTCATTCCAATGATACGTAGTGATAAAAACCTTAATTTTATTGCTAGTTTCAGCCGTTAGCCGAAAGTGACTTTAATTCTATATCACTACATATCACTCAGCAATTCCCACAAAATTTCCGCAAAAGCAGTGAGGGGTAATATGCTGTGTCCTCTTCCCTCTTATTCTGTCAGTTGTATAAGAGGATATGCACGTTTCGAGAGTTGGAGCGTGTGCAGAATTTGGTGCCAATGGTCGAGATAAATTTCTAACTAGCCTCGTCAATCCGCTAATCTCCCCCTCTGTCAACTTGACGCTACGCAGAATACCACGAACGGGCACCACGGGGATGCAGCTGTTGCCAATAAGGTCAGGCGGTTCAAAGTGGGCTGCATCATCGAAGTATGAACCCAGGCATGAGCGATCATCTGCTTTGCAGCCCTTTGCGCTGCGGTGTGAAACCAAGTGTATTCACACCGCAGCGCAAAGGGCTGCAAAGAGAATTGAATTGAGATAATGGTCTGGACTTTAACGGCATCATTCTCACTTTTATTCGCGCCCACCCGAAGGCCCTGGCCAATTCGCGCTTCAATTGCCTTCGGCTCTATGGTATAAATGACGGCCGAATAAATGGTTCGCAACTCCGCTTCTTATGCATCCACCAATCGTACAAATTTCCCTGGACCTCACCGACATCGGCGAGGCGCTTGAGACGGCACAGATCGCCGTCGAGGCGGGAGTGGACTGGCTGGAAGCCGGGACGCCCCTCTTGCTTGCCGAAGGGTTACGCGGGGTGCAGGCCTTACGGGCGGCCTTCCCGCATGTTCCCATCGTCGCCGACCTCAAGACCATGGACGGCGGCTACCTGGAGGCCGAGATGATGGTGCGGGCTGGCGCCACGCACGTCGTGGTGATGGGCCGCGCGCACCCGGAAACGATTAAGGCGGTCGTCGCGGCGGGGCGCGATTTCGGCGTTAAGGTAATGGGAGACGACCTGGCTTGCGAAGACAAGGTTGCTGCGGCCCGACAGATGGAAGACCTCGGGGTCGATTACATCACGCACCACACAGGTTTTGACGAGCGCAACGGCGCACAGGCGGCGGGCCTTGGACGCCTCAGCCCGCTCGACGACCTGGACGCGGTGGTGCGAGCGGTCTCGATACCTGTGCAGGCCGTAGGCGGACTCACCCTCGAAGAGGCGATTGATCTGCCAAAGCGCGGGGCGCCGCTTGTCGTCATAGGGGCGCCGCTCGCGATCGCTCCAGACTCCTTTAACGTCGCTCCCGGCGATTTGAAAGGCTTACTCACAGAGATCACGCGGAGGATTCGCGGATGACTGAATTAATGACTGGCCTGGTGCACTACGATTTACAGCCACGGGCCGTCGAACTGCGCGAGCTACCGGTGCCGGAGGTGGCCGAAGATGAAGTGCTGCTCCGAGTCCGGGCTGTGAGTGTTTGCGGTAGCGACATTCATCAGTACCACAACAAGCAGAGCTGGCCCGTCAGGGTCCCGGTCGTGCTCGGCCATGAGTTCGGCGGCCAGGTGGCGCGCGTCGGTAGCCGCGTGCGCGGATTTAAAGAGGGCGATCGCGTCGTTTCAGAGACTGCGGCTTCGATCTGCGGCCAGTGCCTCTACTGTCGCACGGGCGAGTACAACCTATGCCCGCACCGTTCGGGCTTCGGCTATGGTACACATGGCGCGATGGCCGAATACGTGCGGGTGCCTGAGCGCTGCCTGCACCACATCCCCGATTCGCTCCCCTTCGAACGTGCCGCGCTCACGGAACCCTGCTGCGTCGGCTACAACGCCGTCGCCGTCAACAGCCGCATACGGCCCGGCGACCTGGTGGTCGTCCTGGGCCCGGGCCCCATCGGCTTACTGGCTGCCGAGATGGCGCGCATCGGCGGCGCGGGCACACTGATTGTGAGCGGCATGAGTCAGGACGCGTCGAGGCTTGATGCGGCCCGAGCGCTCGGCGTCACCTACGCGGTCAACGGCGAAGAGACCGATTTGCTTGAGTTGATCCGCGGCCTCGGTGATGGGCTGGGGGCCGACTTGGTAGTTGACGCCACGGGGACCTCGGTCGCGCTCAAGCAGGCGCTGGAGATCACGCGGCCCGGTGGGCAGATTACCAAGGTTGGCTGGGGGCCGCAGCCGCTGGGCTTCTCGCTAGACCCGCTGGTACAGAAGGCGATCACCTTGCAGGGCAGTTTCAGTCACACCTTCAAGAACTGGGAGAAGGTGGTGGCGCTGCTCGACGCGGGCCGCATTAATCTCGGCCCGATCATCAGTTGCGTGTCGCCCCTCGACGGGTGGCAAGAGTGCTTCGAAGGGATGCACGCAGGAAAATATGTGAAAGCCGTTTTACAACCGTGATCAGGGGTCAGTGGGCAGGGATCGGAGGTCAGTATTAAGCGAGGATAAGATCATCTCGATTCTCTTTGACTGCCCCTGACCACCGACCCCTAACTTGTTATGCCTAAACTGAGCGTCTTCCCGAAATGTTATATGGATGAACTGTGCGTTACCCGCACGATGTCGCTCTTTGAGTGGATCGAACTCGCGGCGTCGCTTGGCGTTGACGGCGTCGAGATGTACCCGGCGTTTTTAGAGAGCTTCGAGCTGGAATACCTTGAGCGCGTCGGCCGGCACCTCGCTGATTTCGGCCTCGAAGCGCCGATGATGTGCGCGTCGCCCGATTTTACGACTCCGGACGAGGATGCGCGCCGCGCCGAGGTGGCGCGCGAAAAGCAGATCATTGACGTGACCGCCCACCTCGGCGGCGGCTTCTGCCGAGTGCTCTCCGGCCAGCGGCGCGAAGAGGTTAGCCGCGCCGACGGCGTGCGCTGGACGGTCGAATGTATACACGCACTCCTCGACCACGCCGCCTCGCGACGCATGGTGCTGACAATGGAGAATCACTACAAGGACGGCTACTGGCGCTATCCGGAGTTCGCCCAGCACCTGGACGTCTTCCTGGAGATCATCGACCAGATCGACTCACCCTGGTTCGGCGTCAATTACGACCCGTCAAACGCCATCGTTGCCGGCGAAAATCCGCTCGTCGTCTTGAACGCGGTCAAGCATCGGGTCGCCTCGATGCATGCGTCGGACCGCTATCTGGCGAGCGGCACCCTGGACGACCTCAAACAGCATGAGGGGTCAATGGGCTACGCCAAAGGCCTCAAACATGGGGTGATCGGCAAGGGACTTAACGACTACGACGCCATCTTTTCGACACTCAAGGCCGAGGGCTTTGACGGCTGGATCTCGATTGAGGATGGTGAGAATGGGATGGAAGAGCTCAGGGAGTCTGTCCGCTTCCTGCGGGCAAAAATCGCCGAGCATTTTTAGTTATGGCACGCCTGGAAAATCGCATCGCAGTGGTCACCGGCTCGGGCGCCGGCATGGGTGAAGGCATCGCCCGGCTGTTCGCCTCCGAGGGGGCGTGCGTGGTCATTTCAGACATCGACCGTGCAAGCGGGGAGGCCGTCGCCGCGAGCATCGTGGTCGCAGGCGGCCAGGCCATTTTTCAGCGGGCAGACGTCCGCGTCGAAGCCGATTGCGGGGCCCTCATCGACCGGGTGGTCGAAACTTACGGTCGCATTGATGTACTCGTCAATAACGCCGGCGTCAACACGCGGGGGAACATCGAGAACACCACGGCCGAGGTGTGGGATAACATCTTCGCCGTCAACGTGCGCGGAGCTTTCATCCTGATGCAGCAAGCCGTCGTTCACATGAAACGGCAGGGGGGCGGGTCAATCATCAACATCGGTTCGATCAACGCCTACATTGGTGAGCCGAAGTTGATGGCCTATTCGGCGTCAAAGAGCGCGCTGATGACGCTGACCCGCAACACTGCGAGCTACCTCAATCAATACCGCATCCGCGTAAACCAGCTCAACCCGGGCTGGACGCTGACGCCGAACGAGCGGCTGGTGAAGCTCGCCGAGGGCAAGGGCGAAGAGTGGGTCGAGGAGGCGGTGCGGACGCGCCCGTTCGGTCGCCTCCTCCTGCCGCGCGATATCGGCCTCGCGGCGCTCTATTTTGCCAGCGACGAGAGCGAATGCGTCACCGGGTCGGTGCTCGACCTGGAGCAGTACCCGGTCGGGGCGCCCCCGAACTGGTGATCCGGCGGCAAGTGCAGGTGGTCTGCCGGGAATACCCTTAGCTTCACTATAGTCGTTCAGATCTGTCGGTCCAGTTCAATGAAGGACGTTCGATACACCGTTGTTGGGTTAGGCGAGTTGCTCTGGGACATCTTCCCGTCCGGGAAGCAGCTCGGCGGCGCGCCCGCGAATTTTGCCTACATGAGCGTGATGCTCGGTGACTGCGGCGTGGTGGCCAGCCGGGTCGGTGCCGACGCGCTAGCCTACGAGGCGCTCGACCATCTCGGGCAACCCGGCCTTTCGACCTCCTACGTGCAGATGGACGCCTGTCACCCGACCGGGACAGTTCACGTGCAGCTCGGCGACCAGGGCAAGCCGACGTTCGCCATCACGGCAGATGTGGCGTGGGACTATATGGAGTGGGCGGCAGACTGGCAAGGGTTGGCCGCACGGGCCGACGCGGTCTGTTTCGGATCGCTCGCCCAGCGTTCGCCCGAGTCGCGCGCGACGCTCCGGCGTTTCCTCAAAGCCATGCGGGGTGACGCGCTGACCTTCTTTGACGTAAATCTGAGAGCTCCGTTCTATTCGACGGAGGTGCTGATGGAGTCCCTCAGGCTGTCGAAAGCAGTGAAGCTCAACGATGAAGAGGTGGGGGTTGTGGCGGAACTCTGCGGCCTCGGCATCGGCGGAGACGAAGAATGCGCTCGCCGCCTGTTGCGGGCTTTCGACCTCCAACTGGTCTGCCTGACGCGGGGTGAGCGCGGAAGTTTACTGCTTTCTGGCGAGGAGGCCGTCGAGCATTCGGGGTTTAAGGCCGAGGTTACTGACACGGTTGGCGCGGGCGATGCCTTCTCTGCCGCAGTGGTCCATCATTACCTTCGCGGCTCCCCACTTGAGAGGATTAGCGAGGCCGCGAATCGTCTGGGCGCCTGGGTCGCCACCTGTGCTGGGGCCATGCCGGCGGCTGATCCACACATCTTAAGAAAGACCATCTGAGATTTAGAACATCGCATGGGAACTTATGCTCCTCACTTGAAGACGGCGGTTGAAGCGGCGAGCCGCGCCGGGCGGCTGGTCCGGGAGGGGTTCGGCCGAGCCATAAGCGTCCAGGCCAAGACCAACGCGAGAGACCTGGTGACAGAGGTGGACACCACGTCGCAGGAAATGATCGTCAACATTTTGAAAGGCGAGTTCCCTGATATTCCAATACTGGCCGAAGAGGGCGCGCGGGGAATTCCCGATGCCGACATCATGTGGATCGTCGACCCGCTCGATGGTACGACCAACTTCACCCGCGGCATCGAACTGTTCACCGTCGTCATCTGCCTGAGCGTGGGGCGTGTGCCCGTCGCCGCCGCCGTCTACCACCCCATCCTCGATCACCTTTACACCGCCGAAATCGGGCAAGGGGCTTATCTCAATACAAAGCGGCTCGCGGTCTCTGAGATCGAGGATCTCGACGGGTTCACGGTGTCGAGCAACCTCTCGTATCGAAACGACGAGCGCGCAGTGATCCTTGAGAACATCGGCCGGTTGATGATGAATACGGCGGGCCCGCGGCTGCTCTTTTCCGTCGCACTTGACCTTTGCATGGTGGCCCGCGGCAGCTTCGACGCCGCCCTGGTTTACCGAGCCAACCCGTGGGACCTGGCGGCCGGCTGCTTGATCGTCCGCGAGGCCGGGGGGCGGGTGACGGACTGGTCAGGCAAGGACTGGGAAATAACCGATGCGGACTGTCTGGCCAGCAACTCAAGGGCGCATGATGCCCTGCTGTCGATGTTATATGCTGGCGAGTGAAGCTTGCAGTGTTTCATCTGGATTCTTAAATTGGCAAGAAAGTGAGCAGAATATGAGCACATCACAAGTGAATCGGGGATCGGTCATTATTACGGACGCCGAGCGCCGCCGCCTGTTCGTCGCCAGTTGTATCGCGCTGGTGGCCACGGCCGTAACCTTCTCGATCCGCGGCGACATCCTGGGGGAACTGGGCACGACCTTCTCCCTCAACAACGAACAGTTGGGCAAGGCCGCCGGCGCCTGGGCCTACGGCTTCACGCTGTCGATCATCATCGGCGGGCAGCTCGTCGACCTCCTAGGCATGCGCCGGATTGTCTGGTTGGCCTTTCTCATGCACGTGGCCGGGGTGGGGCTGACGATCTTCGCCAACGGCTTCTGGATGTTGTTTGCGGGCACACTCGCCATCGGCCTCGGCAACGGCATGGTCGAAGCCTTCATCAACCCGCTGACGGCAACAATCTACCCCGACCGCAAGACGGAGAAGTTAAACCTCCTGCATGTCTGGTTCCCCGGCGGCATTGTTATCGGCGGCCTGGCGGCCTTTGCCCTGGCGAAGATGAACCTGGGCTGGCAGGTGAAGATGGCCTTCATCCTGGTGCCGACCTTCGCCTACGGGCTCTTATTTCTCGGCCGGACGTTCCCGCCGACCGAGCGCGTTCAGCAAGGGGTCAGCACCGTGGGGATGTACAAAGCGATCCTCCGCCCGCTGTTTTTGATCCTGCTCTTCTGCATGATTTTGACCGCCTCGACCGAGCTCGCTACTAACCAGTGGCTCGCCTACATTCTATCGAACACCGCGGGGATGGCGGCCGGTGGCATCCTCGTGCTGGTGTGGATAAACGGCCTGATGGCGGTCGGGCGCTTATTCGCCGGGCCCATCGTCCACCGCATTTCGCCCATCGGCCTGCTGGTCGGCTCGGCCGCCATATCGGCGCTCGGGCTGGTTACTTTAAGTTTGGCCAACTCGCCGGCCACGGCGATCGCCGCGGCGACCGTCTTCGCCATCGGCATCTGTTATTTCTGGCCGACGATGCTGGGGGTGACGAGCGAGCGGTTTCCGGAAGGTGGGGCGCTCGCCCTCGCCATCATCGGCGGCACGGGGACGTTCGCGGTGGCTATCTTCACCTGGGTCATGGGAGGCATCTATGATAACGCGGGGCCGAGGCTGGCCCTGCGGTACATGGCGGTCCTGCCCCTTATCTTGATCGTCATCTTCACCGGCATCTGGCTGCATGACAAGGCGCGAGGCGGCTACAAGGTCGTCAAACTGACCGCCGACCAGCAGCCCGATTAGAGGCCGGGGATTTCGGAGGCGCGAGTCGTCGCGATGTGGCAGGCATACTTTGAAACTTGACCGGTGACCGCGGCCGCACACTGGGTCATTTGATAGGCAGACGGAGCGGAAGCTGAATCAGCTTCCGCTCCGTCTGCCGTGCGCTCAATGGGAGGGGGTGTAACCATTCCGTAAAATAGGCTCTTCCTCACTTTTGGTGCCGTAAGCTTCCCCTGAAAGTGAACATGTGAAAAGTAGAGTTTTCGAGGCAGAATTAACCTACAGGAGACTCCAATGAAAAATTCACGCTTCACTGAACAACAGATTATCAAGATTCTCAAATCCGCCGATGCCGGCATGAAAGTTCAAGACCTCTGCCGTCAATATGGCATCAGCGATGCCACCTACTATAAGTGGAAGTCGAAATATGGCGGCATGGAAGCCGCAGACATTAAACGTCTGCGCGAGAGCGAAACCGAAAACAGCAAACTCAAACGCCTGTTCGCTGATCTGGCTCTGGAGAACCGCGCTCTCAAGGACCTCATCGAAAAAAAGCTCTGACCTTCAACGAGCGTCGAGCCTCCGTCAGCTATTTGGTTGAAAGGCACGGGCTGACCACTGCCCAAGCTTGTAGAGAAGCCGCTTGGTGGTGGATGATGACTTATAACGAAGAACGTCCGCACGAAGCACTCGGTGGGTTGCCACCAAATCTTTTTCGTGAACCACTAACCGCCAAAACCTCTACTTATGCGTTGTAAACTTGACGGGGGAGCTTACGATCGGTCCCAATAAAAAAGCGAGAGGCTTGAAGACCTCTCGCAAGTATTTGAAAAGAAAAGTGGAGCTGAGGGGATTCGAACCCCTGACCTCGTGAATGCGAGCCACGCGCTCTGCCAACTGAGCTACAGCCCCGGGTAAACGGAAAATAGATGTTACGGAAGGCCGATGCGGCTGTCAACTGCGATTAAAATTCACTCCTCGAAAAAAAATGTTTGACCTTGCTACGACACTTGTAGTAGATTCAACCTCAGTCGTAGTAAAAGAAAAAGTGGAGAAAAATATTGGCTAAAGAAAAACCGATTAAACTGACCAGGTTCGAGATTGAAATCATGGATGCGCTCTGGCAGCTCAGCAGCGGTTCGGTGCGCGAAATTCAAGAGCAACTGCCGCCTAAGAAACGTCCGGCTTACACCACGGTGCAAACCATTATCTATCGCCTGGAAGAAAAGGGCGCGGTGCGGCGCGTCAAAAAAATTGGCAATGCGCATATTTTTGAACCGCTGGTGACCAAACAGTCGGCCTATCAACGGTTAATCAACGAATTGCTCGATTTTTTTGGCGGCTCGGCGCGCCCCCTCATGGCGCATCTGGCGGAATCGGGCAAACTCAGTCTCGAAGACATACGCGAAATGGAAAATCTGCTGGTTGAACAATCGGCCGCGCCGCGCCGTAAAAGCGAACCCCAGGAGAGCAAAACCTCCAAAGGTCGCACCAAATAAGCAACCCGAAAGGAACAGTTGACCTATGGCATTTCACGATTGGCTGGCACACTGGTCGGCATGGTTCTGGCACCTGATTGCCAATCACCTCTGGCAATCCACACTTTTTGCTTTACTTATTTTTCTGGCTCTCGCCCTCTTAAAACACAGCCCGGCGCGCGCCCGCTACGCCATCTGGTTAATCGCCTTAGCCAAGTTTGCTTTACCGGCCGCCTTGTTCATCATCTTATTTTATAAGATTGGTTTTGATTTCTCCGGACTGCTATCGCCACATCCGGCTTCGGAAACCGCCATCACCCAGGTTGCTGAACCGATGCCCTACCTCTACACGGAAACCTTCAATGATGTCGTGGAGACGCAAAAACATAACGAGATTTATTGCGGGTTAACCATCGTCTGGTTCATTGGGTTCATCGGTTTATTGGGTTACTGGATAGGGCAGCGCCGCAACTTCGCTTTCGCAGTCAACGCCGGAGAGCGGGTTTCGCAAGGCAAGGAGGCGGCGTCGCTGCGGCGCGTGAAATCCTGGTTGCTCATTAAGCGCGAAGTCGGCTTGATGGTTTCGCCTAAAATTGCCGAACCGGGTGTCTGGGGCACCTTTCGTCCAATTATTGTCTTGCCTGAGACGATGTCCGAGACCTTAACCGAAGAGGAGCTTGATGCCGTAATGATGCACGAGATGATTCACCTGGCGCGCTGGGATAATCTGGTGAGCAATGTACAAATGTTCTTCTGTTGTCTGTTTTGGTTTCACCCACTTGTTTGGTTCATTGACAAGCGCTTGCTTGTCGAACGTGAGAGCGCCTGCGATGAAACGGTGATTGAGCTGGGCGGCGCCCATGGAATTTATGCCGCCAGCTTACTCAAAGTTTTAAAGTTCTGTTTGGGACTCAGAGTAGCCGGCGTATCGGCGGCTTCTGGCTCAAACCTCAAAAGGAGAATTGAAAAAATCATGGCACATGAAACACATTCGAGATTGGCTTTGTCGCATCGCGCCCTGGTCCTGGTCGTCGCCGCAGCCGTCATCTTGTTTTCGCTAGCCGCAGGTATTTTGAGCCGCACACAGGTGGTGGCGCAAAATCGTAAAACCAATGCGCCGGTCGGCGGCGTGTCGGGTGGCGTACCCGGCGGCGTGCCGGGTGGCGTTGCCGGAGGCGTAGCGGGTGGCATACCGGACGGCATCCCCGGCGGGATTGCAGACGGCATACCCGGCGGGGTAGCAGGTGAGGTTCAAGGTGAAAATTATCAAAAGACCCAAGAGGTCCTTAAGGAATTAGAAAACGCGCCGGAAACGGCCCTGCAATATAAAAATAAACAGGGCGTGCCGCTCACCATCACCGATGCTTCAATGAAGGCGGTACCCAATTACGCAACCTTCAGAAAGCAAGGCGAGTCCTGGACGCCAGCGGACAAGGTTTATGCGGTCAAATACACCATCAAGCTGACCAACAACACCAACCGCGCAATTAAAGGTGTCGCGCTTGATTTTAGAAACGAAGGGGATGATCACGAGATGTACTTTGAAAATTTGAAGCCCCTCATTGAGCCGTATGCGACCTACACCCTTACGCCCAGGCGTTTTTACAACCTTGCGGGTGAGCCGGCCGCAATAATCGCTAGAGTGGTTGGCGTCTTGTTCGCTGATGGAGAAGGATGGGGCAAAGTTCCGCCGCCACCGCCGCCGCCGCCACCCCCTTCGCCAGCCACGCCGCCATCGGCAGAAACCTTGCCGGCGCCGCCCGATGCGCCCTTACCGCCCGAAGAGTCCAAAGTGATTCGCAAATCGGGCGGGGTGCTTCAAGGCGCCGCCCTTCATCGCGTCAATCCGGAATATCCCGATGAAGCAAAAGCCGCACGGGTAACCGGCGTCGTTACCGTCGAAATAAAAATTGATGAACAAGGAAAGGTAATCGGGGCGCGCGTCTTGTCCGGGCACCCGCTGCTCAGAGATGCGGCGGTCGAAGCAGCTCGCCAGTGGATGTTTCAGCCAACCTATTTACAAGGCGAGCCGGTCAAAGTCATCGGTACGGTAACCTTCAATTTCACTTTGTAAGTCATCGGTCAATTGTCGTGAAGCCGTTGGTAGAGTTATCTCATCATCAACGGCTTCACCGGTTTTCTTGATTACGACCTTCCAAAACCGAGCGGCGCAATTCGTAAACTTATGAAAATTCTTATTACCGCCTTATTGCTATGCTCAGCAACCGCTATCGCACAACAAAAAGTGGGGCAGCCGGCGCCGCCCGGCAAGTTAGTGGACGTCGGCGGTTACCGCTTGCACCTCAACTGCACGGGTAACCGTGGCCCGACGGTTGTGCTCATGGCGGGCGGCGGGGATTTCTCATTCGATTGGCAATTGGTCCAACTCCCTCTCTCTCGCTCAGCGCGCGTCTGTAGCTATGACCGCGCGGGTCTTGCCTGGAGCGAGCCCGGCCCACTGCCGCGCACCATGAAACAAGACGCTTATGAACTGCACAGGCTATTGAAAGCGGCGCATCTGCAGCCGCCTTACCTGCTCGTTGGCCATTCCGTCGGGGGGTTGATTGCGCGGATCTATGCTCAGGACTATGGGCGAGAAGTTGCCGGCATGGTCTTGGTTGACCCAACCCATGAAGATACGGTTTTGATGGTGAATAATCGCCTGGTTCGCATAAGGGAAAGCGCCACGGGAACGAGCCTTCCCCCTGTGCAAACCTTAAAAAGCAGTCCACCCAAACCGCCGACCGCCGAAGACCTTGAGCAATTCCAGTTCAATCAAAAGATGTTTGGCGCGCCCCGGATTGAGCCGCCCTTCGATAAGTTGACGCCTGCTGCGCAAGCCCTGCGCCTGTGGTTTTTGTCGCAACAGCCACGCACGGCTGCCGGTCAGAATTTCTGGGCCGAAGAGTTACAAGCGATGTACGAAGCAAGAGCTAAAAATCCTTACCAACTGGGCAATACGCCTTTTATCATCCTCATACCGAAATCCCAAGGGGGCAGCAGCCCACCGCCCGGCATTGCGGCTGACGAGTGGAAACGCGTCATTGAAGAGAAGCACCAACAGAAGGTTGAAATGACCAAGCTTTCCCATAACAGCAAACTCATCATTGCCGAAAAGAGCGGTCACCACATTCCACTTGATGAACCGGATGTCGTCGTAGATGCGGTTCGCCAGGTGCTCGAATCCGTCAGGCAACACAAACCCCTAAAGCCATAAATCTTCACCGGCTCGATATCGCCAACGCTCCTGACCATAAGGTGAATTCATAAACGGCAAACCAAAAGTTTGCAAAAGGCTTTCGTGACGCCCGGTTGCCTAGAGCGATTTTCAAATGGCTATACCCTGTAAAGGCAGGGTGAGTGAGTACACTTACCGTCGTGAGTACACTTACCGTCGTGAGTACACTTACCGTCGTGAGT
>JBIOWC010000577.1:0-31027 GCA_044868105.1 Blastocatellia bacterium
AGGATAAGATTGTTTTACATGAATCACGAGAAAAAGCCTAAAAAATAGCTGCTTCTTGTAAAAGAACTTTTTTCCACCTACTTAATCAATCATTCTCTCACCGATAGCGGCTACTAAAGCAAGCCCCGAACTTGCGCCAAGCCTCAGACCGAAACTCATGCCTTAGACCACTTACCCAATAAGGTATGCAGTCTGACTTGATCGTACACAACATTGCGATGGGTTAGTGCGATTCATACCGGAAGATTATTTGAAGGTTGGTTACACAGACCCTAGAAGCGCTGAGCGCCTTGGGCAAGGGGCGCTCGCGCGGCGAAGGGGGACGTGGCTGTATTGGAGCAAAACACCGCGTTCCTCTCCCTTCCCTGATTAGCATATTGGTAATCAGCAGCCGACCTACAGGGTTCTTAGTCAAACCAGACTTGATAAAGGTGGATGCTCTACCGCCAACTTCTGAACTGCCAAAGCTGGCGCGCGAGATTACCCAAGTCGTCTTCACCGAGTTGAACAGATCCGGCCTCACCGAAGAGGCTTTCAACCGGCTTAGCACGACGGCCACACCGCAAGTCGCGGCGCAGGGTAGAGCATAGAGCAAGGCGGAGATGTGGATGGGGCGGGCCAGAGAGAGTAACCGCTCCCGCCCCTGCCCAACACGCGCATTGCGGTATGAGTGAGTTTACTAGGTAAGGCTCTTTCCTCACTGAAGGATCGTCCCACCGATCGTCAGTTCTTAGTGACACTCCTCTTCTACCTGTGCACCATCGTCTGCTGAAGTTTTTCGATAACGCAGAGGCACTATTGATATGGAGAGGCAGAAAGAAGGCTCGCGCGCCGAGGAAGCGTTGCGCGACAGCCAGGCTCAACTGGCCGGGATCGTTAACTCGGCGATGGACGCCATCATAACGGTTGACGCAGAGCAGCGCATCGTCCTCTTTAATGCCGCCGCCGAAAAGATGTTCCGCTGTCGGGCGGACGACGTGATCGGGCAATCACTCGAACGCTTCATACCAGCACCTTTCCGCGCGGCACATGCCGCACACATCCGCGGCTTCGGGCGAACCGGCGTCACGACACGTTCGATGGCCGGCGCCAGGGCGGTCAGCGGGTTACGCGCCGACGGCGAAGAATTTCCAGTCGAAGCCTCCATCTCGCAGGTGGAGGCCGGCGGGCAGAAACTCTACACCGTCATCCTGCGCGACATCACGGAGCGCGTGAGCGCCGAGAAACGATTTCTTCAGGTCATAGAGGGCGCGCCTAACGGCATGGTGATGGTTGATCAGGAAGGCAAAATCGTTCTGGTTAACGCGCAGATCGAAAAATCCTTCGGCTACTGGCGTGATGAGTTACTCGGGCGGTCTATAGAGATGCTTGTGCCCGAGCGCTTCCGCGCCCGCCATCCTGATTTCCGCCACGCCTTCCTGACAGCCCCCACAGTAAGACCGATGGGATCGGGGCGTGACCTCTACGGCCTGCATAAGGACGGCAGCGAGTTCCCGGTCGAGATTGGCCTCAACCCGCTGGAAACAGAACAGGGCGTGATGGTCCTGGGTACGATTGTGGACATCACGGAACGCAAACGCGCCGAGGAGACGCTACGCCGCAGCCAGGCACAACTGGCCGGCATCATCGGCTCAGCGATGGACGCCATCATAACGGTTGACGCAGAGCAGCGCATCGTCCTCTTTAATGCCGCCGCCGAAAAGATGTTCCACTGTCCGTCGGGGGAGGCCGCCGGCCAATCGCTTGACCGCTTCATCCCCGACCGCTTCCGGCCCGCTCACAAAACGCACATACAAAATTTCGGCCGGACGCATGTGACGAGACGCACAATGGGGGCGCTCGGCGCGCTATTCGGCCTGCGTACCGACGGCGAAGAGTTCCCCATCGAAGCCTCGATCTCACAACTCGACTCCGAGGGGCAGAAATTCTTCACCGTCATCCTGCGCGACATCACCAAGAGGCAGCGCATCGAAGAGGCGTTACGCGCCAGCGAAGCGCGGTTTTCCGTCGCTTTTAATGCCAGCCCGATCTCATCCGTGATCGCGACACTTGACGAGGGGCGTTACGTCGCTGTCAACGACTCATTCCAGAACATGACCGGCTACCGGCGCGAAGAGGTGATCGGCCGCACCTCCGCCGAATTGGGAATTTGGCCAACCCCGGAGGCGCGGGCCGAAGTCACCGCCCTGCTCAAGACACAAGAACGGATCCGCGACCGCGAGACCCAGTATCGCATGAAGAATGGCGAAATACGGACATTCCTTATGTCAGCCGAGGTGATTGAACTGGAAGGCCAACCCCACATGATTACGGCTTCGCTCGACATCACGGAACGTAAGCGGGCGGAAAGCGAGGTCCGCAGGCTCAATGAGGAGTTGGAACAGCGCGTCGCCGAACGCACCGCGCAACTCGAGGCCGCTAACCAGGAACTGGAAGCCTTCTCCTATTCGGTGTCACATGACCTGCGGGCGCCTCTACGGCACATCAACGGCTTCAGCCAGGCGCTGCTGGAAGACTACGCCGGCCGGCTGGACGAGGAGGGCAAGGGCTACCTGCAGGAGGTACGCAACGCCAGCCGGGAGATGGCGCAACTGATTGACGACCTGTTGCAACTGGCGCGCGTGACTCGCAGCGAGATGCGCCGAGAGGTCGTCAATCTGAGTGAATTGGCCCGCTCCATCATCGTCGAGTTGCGGGAAGCAGACCCCGGCCGCGCAGTCGCCGTCAAGGTTGAGGAAGGGCTATTCACGTACGGCGATAAGCGCCTGTTCAAAGTCATGTTGATGAATTTGCTGGGAAACGCCTGGAAGTTCACTGCGAAGCAGGAATCGGCAGAAATCGCCTTCGGCCGCGTTCGCAAAGACGGCGAGACTGTCTATTTCGTCCGCGACAACGGCGCCGGCTTCGACATGGCCTATGTCAATAAATTATTCGGCGCCTTCCAGCGCCTCCACACGGCCAATGAATTTGAGGGCACCGGCATCGGGTTGGCGACTGTCCAGCGCGTGATCCATCGCCACGGCGGGCGGGTGTGGGCTGAGGGGGAGGTTAGTAGGGGTGCGACCTTCTCCTTCACCCTCCCGGATTTCAAGGAGACAAGAAATGGAGAACAAAGTGATTTTACTGGTGGAAGATAACCCCAGAGACGAAGCCCTGACCATGCGCGCCCTCAAGAAGAGTAACATTGCCAACGAGATTGTCATCACGCGCGATGGTGTTGAGGCGCTGGAATACCTCTTCGGCACCGGGGCGTATGCTGGTCGCGACCTGACCGTGATGCCGCAATTAATTCTGCTGGATTTGAAGTTGCCGAAAGTAGACGGGCTGGAGGTGTTGCGGCAGATCCGCGCCGACGAGCGCACCCGGCGCTTGCCGGTGGTCATCTTCACCTCGTCGAGCGAGGAGGAAGACCTGATCAACAGCTACAACCTCGGCGCCAACAGCTACGTCCGCAAGCCCGTGGAATTTGAACAGTTTATGGATGCCACAAAGCAGTTGAGGTTGTACTGGTTAGTTCTGAACGAGGCTGCGCCGACAGAGTAGGCCACAGAAAATGAACAAGATCCTGAGAGTATTACATGTTGAGGATTCGGAGCGCGACGTGGCGCTGCTGGACCGGCATCTGTCACGCGCAGGCTACGACCTGATCTCCGAGCGCGTAGAGACTGCCGATGAGATGCGTGCGGCGCTTCGGACGAGGGAGTGGGACGTTATCCTGTGTGACTACTCGATGCCGCACTTCAACGCGCTGGCGGCGTTGGCGCTGCTGAAAGAGACCGGGTTGGACATCCCGTTCATCATCATCTCCGGCACCGTCGGCGAGGCGGTTGCGGTCGAGGCCATGCGCGCCGGCGCGCAAGATTATCTGATGAAGGATAATCTGGTGCGACTTGTTCCCACCATCGAGCGGGAGATGTTCGAGGCCGAAAACCGCCGCGCCCGCCGCCAGGCGGAAGCGGCTTTGCGCGAAAGCGAGGATCGTTACCGAGATTTGGTTGAACACAGTCACGACCTGATCTGTACGCACGACTTGGAAGGGCAGATTCTTTCCGTCAATCAGGCGGCGGTAAAGAATCTAGGCTACGACCGCGAGACGCTGCTGGCGCATAATATCCGCGACCTTCTCTTCGCCGAGTTCCGCGATGAGTTTGACCGTTATATCGCGGAGCTTATGAAAAAAGGTTCTGCCAGCGGGACGGCGTCCGCGCGGACGAAAACGGGAGAGCGGCGCATTTGGGAATACGCCAACACACTCCGCACCGAGGGGGTCGCGGCGCCCATCGTGCGCGGGATGGCGCGCGACGTGACCGAGCAGAAGCGCGCTGAGCAGGCGCTCAAAGCCTCGGAGGCGGAACTGAGGGCGCTTTTTGCGGCGATGTCCGACCTGATTTTCGTGCTCGATGCAGAAGGACGCTATCAGAGAATCGCGCCGACCGATCCCACCTATTTATACAAGGCCTCGACGGACCTCTTGGGCAAGACCCTGCACGAAGTGTTCCCGAAAGCGCAGGCCGATTTCTTCCTCGTACACATCCGCCGCGCTTTGGATGAAGGCCAAATGCATAGGGTCGAATACAGCCTGCAGATTGACGGGGCGGAGGTATGGTTCGATGGCAGCGTCTCACCAATGTCGGATGATTCAGTCGTGTGGGTCGCGCGCGACATCACGGAACGCAAGCGCGCCGAGGAGGCACTGCGCAAGAGCGAGGAACAACTTCGCCAGTCGCAGAAGCTGGAAGCCATCGGGCAACTGGCGGGCGGCGTCGCCCACGATTTCAACAACCTACTTACCATCATCAACGGTTACAGCGAACTCCTCTTGAAGCGACTGCCAGTGGACGACCCGACACGCCGGTTACTAAGCGAGATTAATGCGGCCGGGGAACGGTCGGCTGCTCTCACCCGGCAGCTCCTGGCTTTTAGCCGTAGGCAAGTCATCGTTCTTCAACCTCTCAACCTCAACTCGGTCATTATCGACTTAGAAAAGATGCTCCACCGCATCATCGGCGAGGATGTGCAACTCGTAACCTCTCTGGATGCCGGGCTGGGAACGGTACAATCAGACCCCGGACAGATTGAGCAAGTGATTATGAACCTGGCGGTCAACGCCCGCGATGCAATGCCGCAAGGGGGACGGCTCACGATTGAAACCGCCAACGTCGAATTGGACGAAACCTACACCCTGGCACACACTGAGTTCAGTCCGGGCTCGTACATTCTTCTAGCTGTGAGTGATACCGGCAGCGGCATAACCGAGGAGGTCAAGCAGCATATCTTTGAACCGTTCTTCACTACGAAAGGGATAAACAAAGGAACCGGTCTGGGATTGGCTGTGGTTCATGGGGTCGTTAAGCAGAGCGGGGGTCATATCAAAGTCCATAGTGAGCTTGGCATCGGCACGACCTTCAAAGTTTACCTGCCCCGCGTCGAGTTGACCCCAGAGCCGGGGAAATCCGAGGTGAGCAGCCAACCTACCCCGTTAGGAACTGAGACGATCCTCCTCGTTGAAGATGCTCCAGCTGTTCGTACTTTGATCCGTCACATCCTAACTGACCAAGGTTACACAATTTTGGAGGCCGCTGACGGTATTGAAGGACTGAGGGTGGCTGAGGAATACAAAGACCCGATACACCTTCTTGTCACGGATGTAGTTATGCCAGGCATGGGTGGACGACAGATGGCCGAGCAGTTCCAGCCTCTGCACCCAGAAGCGAAGGTCCTGTACTTATCAGGTTATATGGACGATGCCGTTGTGCGGCACGGCATTTTGCAAGAGGAGGTCCAGTTCCTCCATAAACCTTTTAAGCCGTCCGCCCTGATTTTCAAAATTCGCCTGATCCTCGACACCCCCTGAGCCAGTCCGGTGTTCGGGAAGCTATAAGGAGGAAATATGGTACGCATCCTAGTCGTAGACGACGAGGTCAAGGTTCGTGCGGCAGTGCGAATGATGTTGGAGGAAGCGGGCTTCGAGGTAGTCGAGGCCAAAGACGGAAAAGAAGCAGTGAAGTCCTATCGGGCTCAACCTGCGGCCTTGATCCTGTGTGACTTATTTATGCCGGGCAAGGATGGGCTAGAAACGATTCAAGAACTGCGTCACGAGTTCCCCGCCATCAAGATAATCGCCATCAGCGGAGGCGGGTTCAAAGGTTCTGTAGACCTGCTTCCCACTGCTCGCAACCTCGGGGCTGCTGAGGTTCTCTACAAACCTGCCGACCAAGCCAGCCTGTTGGCGGCAGTTCAGCGGCTACTTGGTACCCTTTCCAATCGCAGTTCTTTCTAAGGAGCGGTCTAGTGCGAGATGCATAGATGAATGAGCAGGGAGAGGCTTTGAAAAGAGATGAATCGCTGAGGAAGTGATGCTTAGTAAAAAAATTGCCTATTGCGATATGAAAGTCGATCCTTTCGTGAACATTTAGCGTGTGTTAGGCTAAGGCCGTCAAGAGGTTATAAGAACCACAGTCAATCAATTCTTCAAACCTATGCAATTAATTTTCATTCCGCTGGCAGCACTCGCCTGCCCATCGTTCGCGGCAGACGAAGCTTAAAGAATGGCAAGCTGAGATTGAAGCCGTTGAATTACCCGAAGCAATGCAGGGCGGCAGATTTGTACCTCACGAGGGATTGACTGAAGGACTGGAAGCTGCCAAAGCCGATTTTATGAAACGGCGAGCCAAGGAAAAAAACATTCGGGTTGAACACGGGCCAAGCGTTGAGAGCATCCTACGCTACTCAACGAGGTGAAGATGAAATCGCTAGATACACGATTACAGAAGATTGAATCTGAATTGGCGATTGCTGAGCCTGTGGTCATTGATTCTGAAAAGGAAGCGCGGCGGCTGGCGTTGGTTGAGGCCATTGCGGCACTGGCAGAAACGATGTCGCCTGAGCATTGGCAAATTGTCAGTGATGATTTTAAGGCTAGGGATGCAGGCACCCTTTGCCACTTTGGTGACCTGACAATGAACTTTCTCACTCGTGCGGCTCGGCATGTAAAAGGTGACAGGCGCCCGCTCACCCTGCCACCAGAAGTGGCCAGCCTGTATCTCATCAAGCGGCCATTTTATGAAACCCTCAATCACGAATGCCTGAGGTGTGGCTATGACTTGAAAGATATTCTGGCAGCGCCGCATTTCTCTCTCTGTCCAATCTGTGGCGGGGAATATGAACCGATTGAGCCGGGAGAAGGAGTGAGGGTTACCCGAAACTATAAGGGATGGAGTGCGGCGAATCCTGATAAGGCGGTTGAGGCTCACATCTGGTCATCGGGAGCAATATCGTGGTGAGGATAAAATCCCGACTGAAGAAAGTAGAAGGGCAATTCATTAGAGGCGATTGTATTTGCCTCTCGCCTCACTCTGGCATCTGGCATACGAACTGTTGGAGAAGCGAGAACTGCGACACGCCACACGAGCCGCCGCCTGATCGTTGTGAAGTATGCGGCGGTGAAGTTACAAGCTTGCAAATCGTCTATGTCAGGAATTGGCGTGGTCAAAAAGCAGGCTAAAAGTGAACAAGACTGCCGGACAAGTGAAATCATTGCCGATGCTCAACGCTTGAAATAGGCGGCTATAGCTTCACACGAATAGGTCTAATTGCATCGCTGAGTTTGATAGCAAAAGAGTAGAGGCGTATGATGATGGCGGTTTATTCAAGGGTTGTGGCAGTCAATATCGAAACCGAACTCTAGGAGGCAATTATGGCTAAAGGTAGGGGCAGTCAGAAGAAGGAAACCAAGAAGCCGAAGAAGAACTCAGCCAAAAGCACCGCCAAGGATAGTAAGAAGAAATAGCCGATGGCGATGCAAAAATCTTTATACGGTTTTGATCTCTTTTGCGTCGCTAGGTTTTAGAAGTTCCTCTTTTAGGTTTAAAAAAGAATGGGGCAAGCTTTAGGTAGGTTTGCTCTTTTCCTTTTTAGTATTGCATATCTGCCCTATAAGCTGCCTGGACTTGAGTAATCGCCCGACGCTTGAAATCAGCGGCAAAGCGGCTCACGGCGGGGAGAAGGGCAAATAGGAATTCTATGCCCAATGATTCAAACAACGCTGCACGTCCCAACCATTGCAGCATCTGTTCGCAGTTGAAAGATTATGAATATGCGCTACAGACCCATGGCAAACCGGATGAGGACACCTTTATTCCTAAGATTGCGGAGAAATTGAAGAATATCATCGAGTTGAAACCAGGCAGTGATCGCTACACCTTGCTCAGGCAGTGCCCTGAATGCGCAACCTACTACCTGCACAGAGTCGATTATGAATATCTGGCTACGGGCAGCGAGGATGAACAAGTTCTCAAACGCCTGACGGATAAAGAGGCTGCCGAATATCTGGCGCAGCCGCTGCCTGATTTAGAACCAGGACGATGATTCAGACTGCGAGAACCATTCTTCCTTTAGTAAAACAATTACTCTTTAACCTGAGCGGCAAAGCGGCTCACAGCGTGGTTATAAGACTGCCGAGCGGGTGAATATTGCGGCGGATGGGGGCAGCAGATAAAGCGAAAAAAAACGCAGTGAGTATTTCAAGCTCGGCTAGATATGGTCGGGCTAATTTATTATTACCCGATTTTGCAAACGGTTTCTTTTCATGATAAATAAAGGATTCCTTTCTATGCCCAACCATTCGATTTAGGAGAAAAGCTAATGGCTCAAGTACCCGCCAAGGTTAATGATAGGATCGCAACAACTCTTAAACGCTTTCAGCCAATCGTTGTCTCTGCTCAATCAAGGGATGTCAACGAGTCAGATACTTCGATAATCGTAACCGATATTCTTGCTGATCTTTTTGGCTTTGATAAATATTCTGAGATTACAAGAGAACATGCCATAAGAGGAACCTATTGTGACCTTGCCATTGTTATTGATGGAGAAATGCAATTTATTATTGAAGTGAAGGCTATCGGAATAGACCTTAAAGAGGCGCACATTAAACAGGCGATTGATTATGCTGCCAATAAAGGTGTTGACTGGACGATACTAACAAACGGAGCACAATGGAAGGTCTTTAGGGTTATTTTCGGGAAACCCATTGAACAAGAGCTAGTTTTAGAATTTGATTTAATGTCTCTAAACCCGCGCAATAGCACCCATATCGAACAGCTTTACTACCTCACTCGTGAAGGCTTACTCAAAGGCGCACTTCCCGCATATCACTCTCAACAAGAAGCTACCAACCGTTTCTTTCTTGCCGCAATCATACAAAGCGATGCCGTGATAGATGTGATTCGGCGAGAGCTTAGAAAGTTCGCGCCCGATGTGAAGGTTCAACTGGAAGATATAAAGACGAACCTGGTTAACAACGTTCTAAAGCGTGAAGTCGTGGACGGTGATAAAGCATCAGAAGCAAGGAAAAAAGTTCAAAAGTTGATTGCTAAATTGGAGAAAGCGAAAAAGCCGAAAGAGGGGAGCGCACCATTTATCAAAGTTGAAAAAGAAGTATCTGTAGAAGATTTGGCGGATGCTTCATCCGATAATCAAGTGGCTGAAAAACTTGAATAGATCAAATAGTATAATTAAGGGATCGGCTCTATGGCTAAAAAATAAATTTGGTTTTCATTATTTTGATATTCTGTATTTTTGCTTTAGCTTCAGCCTGTCATAACTCAGAGAATCCTCATAATGCAACGCCAACGCCTGCTCCTGCTCCGAGTTCCACTGCTAGAGATTCAACTCCACCTGCTAAAGCTCAAACGCCCCCAACTCAACCAACTATGGTTCAGAACCTGGCCATAATTGAAGGTGTCCAAGGTAATGAGCCTAAAATATCCCGCATTAAAACTCTGCTTTCCAAGTTGGACGCCAAGTATCCTGAGAATGAGCAGCAGATTGGAGATATGACGGCAGCAGCATATAACCAGATTCAGAAAAAAGGTCAATCTGCCAGCATTATTGGCATAATGGAAGCGATGATGAAAGTTTCTGAATCGAAGACTCAGACTACTTATGCTGATGCAGTCACCGCTTACGCGCTATTGCGTGTCAGTGGAATGAAGTAGAACTGAGAGCCTTGCCTGTAATCGCGTTTATTTGCCCGCTGAGCGTTCGGGGGTGCTGGGTGTCGGGCCGAAGGTGAAACTCTCAAAATAGGCGGCAAAGCGCTTCATTATTTTAAAGTTTATATGATATATATCGCGAGCATGACGACTTCGGCATACACTCCATCGCTATCCACTCACCAACCGCATCAAGGGTTCATATTAGCTGAGCGAATTGAGCGGTCATCCTTCACTGATTGGATTATGCCTGCTTGTTTTACAGCCTTTTGGCTCATTGGTCTGTCTGCTACTCTCGTGACCGCAAAGAAAATAGATTATCGTTTGCTGACCTTTGCAATACTGGTCGGACTTGGATCAATTTTTTATCTTCTTCGCAAAATCAATGTCATAGGCTTGCTCGCATTCAAGCGAAGAGCAGAACTCGTTTTTCCATTCCCCGCAATTAAGGCTGGCGATGACATTGAAATTCTGTTTAGACAAGACCTCAAGAGGATGTATACGGTCAAAAGTGTTGATGCCACTCTACTAGGTCGGATAATTGACAGCGTGGATTATGAAAAACATGGCGCATTCGTATATATGCGAAGACTATCTCCGGACAAATTTCTGCAGCAGAGTAAACGACTTGAGGCAAGGCGTACAATCAATTTACCGGAACATCTATCGCTGCCTTCCGAATATGAGAATCTGCCGATCCGCTGGCAAATTTTAGTCTCGGTAAAGCTCCGGGTGGGGTCAAAGTGCCTCTCTGTATTTGATCTACCACACTAATGTCTTTGAGACGCACCGCAGATGTGCACTCCGGGCGCATCCCTACACTCAATCAATTCAGCTTATCCTTACAAATCGGACAAAGACGAGGACTGCATTTTCGATTCTTCATCCGGCGCTCATCCTTGCGTGAACCCTGCCAAGTCCTGGCAAGCTCAAAGGTCAATCCAGCTTTCAAAATGACTTGCACCAGCCTTGCGCCTTGACCTTTGCTATGAGCATCAAGGCGCATCGTTATATCTTCGCTGAATCCAAGATAGTGTTTTGCGTGTTTATAGGGTTCGGAGAAATGCAGTAGGTAGATGGTGCCGATTTGCTTCATATAATCGGCTCCCATCTACCGTTGCAATAATATTGACCGACGCTATCAATCGGGTCGTGGCACTTGCGGCATTCTGCCGAGTCATCGCGCAGCAGTTTCACGCCGCATTGAAAGCAAAATCCTGGCTCCGGTTCGGCACGTTCGCGATACTGACGCCGAGCGGTGCCAAGCACACGCGCTTGTCTTACTTCGTCCAGTTCATCAAACTTTTTGTTATAAACTAGCTGTGAGAGTTCATCAGCCTTTGAATAAATCCAGTCTCTTTGTGGTTGTATGGCACTCATCGTTATTCCCCTTGATGAAAAAGGGCAAGCCCGAAAGCCCACCCTATTCTTGTTCTCTCACCTCGCATAGTTCGCCAGATAGAAGGCTCTATCTATTGCGAATGCCGGGTGAGTATTCACGTTTTTCAAGTTGATTGACCAAACCCTAGTCAGCGCACTAAGGGAACCACCCACGCGGCCCCAAGCGATAAAGTCGCCTTGCTCGCTGTGGTGCTTGCGGTGACAGGCTTTATGAGTGGGGGCGGTTTGTGTGCCGCCCTCTGACTTATAGATTGGGTGATGGTGTTCAACCTGTTGATCTGTGGTGATGGCTTGCTTACAAAGGAAGCAAATCATATTGCAATCCCGTTGTAAGTTTCGCCATCAGTGATTGGGGAATAACCATTGAGCCAGTCCTTGGCTTTGTCTTGCTCACGTTCCCAGATGACTTGTTCATCGGTTGGCATATCGGCGAGGGCTTCGTTTTCCTCTGCCATCATCTGCATAACTTCGTTGTACTCGTCCTCTGAGACTTGGTTCAAATCTTCACAATTTGCTTTGCAGTCGAAAGAATCGTAGTATGTCATTGGATTTCCTTTTAAGACCGTTCACTGCGGTCTGGATATTCAAAGGCTTGAGTGTTGGTAGCACTTGAGCCTTTTACTATTATTTGCTCAACTTCTCATCATTTGCATCAAACGCCGCTTACTCTCTCATTCAGCCACGTTGCTCTATTCGTCAATCAGCACGGCAACTAAGACCAGACCCTTTTGACTTTCGGCTTTGTTTTCAAACATCAATTTGATATAAAGATATTATCGTATTTACTTGTGTTCGACAAGTAAATAATCATAAAAATCACTTATTATTGACAAGAAAATTTTAGAAGCGTATAAACAATGCTCATGAGAGTTGAGACAACGGATTTAATCACATTGCAAACGGCGGCAAATCTCAGAGGTGTAAGTCGCCAAGCGATGCAAGACTTAGTTTCTCGTGGGAAATTGCAAGGGATAAGGATTGATACCTGTCTCTTTGTGCGTCGTTCAGATGTTGACAACTACGAACCTGAAACGGCAGGCAGACCACGCAAAGATGAGCCAGAGAAAAAGCGAACACGAAGATGACTCTAGGTGTTCTTGCTTATTACCCCAGAGAGTCAGGCAAAGGTTTGTAGGTGAAGAATGGATTTACGCGAAGCATTCGGTGATATTGACATCTACTTGTTCGACCAACTCTTAAAAGGTAGGCTGAATGCCTCTATGAACGTCTTAGATGCGGGTTGTGGCGGCGGTCGCAATCTCGTCTATTTTTTTCGCAACGGCTATGAGACTTTCGCTGTTGATGCCGATAAGCAAGCAATCCAATCAGTTCGACGGCTCGCTTCTCAGCTTGCTCCCCGTCTGCCAGAAGAGAATTTTCTCGTTGCTGAGATAAGCGGGTTGCCGTTTATCAATAACCAGTTTGATTTAGTGATTAGCAGTGCGGTATTACACTTTGCCGAAGATGATGCGCACTTCAGTAGAATGCTTGATGAAATGTGGCGAGTGCTCAAGTCTGGAGGGATGTTCTTCGCAAGACTCGCCAGTTCTATTGGCATTGAAGAACGAATCCAGCAGATTAATGAACGCAGGTATTTGCTTCCTGACGGTACGGAACGATTCGTAGTAGATGAAGCAATGTTACAAGAGGCGACAGCGCGCTTAGGAGGCAATTGGCTCGAACCCTTGAAAACAACGAATGTGCAAAACCTAAGATGTATGACAACTTGGATTCTGAGAAAACTGTGAAGTAACAATTTCGGCTTGCCTTACGTTTGCGTCATGAACAAGCGGACAGTCGCGTAATCTCGAACGGGGTTGGCAAGCTGAAATATTTGAGAAGCCTGACGGGAGAGGCTACTAATGAATAGAGTAGATAAGCTTGGAAAAGCATATACCCATCTATCTTTGGAAGAGAGAGCAGAATTATTAGGTAGAACCGGCCTTTCCTCAAGGTCAATAGCAACTAGAGTTGTGAGTGTTGAGGATATAACTAATGAGGCATTACATTCTGAATTTTTGCAGGAGCCTGGTACGGAGTTTTTATTTTATTATCAACGGCCTGAATGGATCTTAAAAGCAAAAGAAGGACTTGAATTTCAATTTAAGATGCTCTTTCAAAATTTGTTTAATATACAGATCGGCTATGAACCTGAAAAACTGATACAGTTTACCAAGGCATTTTATACGCTTGAATCCTATCGCCTGCTTCCTAAACCTTCAGAATCGCTCCAGCTTGACTACCTTTCACAAGAAAAATTTGAGTATTTAGACGAACAGAATATAGTGTTTTATAGCCGTTTAGCTCGATGGTCGTTAAATGGAGAAGAAGAGCTTCAAGACTTTTTTGCAGCTGCACGATTTTTAAGAGAAGAAGTCTGTATTTCCGACGAATGGAAAGAGTTTTATGAAACAAACGATAAGGTTCTTGAAGATTGTATTCATTCAACCTGTTTGATCGGCGTCCCTTCTCATATGAAGTTAGCTTTAGATCGCCTATTAAATGAAATTATGGTTATGGTCATACACCAAGATACCGAAGTACCTGATAAGCAATATCAATCTTTACCAAAAATGACCCCTGTTTTTGTTAGACCTAGGGCTGCACATCGGCCACGCAAAAAGCAAATTGAGGCAGGGGAGGATTCAGATGCATTTGTGCAACAAGTTATAAAGCGTCACCCCCTTGCACTGCTTATGTTGAGATCGTACAAAAAACGAGAAGACGACAATTGGCAGCAGATGCTTGAAGCCAGCAACACGTTCAAACAACTTTCGAAAGACTGTGATACTAAAATCATCGAAGAAATCTTCGCCCTTATCCCGAGCCGCATAGAGAATGCGAACTACGCGCTTTCACCTAATACGTACAATAAGATTAAATCGCCACTTGCATTCGCGGGTGAGATTGCAGCGCGTGAATTAAGAATCAATTGCGATAGTCCTTTAACCTTAATTGGAATGTTTGAAGATGCAGGTGGAAAAATCAAGCCGCGAAAATCTGAGCAATAAGTACTCGGAAGCCTTTCTGATCGAACCAGAACTCATCATATTCACAGAGAAAGTATTTTAAGTTATTTCTGTAATCTTCGCTCTCTTTTGTAGACGAACCCTTTCTCATTTATCGGTAAAAACTGTCAACTTTTACGGAAAAATGAATGGTAGTTAATACTACAAAATGCGCCTTGAAATTTATGGTATAGGTCAAAGAGAAAGGTGGGCAACTGCCTCTCAATACCAAATGGAATGAAGGTGATTGAGTAGTATGCTTTGCTTAGACAAAATCCCCATAGAGTTAAAGGAAACAAGTCAATGGATTATTTGGCGCTATGTTCAGCGAAAAAATGAAAAGAAACTCACTAAACCACCCTATAGCGCTAAAACGCTACGCTCCTGTGATGTGACTAATCCAAATTCTTGGTGCAGTTTTGAAGTAGCAGTGGCAGTCTGTCAGGAACATAGCTTTGATGGAATTGACTTTGTTCTTGCCAATGGCTATTGCGGCGTTGATTTGGATTATTGTGTGAATGTCGAAACGCTAGAAATTGACCCACACGCCAAAGTTGTCATTGAAACGCTTAATAGCTACTCCGAATTTTCACCATCAAGCACTGGGCTTCACGTCTTAGTAAAAGCCACTATCAAGGGTGCCGGTCTCGCTCCTACTATTAATGGCAAAAAGTACGAACTCTTCGGTTCAAACCCAGAGGGAACTCCAAACAAATATTTCACAGTAACTGGCTATCACCTCGAAGACACACCACAAATCGTCTATGAGCGGCAGGATGCCTTTAATCAGCTTTATGATTGGGTAAAGGAAAACAGCACGAGAAAACAGGCCAAAAATAAAACGTGTGTCGCGCAAGTACAGAAGATGCGGGCGAAGCCGAATATGCTCACATTCTCAGATGAGAGCATCCTACAACTTGCCCGAAAAGCGAAGAATGGTGCGAAGTTTGAAAAACTCTTTGCCGGTGATGCAAGCGATTATCTCAAGCCTGACGGTTCGCCAGACCTGAGCGCCGGTGATCTGGCATTGGTTGACATACTTTGTTTTTACTCAAACGATGATGAACAGGTTGCAAGGCTCTGGAAAGCAAGCGGCTTCAACCGTCCAAAATTATTAGACCGCGATGATTATGCCGTACTCACAATTCAAACGGCACGGGCGTCACAGATCGCTTCCTTTTCTGACAATTTCATCGATGCTGTTGAGCTCACCAGGCTTATCGAAATTCCTGAAGAGTACAAAACCATCACAGATGATCCCAAGCAACAAGCCAGGTTGAAACTCATTGCTCAAAACACCGCTCTCCTGCTTGATGCAATCCGTCTTTTGCTGCTCTATCTCGGATTCAAAAAAAATCACAATCGTTTGTTGAATGCGCTTATCAGAAAAGGGCGTGAAAGACTCTGCGTGTACTACGCCAAGCAATCTTGGTTACTTGAGCAATATGTGAATAACGGCGAAAAGATTTCATCTGAAAAGACGGTCAGCCGAGACATTCAAGCGCTCCTCAAAGAACAACAAAAACTTGGCGTTGAAGTTATTCGTTATTGGCAAGGTTTTGAAGGCGTACCTTCGAGGTTTCAAAACCTCTTTATGCGATATGCCCTCGAAGCCATTAATGATGCTCTAAATAGACGCAGTGAGTTTGAATACTTTTGGCAAGCTATTGAGGTTGCTTGTTTTGAAGTGGCTAACCGTGTCCCGCGAAACTCGATTTTACTTTCGGATGAGTTTAAGCAGAAGGAAAAAGAGAGTGAGTTTAAGCGAGCTAGGCGCACAGCATTAACTGGATACCGATCTTACCTGAAAAAGTTACTTGAAGACGGAAGGGATAATCATGAAATCGCCTCCGAGGCTCGTGAAATTCATTCCGAAGCCCTCAGGTATATTTTGGAAATTTCTGAGCGTTCGTTAGGTGGACAAACTTGTCTACCTAACAAAACTTTGATTGAGGGCGATTTTGACACTTTAAACATAGGTCAGGGAGAGGTGAAATAATGCCAGGAAAGATTTTGGATTTACCAAAAAAATATCTCAAGACACTAACGATGATGCAATTCTCACGCTGGAAGAAACAGCCAGTTTTTTGAAAGTAAAGAAACGAATGCTTTATGATCGGGTGCAACGAAACACCATCCCACACCTTCGGGTTGGCAAGCTGATTCGCTTCTCTAAAACGGCTTTGCTCGATTGGATGGCGCAGGAAGCCAGTGCTAGACAGTAGGCAGAGCGTTGGGCTACGATTGCCGCGTCATTGTTGGCTGCGGTTCGTGGAAGGAGTCAACAATTGTCGATATATAAGCGAACGTGGAAGCACCCGAACGGAAGCAAGCGTTTCCGTTATTACTTTCATAAAACCATCAATGGTAGGCGTCATAAGGTAGCCATCCCGACGGCGCGTACCAAAGCCGAGGCTGAAACAGCAGCAATCAAAATCGCCGCTGAGATTCACGCAGGAATTTACGGGGGCACCAAAGGAAGCCCGACGCTGAAGGATTTTGTCGTGAAAACTTTCAAGACCTGGACGAAGGAGCACAAACGGTCTTGGAAAAGTGATCTATCCCGACTGAAACCCATCGTTGCTTTCTTTGGTAAAAAAAGGCTGAAAGACATCAGCCCTTTTGAAGTCGAGAGCTATAAACTCAAAAGGCTCAAGACTCCCGTAAAATACAAAGAGGTTGAAAAGCCCAGGACGGTCGCCTCGGTCAATCGAGAACTTCAATTGCTATCAAGGATATTCACACTGGCGATTGAAAAAAGAGAGACCAATTGTAACCCTTGTCGTGAAGTGAATCTCTTTCCTGGGGAACGCAGACGTAAGCGGCGTTTGCATCCTGATGAAGAAGCCAAGCTCTTTGTAGCACTATCATCCGAGCAGTCGCAGAATAAGCGCCAGCATCTTGAATCGATGTTAAAACTCTATCTGCATACCGGACTGAGAAGGACTGAACTATTGTCCCTCAAGCTGGAGCATATAAACTTTCTTCGTGAAGTCATTCTGGTGACCAACACCAAAAATGGGGAAGACCGCGAAGTGCAGATGAGCAGTACAGCGAAAACTTTATTGCGTGGACTTGTCGAACACGCACAGGCAAAGAATTGGGAATATCTATTCACCAATCCGAAAACCGGGACGCGGTACAAGGACATTAAGAAGGCTTTCAAGAACGCGGTTCGAGATGCGGGACTGACTGATTTACGGATTCACGACCTGAGGCATGAATTTGCCAGCACCGCAGGCGATGACCCGGAAGTATCGGTGACCGCCCTTGCGGAGATGCTTGGTCACAAAAATTTGAAGACGACGATGCAGTACACACACGCGTCAAGAGCAGGGAAGCTAAAAGTGGTTCAGGCGCAGGATAGGAAGGAAATCTTGAAATCAGGTCGCAAATCGGTCGCAAACGAAAAGAGGCAAGCTTCATAGCCTGCCTCTAAATCATTAAAAAGATTGGTGGCGGGGGTAGGATTTGAACCTACGACCTTTGGGTTATGAGTTTGAAGATTTCAATGCCTGTGCTTTGCTGTCTATCCTTTACGTTCTCGCTCTTTCCCTGATTTTCCACTTACAGAAACCCTATTGCGTCCTAATCGCGTCCTAACTCTTATTCATAACGTTCACTGAAGCACTTATAAAGAATAGTTGTCTTTTGCTCCCGCCTTCCCGTTAGTCAAAGAGGTGGCTGCGGTGGAGGTGAAGCCAACATCATTTGTAAACCACCCTCGAAAATTTTATGTGCAAGTGTAAACGCCTGGGCTTGCAGCGCTCTGCGCCGTCGCCCCACATCGGCCACTGAGAAACGATGCGCTTCACGGCGAATCGCAGTTCAAGCTCCGCGCCCAATAAGATGCGGTGCGGAGCCTGAACTTCCTTCAAGGCCGCTTTGATTCCTGAATCAAGCGAGGCTCACGGACAGCGGACGAGGTTGTGGCTGAGGTCCGAGTCGTTGAGCGTGTGCGTCAAACTCTGATAGACGAGCGTCGCCGAGCCTTTCCGCGTGCAGGGGTTGGCCTGCGCCAGCAGGTTGCGGTCCGGGTGCTGCGCGTCGGGACCGGTGTCGCGCAGCTCGGTCTTGCATGAATTGATCGTCACCGTGCCGCGCCCGCTCAGGCTCTTGTTCTTGCGGCAGTCGAAGAAATCATAGTCACCCGTCACTGAATCAAAGCGCAGCAGTTTACCGTTTGTGTCATCGACGATGACGTAATCAAAGACCCGCACGGTGAACGAGCAACTGATCTGATTGTTGGAAGTATCGGTCGCCGTGCAGGTCACCGTCGTCACGCCGCGCGGGAAGGCCGAACCCGAGGGGGGCGAGCAGACGACCGCCACCCCCGGACAGTTGTCCGCAGCGGTCGGGGCCGGGAAGATGACCGCCACACTCGTCTCGCCAGCATTGTTGGTACCCGCGATGACGCCCGACGGACAGGCAATCTGCGGCGCCTGGGTGTCGAGCACAGTGATGGTGAATGAACAGGCGGACTGGTTGCCCACCGCGTCGCGCACCGAGCAGATGACCGTGGTGATGCCTTTGGCAAAGGTTGAACCCGATGGCGGCAGACAGGCAGGAGCCGCAACGCCTGAGCAGTTATCGCTGACGGCAGGCGTGGCATAGGTCACCGTCATTGAGCACTGACCAGCAGCCGCCGGCGCCGAGATGTTCGCAGGGCAGGCAATCGCAGGTGGCTGGTTGTCGTTGACGGTGATGGTAAAGGAGCAGTTGGCCTGATTGTTGGCAGTGTCGCGTGCCGTGCAGATTACAGTCGTCGTGCCTTTCGGAAACACCGTACCGCTGGATGGGGTACACGTTACCGTACTCACACCTGAACAGTTGTCGGTTGCCGTCGGCGATGTATATGAAACCGTTGCCGAACATTGATTGGGGTCAGTGCCCTTGATGATGTTCGCGGGGCAGGCAATCGCAGGTGCCTGGTTATCGTTGATGGTGACCGTGAAGGTGGAGGTTCCAGTAAGGCCTGCTGCATCAGTCGCTGTGCAGGTCACCGTCGTCGTGCCTTTATTAAAAGTTGCTCCTGATGGCGGCGAGCAGACAACCGCATTCGGCGGCAGCGGGCAATTATCACTGGCGGCGGGCAGAGTGTAGGTGACCGTCGCCGAGCAACTGTTCGGGTCGGTATTCTTCGTGATATTCGCGGGCGCGGTCACCGTCGGTGATTGGTTATCGTTGACCGTGACCGTGAACGAGCAGGATGACGGATTGTTCGCCGCGTCTTTCACCGAACAGGTGATTGTGGTTGTGCCTTTCGGGAATGAACTACCGCTTGGTGGTATGCACGAAGGCGTGCCGACAGCGGAACAATTATCGCTTGCCGTTGGCGGCGTGTAAGTGACGGTTGCCGCACATTGTTTAGCCGTCGTGTTCGTTGTGATGTTCGCCGGGCAGTTGTTTAGCGCGGGCGGCGCGGCGTCTATCACCGTAACACTGGTGGTACAAGTCGAGTGGTTGTTGTTGGCATCCGTGACGGTGAGTGTAACGCTGGTCGTGCCAAGCCCCACCATCATGCCGGGCATCGGACTCTGTGTGATGGTCAGCGGCCCGCCTGGTGTGCAACCGTCACTGGCCACAATTGCGGGGCTGAAATCGGGCACCGCGGCTTGACAATTGGCGTTAGCCGAGGCCGTTTGCGTCGCCGGACAGGCGCTGATGACGGGCGGCGTAGCGCACGGTACCACGATCGCAAGAGAGACAGTTATCTCTCGAACACAACCGTTCGCATCTACAACCTTGACGGTGATGGTGGAACTGCCGACTTGCTGAGGCGTGCCGCTGATGGTGAGGCCGCTTGCGGTGTTGGTTACGGTCAACCACGGCGGCAGATTGGTCGCCGTCATGCGGCGCTCGCCTGTGCCACCGCTTGACGTGAAGGTTTTAGAGTAGGCTTGCCCGACGACTGCGGCGGGGACGGTTGCGGGGCTGATATCCAATACCGGCGGATCGGTTAAGACAATCGGTTGACCGATGGAGACGGTTCCCGTGCTCGTCTCTCTCACCCAGGGCGTGTAGGTGCCGGCAGCCAGATTTTCGAAGACGTTTGAAGATTGGCGGGTCGCGCCGTTCGAGATGGAATACTCCACCTGGCCGGCCACCCCGACGGCGACAAGCGTGATGCGGCCCGTCGGCGAAAGCGCACAATTCGGGTTGCGCGACACAGATGCGAGGCTCACGCCTGCCGGCGGGTTGGGAACCGTAACTGCCCGCGTGATGGCGCGCTCGAAAATATCCGTGACGACGATTTGGTAGGTTCCCGGGCTGAGGTCGTAGAAAGTATTCGAGTCCTGAAACGTGTTGCCGTTGTCCTTGGAATAGCGCAAAGCACCCGCACCGCCGCGCGCCAGAACCGTGATGGCGCCGTTCGTCCCGTTGTGCATGGAAGGAGGCACCGCCACCGGATTGATATAAATTTTACCGCCGCCGCCCGCACGCGTAATGGCGGTAATTTCAGCCGCCGTCAACTGACGGTCATAGAGCGTCACTTCGTCAAGCAGGCCGTTGAAGTTGAACCAGCCGGACATATTCAATTGCGCGTCGCTCACATACCCGGTGCCGAGTTGATAGACGGCGCCGGGATCAACCGTGCTTGAGACAGCCGACAGCGTGCCGATCGACTGGCCGTCGAGATAGACGGTTTCGACGCCAGAGGTTCGCGAATAGACCACGGCGGCGTGATGAAAGGTGTTGTCGTCAACACGGGCGGGACTTGCGACAAACGGGTCGCTGTCGGACCCAAACATGCGGGCCTGGAGTTTGCCGTCGGTGCCGACGTAGAGGGGCGCGCGGGTTCCCTGCAGAGGCGTCTGGTACGGAATACTACTGCGTTGATAGCCGAGAATCGCGCCCGGCGTAGCGGTCTTGAACCAAAGCTCGAAACTGTAATCGTGTGATGGGTCGAAGGTATCGCCGGGCAGCGCGACATAGCCGTTCGTGCCGTTGAAGCGAAACGCCTCGTTGGTAAATCCTGTGTCAAACCTGCCGTTACCGACCAGCGAGCCGTTGTGATGGTTAAAGTAATCCTCTGCATTCCCGTCGCCGCGCCACCAACTGACCACGCCGTCAGGCATGGCGGCTACCGGGTGCTTGACGAAAATATTGAACGTGCCGCTTTGTTGTTCGCCGTTAGTCAACGTCTCTGTGACCGTAAAAGTGTAAAAGCCGGCTGCCGTCGGCGTGCCCTGAATCTGGGGTATGGGGATCAGCGTGGACGTATCGACCACCAGAGAAAGGCCGGGCGGTAGCTCGCCCCCCGTGATCGCGAAGGTCGAGTTGACGAGACAGGGGCCGATCGTTGCCACAGTGCGAAGCGGCGAATAATAAGGCGCGCCCACATCGGCATTCGTCGCGATGACTGGCGCGAAAGAATCTATGATCGCCGTCTTCCGTATCGAGAACGGCGCCGAGGAGGTCTGGTCGAGGGAGTTGGTGACCTCAACCGTGAAGTCGGCCGTAAGGGGGGGCGGGTCGAGGGCGACCACGTTCGCCACGATCTGATACTGATCATTGACGCCGAGGTAGCGCACGGTGATGCCGTTCATGGTGGCGCTTGCCTGGCCGTTCACGGTGACGGTGAGCGCCGCAGGGGAGTCGCCGGTCCCGGTCAGCGAGCCGAGGATAACGCCCGTCCCTTGCTCCGGGAAAAATGTCAGGCAACGGACCGGGACCTCTTGTATGGCGTCGACGGTCAACTCTTCGAACTTGATACGCGCCGACTTGAAATCGTTGGGGGTACAGCCCAGGAAGCGAAGCTCGCTCACCTCCTGACCCGCCCCCGGCCCCCTGGCGCCGTCGAAGGCTTCGCCGTCAGACAGCAAAAACTTGGAGCCGGCGCGTGAAGCCACCACTTTGTCGTGGCTCCAATTTTTAAACTTAATCGACAGGGTCAGCCGCTCGACGCCGAATTGGTCTGTATCGACAAACCAGCCGCCCTTTAGACGCACGGTGTGACAGTTGTCCTTCCAGTTTCGATAAGTGAAGGTCGGGCTCTCAATGGTCGTCGCCGGCGCCGGGACGTGTGTCGTTACGAAAAACTTATGATCGTTCGCCGAAGCCGGCGGCGGCACAGTGGTGACGTTATCCGGCTCCGGCAACGTCGTCAGGATGAAGTCCCCATAGAACTCCTGAATTCCCTTTTCAGTGTTGATAAGCTGGCGCAGATCGACGGGTTTTTGCGCCTCCGCGAGTGCCGCCTGGAGCTTACCCTCCACCTGCGAAGCGTTGACGACATCGATGCCGCGGGTGACGGCAACCGTGATGGCGGTCACGGCGATGGCGACGACGCCACCGGCAAGCGTGGTGCCGGCGACCGGAACTCTGATGGAACCTGAGGCCCGTGTAGCGCTGGCGGCAGCCTGAGTTGCCTGAGTTACCGCCTGGGTGCCTGTGGCATTTGCCGCCCCAGTCGTTGCCGCGACCGCTGTAGTAGAAACAGCATGTGAAAATGGGAAAATCGCCGCGAAGAAGCTATTCGGAAGTAAGGTGCCGATGTAGACCCCGACCGCGCCGCCAAGGCCCGCCGCGCCCACTGAGGTGTAGGAAACGATCTGGCTGGCCGTCACCGATGCCGCCTCTTGCGCTTCGGGCGTTGCCAAATCTCTGTTCGCCTCATACCCGCCGAATTGCTGAAACTCTTCAACCGTTGGCGACAAGGGTGAACCGAAAAACAGGATGCCAATCTGGTTGCCGCTACAGGTCATGCCGGGATCGTAGACTAACGCGTCGGTACCGGCAAAACCGGTCGTCGGGATGAAGGCGCAGGGGTTGGCTTTCCAGGTATTGTATCGTTCAATCGCCTTGGTGGACGCGGCCACGCGTTTTTGCCTGATGCGCTCGGCAAAGGTGGTGAGTGCTTGTTGCTCGCTTGCCGTCAATGAGGGTTTATTAATTAGTTCGAGCAGGCGCAGGAAGATCGCGGCGCGCAGTTGATTGCGCCCATCCGATAGCAGGCGGCTTCTTTCTGACGGCGGCAAACGATGAAGCGCCAGCACGTCACTGATTGCCTGCTCTTCAAGCGCCCGTTCGACCTCGCCGTTGAGCGGGCACCGTTGAAAAATGCGATCCGGCAGGACCTCCGACGAACAAAGGGGACCTTGCGCCTGGGCTTTCGGCACCACAGGGTCGAAGGCCGTCAGCGATACAGAGGCCAGGGCGCCGATAAGCAATAACGATAGCGCCAGTCGCCACCTCTTCTTTAACAATTGATTGCGCGTCTGATGACCGCGGGTCTTAACCGCACTTGGCTGCGAAATATTTTTACTGGTCAAATAAAAGCCTTTGATATTTAGAAAGTTTTTCATCTTCGGACTCCCCCCGGATCGTAGGACTAACCCTGTTTGTAACCCCGCCCGGTCTTTATTGCGCTTTCGGCCCTGCGGCAATAACCTGGCGAACTTCGTAAAGTGATTCTTTGAGCACGTAGGCGGCGACACCGGCCGCGCGCGCCGCTTCTCTGGTCCTGGCGTCGCCGTAGTCTGTGACGATGCAGATGTTGGCTTGCGGATAAGCAGTTTTGATCTGACGGCTGGCGGCGAGCCCGTCCAGGCGCGCCATCTTGATGTCCATCAAGACCCAATCCGGGCGATGCTCAATAAATGCGGCCAACGCTTCATCGCCGTCACTGCATTCACAGACCGCTTCGGCCAGATCAGCCACCAGGCTGCGGATTAACCGCCGCATCTCCGGATTGTCTTCAACAATCAGCAATCTCATGATTTGTTCTTTCGAGTTCAAGTAAGGACAGGCCGGATTATCTGTGAAGGAGGAAGGGAATTGAATCGGCACCTGTACCCATTTTTGATGGGTACATATACCCATTTCGGAGGGGGATAAATGGTGACTGGTGCGTACGCCATTAATTTCTACACAACGATTGTCTTTTGTTTTTAGCTCTGAAAGAGCGTCATGCAATAGCCCGGCGCGAGGCGCCGGGTGCGAAGGCCTCATCACCCCCAGCCCTGTAAGGGCGCCATAGGGTTCGGCTATCGCGCCCCTTCAGGGCTTGCGGGTCTCTGTGTGTCTTCAAACCAGCGCGATGCACCGGGCTATTGCATGTCGCCCCTTCTGGGCTTTCATAGATTTTTCGGATCTGCTCTAGAAGAGGTCGTCTTTATGGTCGAGGGCAAACTTCAAGACCGCATGGCTGCCCTTCAAGCCGAGTTTGTCGGCGATGTTGGCGCGGTGGCGGTCAACCGTGCGCTTGCTGATGAAGAGTTCGTCGGCGATCTCTTTGCTGGTCTTATACTGACCGATCAACTTTAGGACGCGACATTCGGTGTCGGTGAGATCGCCCAGGGTGGGTTTATGTTGAACGAGGGCGGCGGCGCGGCGGCTGCGGTTGAACAGGAAAGCCGACAGCGCCGGACTGATGAACTCTTCGCCGCGCCTCACAGCTTTGATGGCCTGGATGATGTCGGCCAGCGCGCTGTCTTTGAGCACATAACCTTTGACGCCGAGATTCAAAGCGGCGTTAAAGAGCGATTCATTCTTGTGCATCGTCAAAATGATGACAGCAATCGGCAAGCCTTTTTCGGCAATCGTGCGGGCGACTTCGAAGCCGTCTTTTCCGGGCATATCCAGGTCGAGTACGGCGACGTCAAAAGCCGATTGCCCGAGACAGGCGAGCGCCGCTTCGCCATCGGCAGCTTCGGCGGCGACCGTGAAGTTCGGCACCGTCTTCAGCAATTGCGCGAGGCCGTTGCGAAAGATCGGATGATCGTCGGCAATCAGTATCCTTACTTCATTCGTCATAATCAGATTGGTGCCCCTGCCGTTCATCCTTTCGGTGTTTCGATGTTGACCGTGACGGTTGTGCCCCGGCCGGGAACCGATTCGATCTGATGCGTGCCGCCGAGGATGCGGGCGCGCTCGGCGATGCTAATCAGTCCCAAGCCTGGCTTGCGCGACCCGTTTGCCCGCGCGGCGCTGGGCTCGAAGCCTTTACCGTTATCTTGAATTATCAACTCAACGCCCCGCCCGTGGCTGCGGATACGGATGCGGACTTGGGTGGCGTCGGAATGCTTGACGATATTGTTCAAACTCTCTTGCACGATACGGTAGAAATTGATCTCGGATTCGCTTGAGAAAACTCTGTCGAGCGACGCGATCTCGCAATCGAAGCGGATCCCCGACGCCTCAGCGACTTGCTCGATCATCTCCTCGATGGACATGGTCAGGCCGAGACGTTCGAGCTGTGAAGGTCTGAGATGGTAAGCAATCGCCCGCACCTCGTTAATGGCTTCGGCGGCGGCGCTGGAAATCTCGTCGAACTGTTCGTTGGCGGTCTCTAATTGGGTGCTGGACGAGCCACCATTTTCGGTCACCCTGGTCCCCAGAAAGGCGCGGTTTTTAATGATCAACAGCGTCTGTCCGAGCGAGTCGTGCAATTCGGCGGCGATGCGTTTGCGCTCCCCTTCTTGCGATTCGATCAACTGGCGCGAGAAGGCCTGTTGCACGGCTTGCGCTCGCGTGAGTTGGGCGACGCGGTATGTCCAGGCCATGGCGATCAGCCCGGCGGCGGCGAGGGCCGCGAGCGTGACGAACCACCAGGTGCGGTAGAATGGCGGCAGCACGGTGATGCGCAAGCTCTTGCCTTCAAGGTTCCAGACGCCCTCGCCGTTATCGGCAATGACTTTGAAAGTATACTCGCCCGGCGGCAGGTGCGAATAATAAGCTGTGCGGCGCTCCCCGGCGTCAACCCATTCCGCGTCCAGCCCGACGAGTTGATACTTGAATTTGATCTGTTGCGGGCGTTGCCAACTCAGCCCTGTGTAGTGAATCTCCAGGTTACCCTGCCCCGGCCTGATGCGCACCGATTCGCCGGCGGGCAGAATTTCGCGGTCCAGCGTCGCCTGTTCGATGGCCACCAGCGGCGGCTCGGTGTTGTAGCGCCGGGGGTCGATCACCACGGCACCCTTGACGGTCGCAAACCAGAGTCGGCCGTCGCGGGTTTTCCACCCCGCAGGGTTGGCGCCGTTGCACTCGCGGCTGAGCATACCGTCGGCTACGCCATAAGCGAACGAGTTTACCCGGCTGATGCGGCCATCGGCGAAATCGTTCAACTCCTTCAGGTTGGCGCGGTAGATGCCGCGGTTGCCGCTCATCCACAAATCGCCGTTGTCGTCTTCAAGGATCTGGAAGGCGAGGTTGTCGTAGAGGCCGTCCCGGCTGGTGATCGTAACGAACTTGCCATCTTTGAAGCGAATCAGGCCGCCGCCATGCGTGCCGACCCAGAGCCCCCCGTCGCGGTCCTCATAAAATGAGATGACCGGATCGACTGTCATTCCGTCACCGGTCGTCCAGGTGGTGAGACGACCATCCTGCATTCGACTGAAGCCGCTCATGGTGCCGACCCAGATGGCGCCGGCGCGGTCTTCGTAGAGTGAGATGATGTTATCGTTGGGCAGGCCGTCACGGGTCGTGTAGAACGTGAAGTGCCCGTCGCGCAACCGGCCTAAGCCGCCGCCATAAGTGGCGACCCAGAGGGTGTCGGAATGGTCATAGTGCAGGGCGAAGATATTGCTGTCGGCCAGACCATCCCTATCGGTCCAGGTGGTGAAGCGATTGCCATCGAGGCGGCAGAGACGGTTGCCGTCGCTGAACCAGAGACCGCCCTGGCTGTCGTCTGAAAGTGTATTGGTATGGATGGGGCGGCCGTCTGGCCCCGCATAACTCGTGAAAGCGCCGTCCTTGAAGCGGCTCAGCCCGCGAGTAGTCGAAAGCCAGAGGTTGCCCGACCGGTCCTCATAAATCGCCCTCACGAAATCGTCGGCCAAACCATCCTCTTCGGTGTAAACCTGAAAGCGCCCCTCTCGCAACTGGCACAGCCCTGTGGCATCTGTGCCCACCCACAGGTCTCCTTCCGGGTCTTCATAGATCGTCGTCACCCGGTCACCTGGCAGTCCCTCTCGCGAGGTGTAAGCGTCAAAGCGGCCCCCCTCAATGCGGTAGAGACCTTGTGACTCTGTGCCGATCCAGAGCGCGCCTCTGCGGTCTTCACACAACGCCCGCACCGCCAAGCCGGCCAGACTCTTCTTGTCGCCATAGGCGGTGAAGCGGCCACCTTTGAACTGGCCGAGCCCCCTGGTGGTGCCGACCCAGAGGGTATCCAAGCGATCGAAGTAGAGCGCCCGCACGTCGTTAACCGGCAAGCCGTCGCGCATGGAGTAGGCAGTAAAGCGGCCGTCTTTGAGGCTTGCCAGCCCGTTCTCGGTGCCGACCCAGAGAGCGCCCTCGTGGTCTTCGGTCAGCGCCCATATCTTATTGTGAGGAAGCCCGTCCTTGACCGTGTAGGTGGCAAAGCGCCCGTCGCGGAAGCAATTGAGCCCGTTCTCGGTGCCAACCCAGAGTTCTCCGCCCCGACCTTCAAGCAGGCATTGTACGTAGTCGTTGGATAAGCCGTCCTTCGTCGTGTAGCGTGTGAAGCGGCCATCGGCCAGACAGGTCAGCCCGCCGCTGAGGGTGCCGACCCAGAGGCGGCCCTCGCGGTCCGTGAGCAGCGAGATGATGCTGTTGCTGCCGAACACCCCTGTGGTGATATTGTCGAATACAGTGAAGTGCACGCCGTCAAAACGCACCGCCCCTTCAAAGGTCCCCAACCACAGGTAACCGTCGCGGGTGCGGGCAATGGCGTTAATGCTGTTTTGCGGCAGCCCGTGCTGATCTTGCCAGACCTGTTGTTGATAGCGGCCCAGCACCTTGCGCGGGCTGAGCGTCTGGCCGAATGAGACACCTGAGAGCATGCCGCAGACGGCCAACAGCATAACGATGATCGGCCCTTGACCACCGCCGGTCAGGCGGCTTGTAGCGATGAGGCTTGATAGACGATAAGACCGCACAAACATTTTCGGTCGAGATCATACCTGAACCCGGAGGTTGCTTGCTACCTCAGTGAAGGGGCACGGCCCTGGCATTGATAGCGGTACCATTGACCGACTTATCCTTATTAATGAAAAGAAGACGTAAAAAATCTGCTCTCGAAGGTGAAAAATCCGCGGGCTCGATAAACCTTTTCTGTCCCGCCCCACCTGAGCCGCTTCCCAATTAAAATTTGCTCCTGCTGCTGGCACAGCGAAGGGGCAGTTTCTCGTACCCGTTGAGTGCTGTTAAGGAAGTAAAGGGTTGCGCACAACGATGCGTTAGGTTCACGCGACATAAGAAGGGAAGCGCAAGGGCCGTGAAAGCGGAGGCAAATTGGGGCAAGCCAAAAGCCCTGTCACAGAACGAGTGTAGAGGAGCATTAGCCCGGTCTGAAAGAGGGTCAGGCTATTTTTTTGCGTTGAGTTGTCAAGCGATTCGCACAGTCTTATGATTGAAGTCATCCTTTGTAGGCAAACCTCATCTGAAACGGGGGGCTGAGGTTCTGAAAAAACAAATAAATATGAATGCCCAGTTTTACTGGTCTAATAATTGTTAAGCTCACTCCAAACGAAGGCAACCGAAAACCTACTGCACAATGAGCGTCAAGGAGTATGAAAAAAAAATCAAAATGTGAAAGAGCAAATTTACGGCGCGACTTATTAGCAATTGTGGTTTGTTCCGCGTTTTTGTCGTGTTTACTAATTTTCCCGGCTATAGCAATAGCCCAAGTTGTGCGAGACGGCAAAGGCGTAGGCGTAAAGTTAGTGACTCAATTGCCGAGCAGGGAAAAGCGTTGGGCTTTGATTCTCGGCATTGACAAATATAGGGAAGATATTTCATCGCTCAAAGGCGCAGTGAATGATGCGAAAGCTCTGAAAGATGTTTTGGTGAATAATGCTGGATTCCCCGAAAACCAAATCGTTATGTTAACCACTGGCGCGGCTAATCCTGACCTCCTTCCCACAAGAGCCAATATTCTCGATGAATTAAACATATTAAGTTACCGGGTTCCTGAAGACGGATTGTTATTGTTTGCGTTCAGCGGACACGGCGTTTCAATCGGCAGTGATGCCTATTTGATACCATCGGACGGGAGAATTACCAAGAACTTGTCGCTATTGCGGGACTTGTCAATTGATGTACAGCGAATAAAAGAGGTCATAAAGGAAATCAAGGTTAAGCAAGTACTGATGCTGTTGGATGCTTGTCGAAACGAACTTGGGAAAGGCGAAACCGCTAATCCTTTGACAGAAGCATTTAAACGTGGATTTAGTTTTGATGTGGTGAACAGTGGAGTAAAGGCATTCGCCACGCTCTACGCAACTTCCCTGGGCGAGCGAGCATTTGAGTTTTATGATAAGGAAACAGGGCTATATCGTGGCTATTTTAGTTATGCCATTGAAGAAGGGTTGAAAGGTAAGGCTGGCAATGGCAATGGCAAAATAACATTGAGAGACTTGATAAATTATGTCGAAAACACTGTTCCGAAAAGGGTGCAAGTTGCAAGGGGAGAAAATCAGGAACCGTTTAATGAAATCGCCGGATACAAAGAAAATGAACTTGTTTTGTCCATCCCCCACCCCTCCTCCTCAAGCGAGGTAACGAGTAAAAATAAAAGCAAGGATAAAGAAAATAATTCCTCACCCGTTGATTCAAAAGATAATAATCCTTCGCCTGATAATTCAACTGAATTAGATGGAATTAAGTTCGACCTAATAAGCTGTAATAAATCGGGTGGCAATCTGATATGCAATCTTCAAGTTTCAACAAGCGATTATGATAAAAATATTATGTTGGCAGTGGAACAAACTGGGGGTATTCGTAGAATCAACATAGGGGTTACTCATATTGTTGATGACTTAGGCAACGAATTTAACTCCTCAAGAGTTGTTATCGGCAACAAAACCAATCCTGATACCGGTCAACTGTATTCACGTATCATTACTGGCATAAAAATTCCTGTGAAATTCACTTTTGAAAATATTAATTTAAGTACCCAAAAAATTGCTCTCTTTGAAATCCGTGGTGCTGATGCCCATGATAAACCTATGGGCGTTAAATTCCGCGAAATTCCCGTAATAAAATAGTGTTTATCCACATTAAAATTTTCCTAAATTTAAGATAGGACATTCGTTGTTGCATTCATAGCGTAATCGGTAACTGAGGATACTTCATTCGTTATGATTAAGCCTATGACCTAGCCCCGTAAAAGAGGTGCAGAAGAAATAAGAGTTTTCCAGTAAACTAACCACTTGGAGAACTCAAATGCGTAAATCCAATTTCACTGAAGAACAGATCATCAACATTCTCAAAAGTGTGGAAAGCGGGCAGAAGATCGCCGATGCTTGCCGAATCAACGGCATCAGCGAACAAACCTATCACCGCTGGAAAGCCAAATACGGCGGCTTAGAGATTAATGAAATGCGTCGCCTCAAACAACTCGAACAAGAAAACCTGCGCTTAAAGCAGATTGTTGCTGACTTGACGCTCGACAATCGAGCCCTCAAGGATGTCGTCTCAAAAAAGTGGTGACGCCTGCGGCTCGTCGTCAGGCAGCACAACACATCCAAGCCGCACACGGTTTATCTGAACGACGGGCAGGTAGGCTCATTGGGATGAGCAACTCAAGCTTGAGGTACAAGTCGAAGAAGCCGAATGATGGGGAAATCCGTCAGCGTCTCAAAGCTCTGGCTGCTGAGCGACCCCGCTTCGGCTATCGTCGTCTCGGCGTATTACTCAGACGCGAACAGGTCATTGTCA
>JBIOWC010000578.1:0-9952 GCA_044868105.1 Blastocatellia bacterium
ATGCGAAAGAACAGGTTGAACGCTCATTAAATTTTGCTTTTACCGGTCGCAAACTGAAAAAACGCGATTTTCGTTCTTTGTGGATTGTGCGCATCGGCGCAGCGGCGCGCGCCAATGGCTTGAACTACAGTCAGTTGATGCATGGATTGAAGCTTGCCGACATCAATCTTGATCGCAAAGTTCTGGCGGATTTGGCGGTCAATGAACCGGCAACCTTCAGCGAAGTCGCCGGCAAAGCCAAGCAGGCAATTGAATCCAACGCGAAAGCGGCGCCGACCGTTTAGCGAAACTTAACCACAGCATAACAAAACTGAAAAGGCAAAGGCGAAAGCAAGCATCAAGATGGAATCGGCGGTTTCGATCTCCTCTTTAACTTTTGCCTGCCTTTTTCCTTTTTCAAAGCCATTCGATAAAAAGAACATGGACGATAAGCTAAATCAGATTCGCGAACAGTTCTTAAGCGAGGCCCCGGCCGTCGCGACGCCTGAAGCGCTGACCGCTCTGCGCGATAAATATCTTGGTCGCAAATCGGGACTCATCACTGCCGAACGCAAACGCATTGGCACCATCGCCGCCGAAAAGCGCGCCGAATTCGGCGCGCAAGTCAACGAGATCAGCAATGAGATTGAATCCCGGATTGCCGAGTTGACGGCCAATTTCGCCGCCGCCGCCGAAGCCGCCGCGCTTGAACGCGAAAGGATTGATGTAACCTTGCCCGGCACCCAGGTGCGGCGCGGGCATCTGCATCCCATTACCCTGCTTCGCCAACGCATTGAAGATGTCTTCGTTTCGATGGGCTATACGGTTGAAGATGGACCGGAAATCGAAACCGGCTTTTATAATTTCGATGCGCTCAATATCCCCGCCGGGCATCCGGCGCGCGATTCTGCCGATACGTTTTATGTGTCAGGGGAATTGGCGCTTCGCAGTCAAACGTCAACCATTCAGATTCATGCGATGCAAAAACGCCAGCCGCCGCTGCGCATCATTGCCCCCGGTCGCGTCTTTCGTCGCGATACGCCCGACCCGACGCATAACCCGATGTTCTTTCAACTTGAAGGCTTGACGGTGGACCGCAACATCACCATGGCAGATTTGAAAGGCACGCTTGAACAATTCGTGCGCGCGATGTTTGGCGCCGATTGTGTGACGCGCTTTCGTCCTTCCTATTTCCCGTTCACGGAACCCTCGGCCGAAGTGGATTTTCGCTGCTATATCTGCGCCGGCCAAGGGTGCCGCGTCTGCAAAGGGTCGGGATGGATTGAGCTTGGCGGCAGCGGCATGGTGCATCCGAATGTCTTGCAAGCCGTCGGCATTGACGCGGAAGAGTATTCGGGTTTTGCCTTCGGTTTAGGCATCGACCGCATGGCAGCGCGAATGTATGACATAGATGACATTCGCCTGCTCTATGAAAACGACGTGCGATTCCTTGAGCAATTTGCTTGAACCTGATTTGAGCAACTTCAGCTTAATCAAGAGGGAAGATGGCGGTTAGACAAAGCGGTTCATTGGATAAAACCATTTTAATACTCGGCGCGCCGGGACTGGTCGGCGCACAGGTGACGCGACAGGTAGCCCACGACCTTCGCCCGGAAAAAATCGTCGTCTCGGCGCTCGTCGAAAAAGAGATTGCCGAGTTCGTCAAAGAGATAAAGAGCGAATTTCCCGCGATCACTTTCAAAGGCGAATACGGAAATCTCTTCGTGCGCACGGAGCTCGCCAAACACGAACGCGCCGAACTGCTGCGTAATGCGGCAAACCGGCGCAAACTCTATGACGATTTGTTCGGCGCGTTTTCCGAAACCTACAAAAATTCCGAACTCGTTCGCTTAATCAAAACGCACAAGCCCGATGTGATTATTGATTGCGTCAACACAGCAACCGGCATCAGTTATCAGGATGTGGATACCTCTGCAAAAGAGGTGCGCAAAGATATTGATGCGCTCCATGAAAAATTAAATAAGAAAAATTTTGATGCCTTTGCCGAACCCTATAAAGAGATTGAACGCGATGTTGAAGGCTTGCTGGTGTCGCAGGCGATTCCGCAACTCATTCGTCACATTCGCATCTTTCATCGCGCCATGGTCGAACATAAAACCCGCCTCTATGTCAAAGTTGGAACCACCGGAACCGGCGGCATGGGGCTCAATATTCCTTACACCCATGGCGAAGACAAACCGTCGGCGCAGTTGATGTCAAAATCGTCGGTTGGATTTGCGCAAACCGGGTTGATGTTTTTAATGGCGCGCACGCCCGAGGGGCCGATTGTTAAAGAGATTAAACCGGGCGCGATGATTGGCTATAAAAAAGTCGTCAGCCAACCGTTGAGAAGACAAAACACGAAATACTTGCCCAAAACCTTCTCGCTTGCCGAACGCCTGGATTTAAATCTGCCGAAAGAAGAGTTCAAAAATTTAGGCAAGCTGGAAATGGTTGGCGTCGACACGGGCGAAAACGGCTTCTTTGCGCGCGGCGAATTTGAAGCCGTCACCTCCATCAATCAGATGGAATTTGTCACCCCCGAAGAGATTGCCCATGCCGTGGTTCTTGAAATCAAAGGCAGCAACACGGGGCTTGACCTGATTGCAGCCATTGATAGCGCCGTGATGAAACCAAGCTATCGCGCGGGGTATTTGCGGGCTTCGGCCATCGCCGCCATGAAACAACTCGAACGCGAGAAGAATACCCCGTCGATTGCCACGGGTGAACTCGGCCCCGCGAAACTGACCAAACTGTTATACGAAGCCTATCTGCTTTACCGGATTTCGCAGGGCATCGAAAACGCCCAACCCGGTTCGCTGCAATCCATCATCACTCACGATGCCAAAGAATTGGCCGAGAAGTTGAACAAATACCTCGAATGGAACGACGATTTGCGCAATACGATTATCTCCATTGGCGTGCCGATTCTGTTGCCCAACGGCAACCAGCTGATTCGCGGTCCTTACATCAAAATCCCCGAATATGCGGGTGAAGCGAGCATTCAAATTAATAACGGTGATGTTGACGGCTGGGCGGATGCCGGTTGGGTTGATTTGCGCGCCAAAAATATTAAACGCTGGCAGGGACGCTTCAAAAAGATGCTCAAATCGGCGATGACCATTCACTTGCAGGGGTCGGCCGGCATCACCATGGAAGCCTATCGCAGCGAAGAGATTCGCATTGGTGAAGTAGTCGGTTGGATTTTTAATAACGAAGAAAAAGGCTACAGGATTAAGTAAGAATGAACATTAGTTATAACTGGCTCAAAGAACTTGTAGAAATTCCTATCACGCCAAAAGAACTTGCAGAAAAATTGACCATGGTTGGTTTTGCCGTTGATGCAGTGGAACCGCACGGCGATGATTTTATTCTCGAAATAGATTTAACCTCGAATCGCCCCGATGGGCTCTGCCATTTGGGCATTGCTCGCGAAGCCGCGCTGGTGTGCGGCACATCGCTTAAACCCTTTACTCTCGAACTCAAAGAGCGCCACGAAGCGATTGATACGCTCGCGTCAATCGAAATTCTTTGCCCGGACCTTTGCCCGCGCTATGTGGCGAGAATTGTTCAAGGCGTACGGGTCGGGGCGTCGCCCGCCTGGCTGGTAAAAAAACTCGAAGCCGTCGGCCAGCGGTCGGTCAACAATATTGCGGACATCTCAAACTACGTGATGTTTGAACTCGGACAGCCCAACCATGCCTTCGATTTAAATACCTTGCATGACCGGAAAATTATTGTGCGTCGGGCTACCCCCGGCGAAAAGCTGCAAACCCTGGATGGCGTAGAGCGCCAGCTGACAAGCGATATGTGCATCATCGCCGATAGCGATAGAGCCGTTGCAATTGGTGGCGTGATGGGCGGCGAAGAGACCGAAATCAGCGAGCAAACGACCGAGGTGTTAATTGAGAGCGCTTATTTTAATCCCGCTTCGATTCGCGCGACCGCAAAAGCCTTAGGGATGGCGACGGAAGCGTCGTATCGTTACGAGCGCGGCATGGATTATGATTCGCAGGTTCGGGTTGCCGACCGGGTCGCGCAACTGGTTAGCGAAATCGCCGGCGGCGAAATTGTCAAAGGCGTAATTGATGTTTATCCGCAGCCCATTGAGCGCGAACCGGTGCGTCTTCGTGAACCGCGAATTGAAAGACTGACGGGCCTAAGCATCAGTTTGGAAACCGCCGAAGAGATTTTGACTTCGCTCAAATTTGCGGTTGAGCCGTTGGCGGATAAACGCGAGTTGCTTGCCGTTGCGCCGTCCTTTCGCATTGATATTTCGCGGGAAGAGGATTTGGTTGAAGAGGTGGCGCGACATTTCGGTTATGAAAAAATAGCCACGACGTTGCCCGATTCGGTCGAAGCCGGCCGCTACCTGGAAAGCGAAGAGCGCCGCCGCCGGGCGCGCAATACCTTGATTGATGCGGGGTTCAACGAAGCCATTTCATTCAGTTTTGTGAATGGTGAAAGCGACCGTTGGTTCAGAGTTGACGGTGAGACCACGCCGAAATTATCCAACCCGATTGACGTGAGCGAAGATGAGATGCGCGCCTCACTGATGACTGGGCTGCTGCAGGCCTTGCAGCGCAATTTCTTTCACGGTCGCCGCGATGTGAAATTGTTCGAGTTGGGGCGCGTCTTCAAATCCGCAAGCTCCGGCGTTCGCCCGGATGAACGCGAAGTTTTAGGGGTGGTGATGAGCGGCGCGCTGGTTGCGGAGGCCTGGCGCGACCAGCGGCAAATTGATTTTTATGATTTAAAAGGGGTGATTGAATCGGTGATGGGAAGTTTGCACATCTCAGGCTTTACAATTGAGCGTGCAAGTGTAGAATACCTGCATCCCGGACAAGCTGCGGAGTTAAACAAAGATGGGATGGTCGTTGCGCGATTCGGTCGCTTGCATCCCCAAGTTGCTGCGTTGTACAAATTCCGCCAGCCGGTTTACGTCGGTGAAATTGAATTTGGCAAGTTGATTGAATTTGCTGCCGACGACGTGCGTTATAAACCGTTGCCGAAATTTCCAAGCATTTCTCGTGATCTTTCAGCATTATTGCCAGATACGGTTTCTTGGGGCGAAATCGAAACGGCGATTGAAGCGCTTGGCATACGTGAAATTATTTCCATTGCGGTCTTTGATATGTATAAAGGCAAAGAGATGCAAGCGGGCACCCGTTCGCTGGCCTTCCGCGTTGTCTATCGCAGCGATGAGCGTACGCTGACGGATGACGAAGTGACCGCCCTGCATCAGCGCATCAGAGATTTAATGGAGCAACGATTCAACGCACAACTCAGATAGTTCATTTTGGATTTTAGATTTTAGATTTTGGATGGCCGGAACGATAAAATTGAGAAGATGGTTTTCAGGCTGGTGAATCTAAAACCCAAAATCGAGAATCCAAAATCGAAAAAGGGGGCATTGGAGTGGCTAACGGTATCTACGGACTTGAAAAGTTCGCTAATCTCGAAGACAAAATCTACCGCACCATCGAGCAGTTCAAGCGCGAACGTCAGTTGCGCGAATCCCTCGAACGCGAAACCCTCAGCCTCAAACAAGAAGTCAAACAACTCAGCGAAGAAAAAGAACGCCTGGAGTTGCAGGTCGAACGTTTACTGAATGAACGCGATACCATTAAATTGAAAATCGAAGCGATGCTCGACGCGATCGCGATGTTGGATTTAGATACTGCGGAAACGCTCAAAAAAGAGCTCTCGCACTAAGCCGGCAGTAAGCAGGATTTGGCTTCCCAAACTCATCACCCAAGATTGGAATTATGGAAGAAAATCTAACCTATTCTCATAAGGTCGTCATTTACAACCAGACGTATAATCTGCGCAGCCAGCATGACCCTGAGTACATCAATGAACTGGCGGCGCACGTCAACCGCCGCATGAATGAGATTGCCAGCCAGACGATGACGGTTGATTCGTTGCGCGTAGCCATTCTCGCCGCCCTGCAAATTGCCGACGAACTGTATCAATCGCGTCAGGAGATGCGTAATACAGAAAATGAAATCGTTGAACGCAGCGCCCGTTACGCGGAAATTCTCGATCAGTTTCTGCGTTCCGATATTATCGTCCCCAAATAGTTCACGGGGTTACCTTCGGGCGCTTAATTTTAAGCCGAACCCAGTCAGCAAAAATCCATAGATTTGAGAAGGCTTTCTCAAGTCGTCCCTATTTGTCGCCAACTTAATTCGCCAGTCAATCCGTTCCCGGATAAGCCGGAAAGCCGATTGTGCATCGTAAAATTTGCATTTTACGTCAATGGAATCATGCCGGTGGTTACCGGCGCGCCAATCGGTAATCAGGTCTTGAAACCAAGACCGCCAGCCCGCTTCGATAACCATGGAGGTTTTCTGTAATGTTGGGAAAGACCATCTTTGTGGTCGGTAAAGTTGTGAAGGTGGATGGTATAAACCTGGCCGTTGAGGAGAGCGATAAAGCGATAAGCGGTCGTCTGGAAAAGCTGGGTTTTGAGGTCGAGACGGTTGCCGGTTCTGACATTGACCTTTATCTTGCAAGCAAAGAGGAGTTGATTAAAAAAGAGCTCGTCGTGCTTTCATCTACCGCCGTAAGCGAAGCTAAAACTGCTGTTGAAGCGTTGTCCGCAAAACTTTGCGATTTATCTTTACCAGTTGTGGTTCTGGGCTATCAATTTTTTTCCGGAATGAGAATGTGCCGGGATGAGGATATCGAAACCCTGCCGGACAAGCTGACCCCAAACAGCGAAAAAAATAGCGAAACCACCGCTTTGAAGCCTACCGAAATTACGATTATTCATGCCGATAACATGATGGCTGCGGGTTTAAGCGGCACCGTGACGATCAGCCAAACAGAAACCCGATGCTGTGTTTCATCCCTTTGTCCGGATGCCATCAAAGTCGCCACGCTTGATGAAAAGGGTTCACAATTTTTCTTGTTCGGTTATCGAACCGATTCGCTATCGTACAATAAGCAGCGGTTTCCCGGTCGTCGTGTCGGTCTGTTTTTTGATGCGCAGATGGTTATGCAACTCACGCGAAAAGGGTGGAAATTGTTCGATGGGGTGATTGCTTGGGCGACGAAAGCGCTCTCTTTTGCAGATGTATTTAGAGCCGAATGGAATGAAATCGCCGAGCGCCGACGAATCTGCGAGTGCAGTAATGAGCCGCCGGTGAATCGCCCTCCCGAAAATCTTGTCGGACTTGCCCTTTCAGGGGGAGGCATCAGAAGCGCAACCTTCTCTCTGGGGCTGTTGCAAGGGTTACAGCAATACAACCTGCTCAGAATATTCGATTATCTTTCGACGGTTTCGGGTGGCGGATATATCGGCGGCTGGTGGAGCGCTTTTTTATCAAGAAAGAACACGTTTTCGAATACCTTAAATCCTCAAGATTTCAAAAATGTTGATGAGATCATCGGCTTACTCAAAACCGACAAGGGCAAAATCAATTCCTATTTGACGAATAAATTTTCGCCGGCCAATTTGCGATTGTTAAGTAAACGCTTTATTACCGCTGAAGCGCGAGCCGAACTTTTATCAGTTGAGTTAAATCGTATTTTGGACGATGAAATTTTCCTTGAGACTTTTAAGGGCGAACTTGAAAAAGAGGAATTGAAAGAACGAGCCAGGAAATTAAATGAGGAGAGCGATAGCCAACAGAGGCGGCGCCGTCAGAATCGCTTAATTCTTGAATCGGCGTTTGCGGGGGAACTGTCGGCACTCAAGCCGGAGTCGGACGTTGAATTCAAATGGACTGATTTTAATAACCCGGAAAGGTTTGTCGGGCGACTTCTTGAACCGCTTTCAACCCCTCTATTTGATCATTTCTCCGCCGCTGAACAGCAAATCATTAAAGCGGCGACAAAAGCGCGAGATGAGAAGGTCAAAGTATTGATGGCGGTATTCAATCGCCTGTTGAAAGAGAAGACCGTCCTGGGGTTTAACCGGTTGATTTTAGAAGAGACGTATCCCCAGTTGATACGAGGCCTCACTTTTCCCAAGCCCGAACAGCTTGAACCGCAGCGCGTTTCTGCTTATTTGCGCGGTCGCGAAAAAATATTTGAAGGCTCACTGAGCGCCGGAATTGACCCCATTCATCACCTGCGGCTGTTTAGCAATTATCTGACACCGCGCAAAGGATTACTGAGCGGCGACACCTGGCAAGCCGTGGCGGTGGTGGTGCGCAATCTGTTGCTCACCTGGGTGGTCTTATTGCCGATACTCTTCACCTTTGTTTTAGTCGGGCAATTTTATTTTGTCTTGCAGCGGAATTCCGATAAAGAGTTTCTGCATCCCTTTCAGGCGGAAATCAGCGGCTTGCAAACGGCATTTGAAAATCTGCCGAAAAAATTTGAAGCGAAAAGAGAACGCATCCGCGACCAACGCGATAAGCGCGTGCTGCGTCGCGAATCGAAGACGGAAAAGATTCAGCAAAACGCCGCCCGCGCGCTCGAAGAAAATGAGGCGCGCGAGAATTGGCGAATGAAACATCTGCCCGAACGCCTGGCGAAGTTATCTGCCAGCTACAATCAAGCGTTATGGAAGCGATTTCTTTCGGCGTTAACTTTAGTTATTCCGATGGTCTTCTGGCTGCTCGTAACGACGCTCTTCTGGTTAAGAATCAACGTAACCCCGCAGGCGATTGTGAAGTTTACGCAAACCATTCCGGGGATAGCCTTCTGGGTGCTGGTTATCTGTGTGATTTGTTTGAGCACCACTTATAACTGGGGAGACCTGCATAAACCGCTGGCCGCCTTGAAAGCCGATTGGCAGGAATTATCGGGTCGCACCATGCTGCTGATAATCATTTTCTGGCTGATCGGGTCGGTGGCCTTGTGGTGGGCTTCGCTGCCTTTTGCGCGGGCCAGATGGAGGCGATTGTGGAAGGAATATAGATGGGGAAATCTCTTGAGCCTGCTGCTGACCTCCTTGATGACGGGGTTGCTGGTTTTATTGCTGTTGGTGCTCAACCGAATGGCCAGGAATGGTAATTTCGCGGCCAAATATTTCTGGATGGGAGTCATCGGGATTGGCGTTGCCGGATGCCTGTGGTTTTATACGCTGCCGCGTCACGAAGAGAAATGGGAATGGCGAAAATTGATACACGGCAACCAAATCATGCGGGTGCAAGCCCTTTTAACCGTCGGCTTTGTCGTTCTGGTCCTGGTGCTGGCGCTATCGGGATATGGTTATGAGATTGCCAACTATGTGATGAGCAGCCCCAGTTCACAAAAAGCCTTTACCGATTACCTCGCCAAAGCCGGAGGTTGGGCCACCTTGATTGCCTCAATCGCCGGTTCGATTTTCACCGCCATTAAAGCGTCGCCGACCGGCGGCGAAGATAAACAACATGCGGGCGCGCAAAGCCCGACCACCCGCTTCATCATCTCCGCCACGCCGATTCTCGTGCTGATTTCTATGGCCATCGCTTTTGCCTGGCTGTCGCGTTGGGGGTTAATGCAATTCGGTCCGCATTACGAATACTTTGTCGGCGAGATGAAAATTCCCATTGTCGTCAGCGTCGCTTTATATCTGTTTCTCGCCGTGCATGAAATTCGCAACTGGGGCAAGCTTCGTTCGATTGTTGGAATTCTGTTTGCCCTGGGCGTCATCGCCTGGTTATGTGTGGCGTTGACCCGTTTTTTAGCCTACCGCTTTGATACCTCGTGGACCCAAATTAATGGCACGGCAACCATCCATTCGCAATATCTATTCTGGAGTCCGTACTGTTACGCGATAGGCCTTATTATCCTTATCGTCGGCGTGTTAATCAGGTTGCGCGTGCCCGAACCTCAACGGAAAAATTTGGGACTCCTGTTAATTTTAGGGACCGGGTGTTTTGCCGGTTTCTTCTGCTTTCTCGCCAACAAAGCAAGCTTTGCAAATTCAAAAGTATTTTCTGCGTTCAGTGAAGAATCGGCGACCGTTCCGGTTGAACAGAGCGGCATATTTTTGGCCGGCATTCTTTGCTGCGGCGCGGTCGCTTTATGGGAA
>JBIOWC010000579.1:0-6365 GCA_044868105.1 Blastocatellia bacterium
ACTTTAGCCAGTATTGATAAAAAGGTGTTTAAGTTGAATCAGCTTGGCGGGAAGATCGTATTTCTGGAGTTTTGGTCGGTGTCCTGCCCGTTCTGTAAACAGATACTCCCTCAAGTGAACACTTTGATAAAGAGTAAAGCTGGTAATGACTTTGTGGCTTTAGCGATTGCCAGAGAAGAAAACCTTGAGGAGATAGAAACCTATCTAAAGCAGCATCCACGAAATGCCAACGTTGTTTTAAATGAGAAAGCAACCTGGCAGAAGTACGATAATCCAGGGATAACCCCGACATTTTATTTAATAGATCAGCAAGGGGTCGTTAGATTCTTAGGCTACGGCGCTTCTCCCGAACAATTGCGAATCATCGAGCGACTGATTGAAGAGCTGCGAAGTAAGTAGAACAGGTCTCATAAACCTTCGGAACTGGATGAGAGGCGGTCAGAAGACCGCCTGATGGCGAGGCTTCGCGGTCAACGACCGCGCCTCCTCAGCGGGCGCGGTTATTTATGAGAGGGGTTGTAGTAATCCCTATATCTCTTTTAGAGCGACGTTGAACTATATGTTCATAAGAGTTCTTTTTCGCTTTGCGAAGCTTCATTACTTCTCAGGCCCGAGAATGGCTGTTTACTTCCACTCGCCCTGGAGGACGAAAGCCGCCCAGTAAAATGGCGCTTGAAACTTTCGTTGCCGCCACATTTCAATCTGGGCGCTGCGCAGAGCGGCGGCCGGACGTTCGCCGTCTTTTAACACCTTTTGATAAAACCTGACCATGAGATTCGAAGTCGCGCGGTCATTGACATTCCACAAACTGACGACGACGCGTGCGGCTCCGGCATACATGAATCCGCGCGTCAGACCGTCCGGCCCTTCGCCTGTGTAGGCCTTGCCTAAACCGGTCTGGCAAGCGCTGAGCACCACCAGTTCGGCAGGCAAATTCAGTTGGTATAGTTCGTGCGCGCGCAGTAATCCATTCTGCGCCTTTCCCTGTTCGTCTACTAACGACAGCACCAGCGCCGACCACCCGGCTCGTTCGCTGTCCAAATAACCGTGCGTGGCAAAGTGCAGATACCGATACTGGCCAAGTTCCGAACTGAGCGCCGAGGCGCGACTGGCTTTGAAGTCCAGTGCCTTGTAACTATCTTCGGCCGGGGCGAGCGCGAGAATCTGATTGGCTTCCTGCCGGGTGAAAGGCAGGCGCGGAATCATTAAGGCGCGCCGTGATAGCTGCAAGCCGCTATCATCTGAAACATGTTCAATGATCCGCGTAGCCACCGTTGCCGGCGGTTCCACGGCCCGCCTGCTCGCCGCCAGTTTGAGACGAGGATCATCGGCAGAAAAAACCGGGTCGGCAAAAACCGCTAATTGTTTTGGCGCAGGGGTGCGGCCGGCAAGCTCTTTTCGTATCACGGCCATTATCGAAGCCGAAGGCAAGGTGACCAATTCGTGATTGACGATCAGGGGAGACGGGGAGATGGGGAGAACTCGGTCGGCTCTCCCTCTCTCCCCGTCTCCCCGTCTCCCCGTCTCAACCGCCGGCTCGGGCAGCATGGCGAAAGGGATGTATTGCAACGCCCCGTCGGGTACGATCAGCAATCGCTTGTTGCCAAGCTGAGATGCGGCAGGAGAGAGCAGCCAATCGCTCAACTGGCGGGCAGCCTCCGTGAATTGCCTATCAGAATCGGCAATCCGTTCAGCGTGCGCCGCTGCGCTTTCGCCTGGCAATTTGAAGGCGCGGGCAGTTAACCCTTTTACGGCACGTCGGGCGGCCTCTTCAATCTTCAACCGGCCGGGCAATTCGTAACCGGTAATGCCGTCGGCACTGACCACCCACAGGTAACTGCGCTCATCCCCTAGCGCGTACTCCAACAATAAGGTATCCGCATCGAGCAGCGACTGAATCTCCTGCACGCCGAGCGGTCGCGGTCGTGTCAGTGCCGCATAACGCGGACTAAGCTGGCGAATTCTGGCTTGCACCTGTTGAAATTCATCTTCAATCTGCCGAATTTCCTGCTGCAAAACCCGCCACTGGTTGTCGCCGGCATTTTGTGACAATTGCGATCGGCGCTGGGCTTTAGTGTCCAGCAATTCGGTTAGCTCGCGTTCGCGCGTCAACAACTTTGCGTCAACACCCTGGCGAATATCGGCGCGCGATTCGACAAATTGTTCCAAGAGACTTCGGGCGCGCGCCCGTTCGCTGGCTTGCAGCGCCAGAACGTCAAAGCCGGCTCCGCTTTGCGCGCCGTGCATTTGCATCAACAGGTCAATATGGAATTCGTAAAGCGATTGCGTGGTGGCGCGGTAGGTGGTGCGATATTGCTGGCTAACGACATTGGCGCGAACGGCCTCGACATTGCCCAGCGCTTCTTCGATGAGACGGCGCGATTCCGGCAAGTGTCCCAGCGCGCGTTCAGCCTGCGCCAGCCCGAACAGCGATTGCGCTTCGCTTGCAGGGTTGCCGATTTCCTTCAAGATAGCTGTTGCCTGGGCAAACTGTTCTTTCGCTTTTGCGGCATCGCCCTGCGCCAAAAAGGCTTTGCCACAACTGCTCAGCACTTCGGCTTCGCGCAATCGGTCACCGGCATTTCTAAACAGCGGCAATGCCTGTTCGTAATGTTCCAACGCTTTTTTCGTCTCGCCCAGTTGCACATGTAGATCGCCAAGACGCTGCAAGGCGCGAGCTTCGCCGCGTCGGTCGCCTGATTGTCGCCACAGCGGCAAGGCTTGCTGGTAAGCCGACAACGCTTTTGCCGGAAAATTTTGCTGCGCTTCGGCAGCCCCGATATTGCTCAGCGTATTTGCCTCTTCACGGCGATTGCCAAGCGTGCGCCACAAGGTCAGCGATTGTTGGTAATAATCGAGCGCTTTGTCGGCCTCACCCAGTTTTACATAAACCAACCCCAGGTTATTGAGCGCCATGGCTTCGCCGCGCTTATTGAGAATCGCGCGGTACAGCGCCAGCGCCTGGCTGCCGTATTCGAGCGATTTTTGCCACTCACTTAGATTGTCAAACGCTAGCCCCATGCGGGTCAGGGTTTCCGCCGCTTGAAAGCGGTTGCCCAGCTTTTGCCACACCGCCAGCGCGTCATCGTAGTTTTTCAAAGCCAGGCGAAGTTCGCCAAGTTGCGCATTGACCATGCCTAAATTGAGCAGCGTGCGCGCTTCGCCATTGGTGTCCTGAAAGCTGTGCCACAAGGCGAGCGAGCCCTGGTAACAGTCCCGCGCTTTGAGCAATTCGCCCAACTCGCTGTAGACATTGGCGAGCGTGGTCAAGGCAGCGGCTTCTTCACGCGGTTGACTAAGCGCGCGTAACAGTTCCAGCGCGTAACTTGAATAGACCAGCGCGTGTTGCGTTTGTCCGAGGTCTCGATAAACCGCTACCAGATAATAGAGCGTGTGCGCCACCATCAAGCGGTCTTCCTGCACCTGCCAGATACGCAACGCGTCGGCGAATTTCTGTACGGCTTGCTCTAAGGCGACGGCGGTCGATTGTTCACTGAGTTGTTTGCCTTCGAGATAAAGCCGCTGAGCGTTCAGCCATAAATGATCGGCGCCCGCGGCCGGGCGCAAGGCCAGAATTTTTACCTGATAGGCTCCGGCCGAAGCGGCGGTGCCGGGCGCCACAATATCAATAGAATGCAAGCCGGTTTCTGTAGCAACGATGGCGGCGATTTCCGGTCCTTGAGTGCTGTTGAGCGCATCGGTCGCAACCAGCATTTGATTGGTTGGGCCGGCAATTTTTAACTCGACATCAATGCCGCGCTGTTCGACCTCGACGCAGAGGTATTGACCGGCGGCCAGCGAAACCTGATAAACGTGGGTTTCACCACCTGTCAATCGTTGTTCAATAACCTGTCCGGCGGCCAGCGGTGTCCGAAGCGCGGGTTTTTCCTGAATAGCCGCGCCAGCCGTTGCCCCACACAGCAGAATGAGCAAAGTAGAAATGAGGAGCAAAACTGGCGGTTGACGGAAAAATCCTTTTTTCTGTGGCGGCATTAAATTACCTCGGCAGACGAGGACGGCTTGCAAGCCAAACATCCCGCAAAGAACAAGAAGCAACCCATCACCTGGTGAACCACGTGGGTTGCGGATGGGCATTGCTTCCTGTTCTTAGGGGTCAAGTGGGTGTGAACGATGCAGCGACTGGCTAGCCGCCGCTGCCGCTTGCGTTTTTACTATCGCCGCCGCCGCCTTTGTCAGGTCTCTTAGCCGGTTTCTTCTTTGCTGCGGATTTCTTATCGGTATTTTTGGTCTCTTTTTTAGCTGGCATAACGAATCTCCTTGGTTAAAGGGTTGGGGGTTTGAACAGCCGGTGTTCGGGCTGCTCGCGGATTACAATTAGCTCAAATTGTGGTGTCACTCTGACTCTCGTCAGTCTGGTTGCACGAGAGAATATACTGGCGCAACTCTTCAAGCTGCGCCAAGGCGTTTTCCAGGTCTTGTAACTGGTGGTTGAGTCTCACAACCTGATAATTGAAGTTTTCAATCTGGGCCGTGACCTCTTCCAGCTTGGGAATTTCTCTCGCCCGCTCATAAATCGCCTGAAAGCCTCCCGTATCAGCAAGCTCCGTCAAACGCTGCTCAGCTTCTGACAATAGTTTCTGGTTTACGTTTACATCGCAGGCTTGCTCGTCCATCCATTCTTTCGGGACCAGCACGTGTGTATAAGTCCATTTGCCGCGCCACTGACATTGACAGGCCTCGTCCTGCCAATTTCTGCATTGCTGGGAATGCTTGTGCTTATACAAATGTTGATTGGCTTTGCCGGGGTAATCATTTTTCAGCTCATCCCAGGTCAGGCTCAACTTACCCACCAACGGGTCTTCAATCTGGATCAGGGTTTGGCCTTTGGCTTCTTCGCCGATGCTGTCAACGACCACGTAATGACCATCGCCCAGGGAACCGTTTTTGCGGGCGTTGTTGCGCCAGTTGATTTGAATGGGAATTGGCATGCCTTCGTTGACCATTCCCCGCATGGTGTCCCGCGAAACATTGCCGTAACGAGTTCCGTCTTCCAACCCCATCGTCCTGGCGGCATCGGTAATGTCCCAGGGTTTGTTCAAATCTTCCAACGAATGGACAGGCGCTTTTTTGATGGTGTGCGTGACCACTTCGCGTTGCGACGCCGTACGCTCAGGAACCATAAACTGCATTAAACTGGAGGTGACTGCAGCCCAGCACCACTGGGTCTGCTGCTGTCTCTGCACGCCAAAATCGCTGATGGATACGGATTTCAGATACACCGGCACGACCCCGACATCGGCCGATAACCACAGCGTCACGAAGTTATCGCCGGCAAAGAGATAAGCGGGCGCCAGAATCAATCGTTTCGTGGTGAAGTCCCAACCCAGGGGATTAAGATTCTGCTGCCAATAAAGATTGTCGGTCAAATCTTCGTTGCCAATAGTTAGCATGAGCGGGTTGTAATAATCAGGCGCTTGAATGTGAAATTCCAGCCAGGGGGTTTCCGCCGTTTTTACGCGTTCGGCCAGTTTCTCAACCCAGGTGTCAAACGGGCTATACATTTCCAGCGCCAAAATGGTGTGTTCCGGTTCGGCCACTTGCAGGTGGAATTGCACGGCGCCGCCGGGTTCCAAGACCCAGCAATTGTCGGCATAGCCGGCCCCGAATTGCCTGTAGAGCGCCAGGTGTGGGGTTGGCGGAGGCTCTTTGAGAGTGAAATCCAGCGTTTCCGTTAAGCTGTCCGGCAATTTGCCCGATTTACGTTGGCGCACCGGTTTTTTAATTTTTTCTTCCACTTTGCGTAACTCCTCCATGCCTTTACTACCGAAATCCCGGATTCAAGTCCCTCACCGGAAGTTCGCGGCTGGTGTCGATCAAATGCGTGATGTTTTTACTGAAGCCGAAGGAAAAGTATGCGATAACGCCCGACGGTCACCGCTTTGTTGATTTGGTGTAAACCAAATCATTGACCGCGTGGCGATTATAATCTGAACTGAAATAAACTCAAAGCTGAAAAATCAGGGGTAGGGGGGTAATCCTGGGTTGCGGTCAGTACCGCCTGCGGTACGGACTTCTATTACCAATCAAGGCACGCCGCAAAGGGTTATCTATTGAGCGCCACGATTGATTTCCGGCCCGCGCGCTGCTCGCCTAATGGCCTGCTATTTTCATTCAGACTTAAAGGGTAACAGTTGATGAACCAACCGAGTGTAAGTTATCAGCGGCTTCAAATGTCTGGGTGACGACCATCAATAAATGTGTGGACTGAACAAAAATCGCATGTTAGTAAATCGCCAGGTAAGGGTGAATCAACGCCAATTCAAATCATTTCAGCGAACGGATTCCTTAAATACATCACATATATCATGTTTCAATCGGCTAAAGATCGCCTCTTCGATTCACAC
>JBIOWC010000580.1:0-7276 GCA_044868105.1 Blastocatellia bacterium
GCGCAATCCAATTTTCTCATACCGCTTGGGCTTGCGGTGTTGGCGTTGTTACCGGCTGCCCTGGTCGTAAACTTGACCGGAATCATCATCAAGAGAATGGCGAGCAAATAAATCATGCTAGGTTTAATAATTGCGAGTGTCGGTCGGTGAAAAATGTAGAGCGAAGATTTATTCTCTGATGAAAAAACCGGTGGCAGTTTAATCCATACCTGCCTTCTTTCAGCTTTCTCCTGCGTGGTCTTTCGAGTGTTCATTTCTATACCTCCAAATTGTAAAATAAACTGAACCCCTCTTGTAATTTGGGTCGAATATTTATTTGCTTGATGTGGGAGCTAGTAAGCAATTTGATCAGGTTAGTCCACGCGCAAGTTGCCGACAGGGGCATACCTGTATTCACAGAACAGACCGCGTTCTTCATCACTTGCTCACATTAACTCTCGGTTATGACGCGCCTTACAAGAAGGGATTGGGTATAAAGTTATGTAGATTGCTGCGATTTACACAGGAAGGTTGAAGGGTGACCCTCAGGTTTAGCGGTTGACCGCTGTTGCAAATGCCAGCACTTTATTCGTAAAACAGTGTAAGGCTTTCTACCTTTGACTGAAGTTCGGTTTCAAATGATTCGATGAATGTTTTGTTCGACCTACTTCAGTGAAATCAATTACTACTTTGATGATTACTTTTTCCTGGAGATAGCGCGATGATACTCGACCATTGCGAATGCTTCAATACTTTTTTTTTTGATTTGTGGCAGCCCATTTACAGCTAACCAAGCGACTTTAATTTATGCTTGAACGGTTTTGCATCTTTGCCTGTATAGTCTGCGACGATGTGACCGTCGCCGATGAGTTGATATTTGTAAGTCACCAACCCTTCAAGTCCCACCGGGCCGCGCGGATGAAGTTTGTTGGTGCTGATGCCGACTTCAGCGCCGAAGCCGTAACGAAAGCCATCGGCAAAGCGCGTTGAAGCATTTAAGAAGACACCTGCCGAATCAACTTCGCCAAAGAATTTCGCAAACGCCGCCCGGTCTTCTGTAAGGATGGCATCGGTGTGACGCGAACCATAACGATTGATGTGGGCAATAGCGGCTTCGATTGAGGGAACCGTTTTCACCGCCAGAATCAAATCGTTGTACTCGGTTCGCCAATCCTCTTCGCTTGCGGCATTCACGCCCTCAAGCGCGTAATCGCGAATGTCTGCCGGATGGCAGCGAATTTCTATGTTGGCGGGTTGCAGCGTTGCAATCACCCGCGGCAGAAAAGTCGTCGCAATATCCTGATGAATCAACAAAGTCTCTGCCGCATTGCACACGGCGGCGTATTGCGCCTTGGCGTCAAGGACAATTTTTAAGGCTTTGTCCAAATCGGCAGCCCGATCAACATAAACGTGACAGAGGCCTTCGGCATGACCGAGCACGGGAATATTGGTGTTCTCCTGAATGAACCGCACCAGCGCGTTTGAGCCACGCGGAATCAGCAAATCAACCAGACCTTCGGCTTTGAGTAAAGCGTTAACATCTTCACGGCTCTCCAGAAGAGAGAGCGCGGCACCGGGTAAACCGGCCTCGGCAAGCGCCACTTGAATAGTTTGAAAGAGCGCGCGATTGGTATGTGCCGCTTCGCTTCCACCTTTCAGCAAGGCGCTGTTTCCGGTCTTCAAACAGAGCGCGGTAATTTGCACGAGCGCGTCGGGTCGCGATTCAAAAATCACCCCGATAACGCCTATCGGGCAGTTGACGCGATAAAGCATCAAGCCTTCATCGAGTTCGGTGGCAAGCGTTATTTTGCCAACCGGGTCTTCAAGCTGCGCCACTTGCTTTAGGCCTTCAATCATATCCGCCAGTTTTGCGTCGTTGAGTTTCAAGCGAGCGAAACTGGCAGCTGACAACTCCCCCGCCTCAACGAGGGTTTGGGCGGTGTTCAAATCCTTTTCATTGGCTTGAATAATTTCACGGGCATGCTCATTTAAGTTTCGAGCAATCGTCAGCAAGGCGTGATTTTTCGCATCCGTGGATAGCTGCGCCAGGCGGCCTGAAGCCGCCTTCGCTTCCTGCGCCAGTTTCCTTACGGATTTGCTGCTGGTTTCCGGTTCCATCATGTTGATTTCCGACTCCATCAAAAAAAGGCCAGATTATCGCGGGTTATCAAAGCATCGTAATTGCGGTTTTCAATCAATTCGTCAATTTTTGACGAATCCAGCCCGGAAATTTTCCTGGCCTCCTGGCTCGAATAATTGACGATGCCGCGCGCAAATTCCTGTCCCTGCTCATCCAGTATGCTGACCGCGTCGCCGCGCTCGAAATTGCCGCGCACCTCGGTCACGCCTGCCGCAAGCAAACTCGCTTTGCGTTCAACGAGCGCCCGTTTTGCGCCCTCATTGACAACGAGGGCCGCTTTCACGGTCGTCGCAAAGGCAATCCATTTGCGTTTGCTCGACAGTTCCGCTTTCGGTAAAAAGAGCGTGCCGATTTCTTCACCGGCAAAAATTCGCTCCATCACGTTCGGCGTTTTGCCGCTGGCAATCACCACAGCGCAACCCGATTGCGTGGCAATGCGCGCGGCTTCTAGCTTGCTCTTCATGCCGCCGCGCCCGACCGCACTTTTTTCAATATCGGCGAGCCTTTCAACTTCAGGCGTAATGGCTTCGACGAGCGGAATGAGCGCCGCATTCGCAGAGCTATTCGGGTTGGTCGTGTAGAGTCCCTCAACATCCGTAAGAATCAATAGCAAATCGGCTTCGATTTTGCTGGCGACGAGCGCCGAGAGTTTATCGTTATCGCCAAAATTGACCTTGATATACGAAGGTGCGTCGTGGGTTTCCAACTCGACAGTTGAAACCGTATCGTTTTCATTGATGATGGGCAGAGCGCCGAGTTCAAGGAGTTTCGCCACCGTGCTGCGCAGGTTCAAATAACGACGGCGATTTGAAAAGTCCTCTTCGGTCAATAGCACCTGGGCGGCGACCACCCCCAAACGGTCAAAGGCATCGGCATAAAGCCCCATCAAACGCCCTTGTCCAATGGCCGCGCACGCCTGTTTCAGCGCCAAAAGTTGCGAGTTTCGTTCTAGGCCCAAGCGTTCAACGCCCAATCCGACAGCCCCCGATGAAACCAGAAGCACATCGCGCTTTGACTTTTTAATATCCGCGATGGCTTCCACAAAAGAGTAGAACCGGCTGAGCGCAAGGCCCTGCTCTTCGCGCATCAACACCGCCGTGCCGAGTTTAATCACCACCCGGCGCGCTACAGAGATCAGGCTTTTTCTATTTGTTAAACCGCTGCTCATATTTTCGGGGGCGCCTCTTCATTCAATCCCCGCTTTGATACAGAGAAAGTTGCTCTGGTCTTTCACCTTTCTTCAATCCAACGGCTTCCAAAACCGAGGTCGGCAATGGCAAACGCTCCAAAGCGCGCGGTTCAACTTTAATCGCGCCTGAGCCGTAGGATTTACCAACCAGCGAAAGATTGGCAAGGGTTTGTGGATGCTGTAAAACTTTCCCAAGCTTTTCTACATACTCATGATCCTTTTGATGAGGATAAACGCAAAGAAACCCGGTGAGCGGTATCACCCCTGCAAGGTTGCGTATAAAACGAGTATTTCTTCGTCCGAGATAAGCGAACAGAAACGCAGGGGCTTCCCGTTTTTCCATTTTGTACCAGGGATGACGGGTAGCAATCAGTGGACGCTCGCCAAGCCGCATCCGTTCGCCTTTTTCTAAATACTCCCGTACCGGAAGCGAAAATTCCATCAGGGGTCGGCCGTCGGGAGAAAACAACAGCGTGGGTCGGCCGACCTGTTCAAGCCGCTTAAGGGTTTCTGCTGTCACTTCATCATCGGTTAGATCGCGTGTGCGGCCGATGGCCCTGATTAATAACTCTTCGGGCAACCCTAGTTCTCTGGCTTGCCCGCCGGTCAAAAAGAAAAACTCGTTTGCCCCCGTTGCAATGCCTCGCATCACTTTCGCAAAATCTCCGAGCGTTTGGCCGGCGTTGGTTGATTCAACAGGCATCCTCGATAACCCTGTCGTTAGCCCTTCACTGAGTTCGCGCTGATAAATCGAAATCGTCGTTGTCGGCTCGGCACGAAAATCTGCAGCAATCCAGTTTTTCAATTCGCTCGATTCCGCTTGATTACATTTCGCCCACAAAAAGGATTTTGCCGGTGGCTCTTTCCTTAACAGAAAGATTATCGGATTTGTATCAACCTGGGGAAAAGGCGAAGCGCCGGGTGAGAAAGTGATTACCGCTTCGAGGTTGTGATGCTCTGTAATCCATCGCCAGAGGGTTGCTGCAAAAATGCCTTCACAAGTATCAGCAGGCATGATGAAAGCCAAACGCCCGCCTTTGTCCAACAACTCCAGAGCCCGAAGCAAAAACCAGATGTGTAATCCTGCCCGCCCGTCAATCGGTTTGCCAATTAAGTGCGCGCTGTACTTTTTCAAAACCGCTTTTGTTTCATTCGGCAAGCGATGATGCCTGATATAGGGCGGATTACCTACAATGCTACGGTATTTTTTCTGTGGTGGGTGCAAAACAAAATCTTTTAGTTCAACATTCGCAAAGTCAATTTCTGTTAAAGCATCTTGTTTTGCTTGTTCCAGGACAGCAGCATCAACTTCATATCCTGACAGTCTGAGAGGGCGATGCTGCTCTGCTGCCAGGTTTTGGGCCGCGCGAAAGAAGGCGCCAGCGCCAACCGCCGGGTCAAAAATTTCTTCGCTGTCATTTTTTAACACATAAGCGACCATCGCATCAGCAACCCAATCGGGAGTCCAGAATTGCCCTCGGCTTCTCAGCAATTCTCTTGCAGCGCCGCTTTTGGGAAGATGTTGTTTTTGTATTTTCATGGCGTCTATCTTCAGGATAAATCATCCAATAGTTGCAATGCTTCATTATCAATGATTAACTTGCCGCCTTCAAATTTCACATAAGGCAAGATATGACCGTTCTTATCCGTTATGCAATCGGCGACTAATTTAGGTTCTTCTTGGTTTTCGCCCAACTTATAGGCGAAGTGATAATAAAATTTATAAATAGCTTTCTTCGTTGTTGCGCCACCAGGCGCTTGAAAAGTTTGTATGGTTGGTAAAATGTACTGGTCTTTAATCAACTCTTCCGCGGTATTAAGAGCTATGCCAAACGCCAAATCAAAGAAGGCGTGCCAAATGTGAATTGAAACAGAGTTTTGATTTTGCCAATCAAGTAAAGGAGTTCGATCCTCTTCCTTAACTATGACCGTCGGCAGAACAGCCGTTTTTTTCAATCCCAACTTTCCATTGAGCCGACGTTGCGGAGTCAATAGAGAACCGTATGCAGGCATCTGTTTGGCCCGCCATAGACTGTTTTCACACTCAACAGCAATGATCGCTTTTTGAAGAATCGCCTTCATTCTTAAATCACTTTCAGCCATGAAGGGCAATTCCCGAAGACCGCCCAGTTTTCCAACAATTGCTCTTATTTCTTGTTCATCTGATGATTTGAATATTAATAAATCAGGACGTTTAATTGTGCCCAAGCCAGCTTGCTCCAACCGCTCAAAATACAACTCAAACTCCCGCACATCATCATCCGGAGCCACGCCGCTTGGACCGTAAGGCAAGGAAAAATATCTATTCGTACTATTGATTGCCTGTACGATTCTCTCTTCACTCCAAACCCCTTGTGACCAGCGCATCAAAAAATCACTGCCGCGTAATCGGCGTGGATTGAGCAAAAAGTCAGCCCATACAATCTCTTTTAGACCGCTTAACGAAAATTCGATTTCGGCTGAAGGAATCTGCAATCCTTTTTCAAAGAGGCTCATCTCCATCTCCTCAATTAGCCTTCCCCTTCAGGTCAAACGCTCGATCGCGGACTTTAACATGGATTCCACCTCGCTGAATTTCGCTAAATAATCTTCGCGGCTGCGGCGGATGACTTCGTGGGCCTCCTGGCGTCCGTAGACGTGTGTGACCTCAACGATGGAGGTTTTATCGCCCGGCACATCTTTGTAGGTGAGAAAGTAATGTCTGAGGCGGTCAATCAAAGCGTGCGGGCATTCTTGTATATCCTGCCATTCGCCATAGGCGGCGTCACCTTTCATCACCGCAATGATTTTGTCATCGGCTTCCGCGCCATCAATCATTCTCAGCCCGCCAATCGGAATCGCCTGCAACAAGAGATTTCCATGCGAGACCTCTTTTTCAGAGAGCACACAAATATCGAGCGGGTCGCCGTCGCCAATGATGCCTGAACGATTGGTCTGGACGGCGCAATATTCGCCGACCCGATCTCCGCAATAGGTTTGCGGGATAAACCCGTAAAGCGCCGGACAGATATTGGAATAACGCTGCGGGCGATCAATCTTCAAGAGTCCGGTCTCTTTGTCCAATTCGTATTTGATGGTGTCGGTCGGCACGATTTCAACATAGACATTGACCCGTTGCGGTGACTGCTCTCCGACGGGCACGCCGTGCCAGGGGTGCGGTTTGAATATCAGCCGCATCAGTTCATATAGTTTCACGGGAGTTTCACCCATTCCGTTTCGCTCCTTTATTGCGGTTTGCGCACCAGGTGCGAGGTTCCGCAAAAATCGCAGGTGACTATTTTTGCCTCGTCCGCAGGTTCAAAAAAGATTGTGCAACTGTCTTCGTTGCAACCGGCGCAGGTCCAGCGCACCGCCGGGAGTTCCTCGTGAATCATCTTGATGATTTCGCCTTCAACTTCGTGCTGGTAATCTTCCATCATATTCGCCCTTATTGATGCAGGTCAGGTTTTGCAAAAAATTCTTCCGCCGCTTTTTCCGTTTGGCGTATAAATGCGGTCTTGGCCGTGGCATATTCATCTACATCTTTCCATTCAAGTTTCGCCAGGTCTTTTTTCAGGTTCGCGTAGGCCACTCTGGCATGTGAATTGACCCGCAAATAATCGCGAAACAGCAGCATTTTTGTCCAAAATTCGCTGCCCATTGCCACCATATGGATGTGATGGGTGTCGGCGCCTCGATGCGGTTTGGTGAAATAGCGGCGATAAGGCATCTCCACTTCAAATTCTTTAATGTATTCATAACCGGTTGCCGCGATTTTCGGCACCAGCGAATCAGCCATTGAAAAATCACCAAGTCCAATTAAGATGTCAATAACTGGTTTTGCCGCCAGCCCCGCAACCGAGGTACTGCCCATATGTTCAATCTCGACTGCCGGGTCACCGACTACTTGTTGAAGCATCGCTTTTTCCGCGGCGAACAGCTGTGCCCAGGCTTCGTCATACTCCACAATCGTAACTTTCATGAGCTTG
>JBIOWC010000581.1:0-7477 GCA_044868105.1 Blastocatellia bacterium
TCTCAATGAGCGTTTCTATTTTTTCTTGGTCGTTGAGGTATGTTTCTCCAACTGTTTTGAAGCGGAGGGATTGAACGACGCTGGATTGAATCGTGCTGTGAAACCGGCGCACGAACTCTTGCCAGGCTACTGCATCGGGGGGGCGGAGCGTACATCGTTGTAGCAACTCCATTGCAGTTAACTCGCCAGCGCCGTTTAATTCCTGGTAATCGGTCAGGTTACCCATTCTTCCTCCGCGTTCAATTTAAAATCAGAATCTCGTTATTGATGGTTATACGTTGGCTAATCTCAAGAACCTGTTGTTAACCACAGGCGAATTGCTTGATGATTTGACGCGCGCCAGAGATTCGGGGCAAACCAGGAGCACGCGGATAGCTGTTTCGGTGAAATGGATTTTGTTTTCGTTTACCAGGCGGCACAACTCCAGAGTGCTCAGTCCGAAGATGGCCGTGGCTTCGTCGAGCGACAACATCGTCGTCTCTTCGCCACATATCAAGCAATGGGGCTTAACCGCCTGGCTGCGTCGTCTTATAACCATAACTTCGTGTGTCTCCACTAAAATTTCTGTTCTTGTTGTTGTATCCACGGGCTGACCTCATAAAAAATTTTACTTGGGTCAGTGAGTTGTGATATTTTTGCACCCAATCAAAAAATTAGGTTCAGGCTTCCCTTTCACTGACCACAAGTTCACGATGTCACCTTGCCACTAAGGGCTTAAAAAAGTCCTTAGCAAAGCGTGAATCTTTTGTGAATCTTTTCTGAAGAGAGTGAAGAGGTAGTGTTATGAAGCAGTTATACAGATTTGGCGCATTCTATTTAGACCCTTTAAACAAACGTTTATTAAAAGATGAAGGCGCGGTTCAGCTTCCGCCCAAAACTTTTGATACCCTTTTTGTGTTGGTTGAAGCCCGGGGTAATGTCGTTACAAAGGAAGAGCTACTCGACAAAGTCTGGCAAAGTTCAATTGTTGAGGAAAACAACTTAACCCAGCACATCTCCGCTTTGAGAAAGACGCTCGGCGAATTGCCTGACGGGTCAAGATACATCGAAACCATCCCCAAGCGCGGCTATCGCTTTGCCGCCCCGGTCGAAGAGGTTGATGACGCGCTGGTCATCGAAAAGCATTTGCGTTCGCGTATTGTTATTGAACAGCAAAATGTTTCTCAGGAATCCGTCGCCAACGTCGCCGTTATCGATGTTACGGATACACAACCCAAAGCCTTACCGGTAACTCAGGTGATGTTCCGGCAAGTGCGTCAAAAGGTTATCGCAGCTTTCGGGGTGCTTGTATTGCTCATCGGCGGCTATGGTACTTGGCGATACATCAACCGGCAGACTACTCCCGAAACTACCTGGGGTGCAGGAATCGTAGAAACCCAGCTGATGTCGGTAAAGGCGAAATCCGGCGAGACCATAAAAAATGGAAAGTTCTCGCCCGATGGGAAATGGGTGGTTTATACGGCAGAAAAAGATGGCTACTTCAACATCAAAGTAACCAAGGTGGGAACCAATACCTCGCGCTCACTGACGGATGAAAAGTCCAAGAATCAGAACCCCATCTGGTCGCCTGACGGAGAGCAGATCGCCTTCGTCTCTGACCGAGGTAATCAAATCGCCTTATGGGTGATGGATTCTATTGGAGACACGCCGAAGCACATTATCAACTTTGAGGGTTATGGAGAGAAAGGCAAAGAAAGTTTGCCAATGCCGAAACTTTGGTCAAAAAAAGAGAAGGCAATCTATTACCAATGGGGATGCAACTTATTTAAAGTAGATTGCAATTCAAAAACCACCTCACCACTCACAGCTTTTGACCAATCGAAATTTGTACCATATGATTTCAGCGTCTCGCCCGACGAAATGAACATCGCCTATGTTGATAATCAAGGCGGACAACTCGACGTGTGGCAACAACCTCTTCACGGCGGAACACCGGTTCCGGTTACCCATGACCCGGCTATTGAGCGTTCTCCAGTTTGGTACCCGGATGGAAAACATCTGGTCTATAAATCCTTCACCAAAGACTCGAATCAAATATATCTACATGACGTTGAAAGCAATCAGATAACACAAATAAAGATTGAGAGTGATAATGGGGCTTTGACTGATATATCACCTGACGGTCACCAGATACTCTATTCAAACAATCAACTCGAAGCAGATATATGGAAATTGGATTTGGATAATCAGGAAGAGACCCCGCTGACCTCCGGGTCGGATATAGAATCTTGGGTAGCTGTTTCGCCTGATGGGACTTCTATTACTTATCAAGCAATTAAAGGAGTTCAAGGCAGATGGGATCATCGGAAGAATCTGTTGTTTATCAAGCCTGCTGCTGCCGAAAGTGCGGCGACTGAACTTATTAGCACAGAAGCTTTTGACCCACAGTGGTCGCCAGATGGAAAAAGCATTGCGTTTCTTCGTGGTGCCGAACGCTTCTACGATTTATGTGTTATCAACGCAATGGGCGGTCAGGAACAAAAGCTGACAACCGGTAATGTTCAATATGGCGGTTATATTTCTCCATCAATGATGCGCTGTCAGCCAAAGGATTATTGCTGGTCGCCTGACAGCAGCAAAATTGCCTATAGCCTTCTCCAAGACGAGGTAAGTAATATTTGGGCGGTCGCCGCCGATGGTTCCGACAGCACGAAAATTTCCAACAATACGGACGCCAGTCTGGAACTGAAATGCCCGATCTGGTCGCCAGACGGAAAGCGTATCGCTTATATCTCTGGCTACGACAAGCTACCCGCTAACGAAAATCAAGTTTGGAGTTTGTGGGTTTCCGATGCGGATAAGCCGGTTTTTCAAAGCCACTCCGTTTTGCGACTGCTCGGTTGGTCGGGTGATAATGAATTTATCGTCGCGAGAGTTGAAAATGGTAAGGACACCAAAGCCATGCCGACCAAGGTTATCCTGTCGAAAATTTCGACGAGTGGTGAACAGCAAATTGCCAGCCTTGAATCAACTTATTTGGCAAATATCTATTTATCGCCGGATGGAAGAAATACTGCTTTTGTCGCCAATCAAAATGGCAAAGAAAATATTTACCTAGTGCCGGTTAGTGGAAGTAGCCCCAGACAATTAACAAAAAATGCTGACTCAAGACAGCAATTTTCCACGCTCAATTGGGCAGCAGACAGCAAAGCCCTCTTTTATGGAAAGAATGAAGTAGTTTATGGATTAACTCTAATCACAAGCAAAGGAGACTAACGTATGAACTCAGAAAAGGCTTTCTCAATCAATGTCCTCACCCAAGACTCTAAAGAGCATGTCGAAGTTGTCGAGCGTGATTTTTATACGGATGATTTCAAAACCTTTTTAGTCCTTAGAGAGGTGCTTGATATATTCCAGAGAAGAATGATTGAGTATTACTTGGCGGGCGAAACCCTTGAAGAGCGAAAAGCTCGTGCCACTGAGATTCAACAAGGCATCAGTACCATTCCCAATGAAGTTTGGATGATTGCCCAACGCCAATGTTCAGATGATGGAGATTGTTCAGGCGGACAAAAATGTATTAACGGAACCTGCCAGGACGGAATGGAAGAGCGTTTGAGAGCCTTAGAAGCATATGCGCAATCCGGTTCGCGTAAAAAGTGATCAGGCGATTTCCTTAGTTTAATGCTTAGATTTCACGTCGCGATGAGAACCTCAAATCTAGGTTTGTTGGCTCAATACTAAATATTTTCAAAATAGCTGTAGCTCTCATCTAGGTTTATGGCTTGGAGGTATTATCCTTCAAACCATAAATGAACCATTAACAATTAGAAATGGAGGTTTAAGTGATGAAAAAAATGACCTTAATGTTTCTCTTAATTGCGTTAATGCTTGCTGTAGTTCTTAGCTCAGGAATGGCAATATCAACATCAAAGGCTGTTGAAAAAACAGCTCAAGTAGAAGAGAAAAATCATAGATGTTCAGAAGACGGGGATTGCCCGACCGGGCAACGGTGCGTTAACGGGGCCTGTCAATAAGGGCTGGAAAATCGCGCTAAAGGCTTGGAAGCTTATGGGCAATCCGGGGCTTCCAGAAAATAAATCGAGATACACCGGGTGCCGCAAATCTTTCTGATGCCTGACATAAGATTTGCGGCATTTCTATTTTAAGCAGAGGGGATAAATTCGGGGTCGTGCTGGCGGACGCGTTCGGCCTTCAGAAAATCGAAATAGGCGCACCGCCGGCCATCCGGGTATTCGCGGCAGACTTCGGGCCGCGCCAGATAAATCGTACAACGTCTTTCTTCCTGATCAAAAAATTGACACATGGATTTGTAGATGTGGTCTTTGCGGTGGCGCAAAATGCGTTCGCCCCAGGCGAATTTGGTGAATTTCTTTTTGGCCTCTTCATAAGGCAAATTGAAATGCTTGGCCAATCGGGCAATATCTTTTTTGGTCACTTCGATGCGGTCATAACTGCAACAATAACCGGGACACTGGGCGCAATCATAGAGAATAGGCAGAGCTTTTTTACCGTTCGCTTGAGACATGCATCATCCCTCAAAATGATTAGTAAGAATTTGAAAACCTGAGCATTTTATACTGCTCGTCTCGTTTCAACAAATTTTTGCTTTGCGTTGCGCTAAAAAAGCTCAAAAAAATCGGAAGCCACCTCCGGGGAGAGGTGGCTTCTTTTGTGTGATGAAAAATCGTAGAAATCAGAAGTCAGGTAATCAGCTTATGATTATTCGTCTTCCCAATCGTCCTCTTCTTCCTCTGTGGCTACATCGAGTTCAATGGGGTCAAGACCCACAACCTCTAATAAGGTTCCGCAATCGTCGCACTCAACTACATCGCCCTTATCCATATCTTCGTCTACTTGAACTTCAGCATCGCATTCCGGGCAAGTCCCTCTTGGCATATCGCAATTCCTCCGTTGTATTTCGTTGTTCATCCATTCGTTGTGGATAAGCAACCAGAAATATCTAAACTAAAACTTGCGCCGATTGCAAGAATTTCAAGCGTAAAACCTTTATCCGGGTTTTATTTTTGCGCCAGTCGTTGTTTGGCCATCTCCAGTTGTTTTCTGGCGACCCGCGCTTCGTCACTTTTCGGAAATTGCTTGATAATTTCCCGATACGCTTGCCCGTCATAAATATATTCGTTGCGATTTTCAATAAAATCGAAATGAATGCGCAAACGGCTGTACCGATCCAGGCCCGTATCGCTTAAATAATAATCGCGCAACTGAGAATTTGTTGCCGCCGGACGGAAATTTTTTAACCGTCTATCGGCTGAACGATTGAGCGCCCCGGCCGCGTGTTCGGCCTCTTCGGCAAGGGTTAGCCAAACGCGCGGCCTAAGCGCTGAGCGATTGAAATGTTCAATAAAAAATTTACAGAGCTTTAAGCGGTCAAAGCTTTCGCTCGATTCAATCAACTTCATCAAGCGCGCGTCTTCACCCGCGCGTCCTGCAATAAGGACGGCGCCTTCGTGCAGCCAACCGCGGGTGCGGCGCGTTACGGCGACCCGGTAAAATTTCGACTGCTCGCCTCTTGCAGCCTTACTCTCCATAAGATACACGGGTCGCCCGATTCTTAACCTTCTTACAACTTCAGATTTCATCGCGGGCGCGCGGCGCAAAGCGGCCAGCCGGTCATCAATGACAAAGGCCTTAGTCTGAGCTAAGGCAGTGAAGAGGGAAGATAACAATATAATGATAGTCATCACCCCTAGAAACATTCGCTGTTGCATGAGATTCACCTCCAGAATTGAAGGGCTGCCTGTTAAAGACGAAAACTGAAGAAAAACCAATGCAGAAAATTAACAAAATTTACCGCTTGACTCTCAAGTTGCTTGAAGGTTTACGATAGCCACCATCAACCCAGAGAGAAAAAGGAGTCGATCATGTTTCGCATTGGCGAATTTTCACAAATCGCGCAAGTGCCCGGCAGCCTGTTGCGGTATTACGATGAAATCGGACTTTTCAAGCCGGTCCATATAGATTCGTGGACCGGGTATCGTTACTACAGCGCCAAACAACTTCCGCGTTTGCATCGCATTCTCGCGCTAAAAGAGCTGGGGCTTACGCTTGAGCAGATTGCGCGCCTCGTTGATGAGGAGGTATCGGCAGCAGAAATTCGCGGCATGTTGACGCTTAAAAAAGCCCAGGTTGAACAGACCCTTAATGAAGAGATGACGCGCTTGCGGGCGCTCGAAGCGCGTCTGCAACAGATTGATGCGCCCACCTCGTCTGCTTTTGACATCGTCCTCAAAAATGTTCCTCGTCAAGGCTACCTCGCGCTCAGAGAAGTTTTGCCCGGTGCCGATGCGGCGCTACGGATTATGCGTGAATTGATAGAAACGCTGCCCGCTTGCACGGAGCGAAAACAACTGGGACATTTCACGACGGTCGTTCATTCTGAAACGCTCGAAAGCGACCAGCTGGATATTGAACTGGGAGCCATCTTTGGCGGCGCTAACGACCTGACTGTGCAACTTCCGAGTCACCGTTTATTGAAAGTCCGGCAATTGCCGGAAGTCGCAACCATGGCAACCGTCGTGCGCCTGGGCGGCTTTGAACAGAACTGTCAAAGTTACGGCGCCATAGGTTTGTGGGTCGAAACCAATGGCTATCGAATCAGTGGACCGGGGCGTGAAGTTTTGATTCAACCGCCGCGCACCGAACATCTCGCGGATATGATTACCGAAATTCAATTTCCGGTTGAACGGCGCGAGCCTCTCTCAACTGACTGAGCCGTCTTTTCTTCATCACTCAATTGATTAACCAAGGGCTTTCTGAGCGATGGGTGAAGTGCGCCCATCGCTCAACTATCAGACCGTAAAACTGAAAGGAAACTAAATATGACAAAATTCAATGTGTATACCCTGGAAACCGTGCCTGAGGCCGCCAAATCGGCGCTTCAAAAACTAAAAGACCAGGTTGGCGTGATCCCTAATTTGGCTGGAGCTATGGCTGAATCGCCGAGCTTAATCGAAGCTTTTGTTGCGCTACGCGGCATATATCAGAGCGGTTCTTTCACGCCGATTGAACGCGAAGTCATCTCGATTTCTAATGCCGTAGCCAACACCTGTGCCTGGTGCGTTGCCGCGCATTCAACCTTTGCTCAAAAGGCCAGCATACCGCCTGACGTGTTGGAAGCTTTGCGCGCCGGTCAATTACCGGCAGACCCGCGTCTGCAAGCGTTAAGTGAATTTGCGCGTAAGATGACCCTGACAAGGGGACAACTCAGTGAAGCTGATCTGCAAAGTTTGCTGGCCGCCGGATACACCAAAGCGCAGGCCTTAGAGGTCATCGTCGGAGTTGCAGTTTCTGTATTAGCCAATTATGCCAATCATCTCGTAGATGCGCCGCTCGATGATTTTTTACAACCGCAATCCTGGAAGGCCTCCGTTTAAGCGTTGCAAAAGCCGGTTACCCTTAAACTGTTGCCTGGCATACCCAAACCCGATGCTCAGACAACAGCCCATCGTAACCGGCTTTTTTGAATCGCTATGGAAGCATTTACTGATTGCGC
>JBIOWC010000582.1:0-9533 GCA_044868105.1 Blastocatellia bacterium
TCTATATTTGCTAATCGCCTGAGCCGTTTGCCGGTATTCACGTCGTAAATCTCCACGACCTTGTTGCCGTAACTGATAGCCACCATCTGCGTGTCTTTTGAGAAAGCGGCGACCAGGATTTTCGTCCCCTCAGGCATCTGTCCCAAATCGGCAACCTCCTTACCGGTTGAAAGATTACAGAGTATTGCATGAAGCGCGTCAGTTGTTGCCAGGGCTATCAATTCGTCGTTGGGTGAAAAAATAGTGGCGCTGTAACTAGTAATTTTCTGTTGCGGTAACAGCGGCAAAGTTCTGGTAAAAACATCCCAAATCTTCACCGTGCCGTCACTCGCGCCGGTGAGTAAGAATTTTCCATCGGCTGACCAGTCCAGCGAGTTGACATCTGAGCCGTGAGCGCGAATTGACAAAATAGTTTTTTGGGTTGTCATATCCCACACCCGAACGGTTCGGTCAACTGAGCCGGTGGCCAGCGTTTTTCCATCGCGCGTAAAAGCGACCGAGTAAATCTCTTTGGAGTGCGTTGGAGTAAAAGGGAGAAGTTGTTTGCCGACCATATCCCACAAGTGTAATCGGCCATCTTCTGTCGTAACCGCCAACAGCCTGCCATCAGGAGAGAAAAAAGAGCGACCTAAGACATCCTCTTTTATTGAAAATGGCGGCCGCAGGGTTTTCGTTTTCATATCCAGAAATTGCACCACCTTATGTTCTGTGATGATTACCAGCCAACGCCCATCCGGCGAAAAGGCTATATGGTTGACGGTTTCGCCCACCTTCTTTGTCCACTCAGGCGTTTGCGGATTGGCAAGATTCCATATCGTTAAAATGCCTGTCTCATGCCCGCACGCCAGAAGCGCTTGGTCAGGGGCGAAAGTCGCCGTTCGGACAGAGGGGGGCTGATTATTTCCGGGGTCCCGAAGCTGATTATTTCCTAGGTCCCGAAAATGATTCCCGGTCGCGACTTCCCATATCGCGATGGTGTTATTCGGTAGATTCGTCGCAACATACTTTGCATCCGGTGAAAAGACCGTCAAGTTAACGCCTGTGTAGGTATCAGGGTTAAATGAAATAATCTCTTTTCCGGTCTTCCAGTTGAAAAGTTTGACGGTATATTGGCGCACGCTGGAAAGTCTGGAGCGCGAACCCGCGCCAATCGCTAAGGTGTTCTGGTCTTGCAAGAATTTTGCGCTGTTGACATTATCGAGGTTTTCCAAACGGAAAAGTTCTCTGTGGGTATCTTTATAAAAAAGCCACCATTCAAAGCCGCGCAAATCTTCATCCCCGGGCAGCGGTTTCGTGGCTTTAAGAAGTTCATCAACGCGACTCAGGTTGGCGTTTTCCCATTCCTGATTGATGACTTTCATCTGGGTCTTATATAAGAGCTGGCGATTCATCTTCTCTTGCTTTCTGAGATTGAAGAGTTGCCAAAACGCAAACCCCGCCAGGCTGACCACAACGATTAAAATCAGGGCGCTCACCAGCGTTGTGCGCCAGACGCCGCGCCGATAAGCTTCGCGTTGTCTTCGGGCCTCGAAATCCGGCAAGTTTTTCGTCACCCAGTGGGTATCGAACACCCGCTCATAGATGCGATTGCGCACCCGAAGCAAACCTTGAGCGGCGCGGGTAATGCCGGACAGGCGCAAAATCGGAACCAGGGGGTCGGAATCCACATCGTGAACCGTTTTGCCGCGTCGGACTTTGGCATAAAGATTAAGCAATGCCGTCAGGTCGGCGCCGCTGCGCAGCAGGCGTTCTTGTACAAAGATCAGGTTATCGTCATATGCGGTCTTGCTTTTGGCAAAAAACAGTTCTTCAATGAGCGTGTCAACGTCGCCAATCCGCTGGGTTCTTTTATTTTCGATAATCGCCTGACAAACCCTTTGTGTCAGGTAAGGGTGTCCGGATGTCCAATAGAGAATGCGCTTCAAAATCGCGCGATTCTGGGCGCGCTCCCAACGCAGTCCATCGGCCAGCGGCAGGGCTTCGGCTTGCGTAAAATCGTTCAGCTCGATGCGCGTGCCGATATTAAACGGCGTGGTGCGGGTATCGCGTATGAGATCGGATGGTGTGGCGACGCCGATTAAGCAAAAGGTGACGCGGCGCATCTCTTCATAGACCGTTCTGAGGTTATAACATTCGCGAATTCCGGCAAAAAATTCATCGGTGGAAAAGTTCAGGCTGCGCACCGCATCAATTTCATCAATGAAGATAACCAGGGGTCCGGCGAGTTTCGGCAAGACCGCTTTTCTGAGCGTCTCTACCCATCGCTGCATCGGCCCCAGATGGGTGTGAGCCATCCAGAAGTCAAATAATTCATCTTCCGAATCAAGGCGCTCACCCAGTTGCAGCACCAGGCCGCTGTACCATTGTTCAGGCGTGAGGTTTTGACCGATGGCCGTCAAATCGAGGATGGCAACCCGCAGGCCCGCCTCGCGCAATCTGGCGGCGGTGCGCAACATCAATGAAGATTTGCCCATTTGTCGGGCGGTTAATACATGACAAAACTCGTGACCGAGTAAGGCCGAGAATAATTCTTTATCGGCGTAGCGCTCGACGTACGACGGCGCATCGTGGCGCAGGGTCCCGCCCACAACATAAAAATTCGCAGTTTCCTGAACCAGCAGCGTAGTCATGACAGATGTCTTTTTAAATAGGCGGCGTAGAGTTGACAACGCAGGGCGGGTTCTTGCAAGGCGTCACTGGCGAGAATACCGGCGCTTCGCAAGCGTGATAGCGTATCGTAACTGAGCGTTGCCGTTGATTGCAGGAAGCCGCGCAGTTGTTCGAGCAACTGGTCCTCTTGTTTCAGCGCGACCAGGGTTCGCCGCAAATGATCGCCAAACGGCCCTTCATCGCGATCGCCAATCTCTAAGATGGTTTCCAGGTTCAGTCGGTTTTTAACCATCTCATATAACCCGCGTTGCGTCAGGTAAGGATGACCGCCCAGAAAAGCGTGAAATCGTTCGATGTCGGCTCTCCCTTGTAAAGGCTCTCCATAACGTTGATTGAGCTCGGCGACCTGTTCGAGGGTAAAATCGTTAAGGCTCAACCGGGTGCCGACATTAAAGGGCGATTGATTGAGGTCCGTAATAAACAGATGCGCTTCGGTCGCATAAGCAATGGCCAGGGTCAGGCGATGCCAGTGACCGAGCGGCTCATAAGCGCGACGATTATGCCAGGAACGAAACAGTCCAAAAATTTCACTGGCGCAAGGAAAGCCAAAGAGCCGGTCAACTTCATCAAGTCCACAGACCAGCGGAGATTGGGTTTGCGTAAACACCTCGCGCCTGAGATAGCGGTCAAACTTGATGCTGTGACTTAAAGAATTTTCCCACCCCTGGTGCGGGTCGCCGTCGAGGTCGAGTTGATCGGCAATGGATTCGGCCATGGCCAGCAGCAGTTTATCGGCTGATTCAAAGGTCGCGGCGCTAAATTGCTGAAAATCAATCAAGACCACGGTGGCGTTATGTTCACGGGCTTTTTGCAAGCCGCGCGCTAACAGCGAGGTCTTGCCGACTTGCCGCGCGCCCTTGACCAAGACGATGCTGTCTTGCCTGGCGATGGCTTGGAAGAACTCCTCATCTGTGAGACGTGGAATATAGAAACGCGAGTGCAAAGGCAGCGCCCCGCCTGGCGGTTCAAGGGTCAGCGGCCTACCTTCAAGCGGCTCGGGAATCGCGAACTCGTTATAAACCACTTTGACTTCGGCGGTAAAGCGATAGCCGCGTCCTGAAACGGTTTCAATATATTGACCATCGCTGAGGACGTTACGTAAAGCGTTAATGGTAACGGTTAAATTCCCCTCTTCAACAATCGCATCGCGCCAAAGCGCTTTAAACAACTCTTCTTTACTGAATATCAGCCCCGGATGTTCGACAAAAAATTGCAGCAAGTCGAACAGCTTTGGCCGCAATTTAATCCCCTCATGGCCCCGATACAAAGTGGCTTCATCACCATTCAGTCGGTACGGACCAAATTCGTAAATCTGACCGGGTCGGGGTTTCATTGAGGCGACTCCCTTTAAGAAAAATTTAAGCGAATTTTAATTGTAATTATTTTGAAAATTAAAGACAGAAAAGCTCGATTACCGGTATCATCCGCTCATTCAGAAAACTGAGCGAATCTGATCGAGCAGACTAAAGTTGTCTTGGCTTTTCCGCGCGGCGATTATAATATAGCGCCCGCCAAGCGGCAACATAGCCCGCTCAATCAGAAATCAACCGCAAATAAAGGAGAATAATTATGGCAGACAAACGAGAAGGTTTATTCTATTGCATCCAACGTCGTCCCCCATTTCCTGAGCTTCCTCCCCTTCCCGCGCTTCCTGAGGAAGGAGGGAACGAGGTGATTATGAATGAATTCCTCAACTTTTGCATGAACGGGTTTAAGGACGGCGACGGCTATGTAGAAGACCCCGAAGGAGGAACCGGAGCCATGAATGGCACGATAAACTGGCTGGCAGGATATGAGTTATATCACGCCAATTTTTTTACTATCGCAACGCCAACCCCCATGCTTCTCGTCTCCCTACTTCTGGATAATGGTTCGGGAAGCGGACCGGATTGGACCTTACAAGGGGGATTTATGCATTTCATCAAGAAGGGGAGTTTCCCGATTGATTTGGGTAAAAGTGGCGCGGTTATACTGACACCCCAACCCAAATTGGATGATGCTCTTGCTGCGATGGAATATATAAAAGAGATTCCCGCAGGGACGAAGAGAGACAATCTTCTCTTGGCGCTCAAGGGTGAGCCAAGAGCGGACTTGTTTGTCCCTAATCTTGGCGATGTCTTAAAGGATGACGCGTTTGTCAGTATTCGCCAGTTAATTAACAGCCGAATAACTTTTCCAGTGGATGAGAGTGAATCAAACCCGAAATAAAAATCAATGCACGATCTGGCTTGGCAGATTAAAGTGAAGAACAACCGCGTGTGCTAGGGATTGGGTTAACCAGCTATCTGTTTATGCATCAGTTCGCTGTCTAGGCTTAGGGTTTTTCAGAATGCCTATCTAAAGCGCAGCGCTCTCAAACGTCAACTGAAGCATATAAAAAAGTCTTGATCGCCTGAGAAGATTGCTCGGCGTAGACGGGGGCTGTGTACATTGCTTTGAAGGAGATTACTTATGAGAAAAATAGGTCATGGCGAAGCTCTGCCGCCTGAATTTGAAGAGGCGGCACCGGAAAGAGTAGAAAACCCAGACGGACATATTGGCGCCTTGCCACCTGAGGACATCTCATCCTGGCCCTTTAAATACCTATTCCCCGACCTCGCTCAGGATGATAAAAAGATATTACTGAGTAGTAGTGGACAGACCGTAAAGGATTTAAGTCAACTGGGTAGCCGAGATGTCATGTTAGACCGGGGAAAACCCGATGAAGGCGTTCCTATTCCGACTGTTTACACTTTCTTCGGGCAGTTTGTTGACCATGACATCACGCATGAAAAAGGCACACATGATGTAGACCTATCTTCTCCCAATTTGCAGCCCTTAGAGTACAAAGATGTCTTGCTCCTTCGTAATAGCCGTTCGCCCAATCTCGAATTAGACAGCATCTATGGCTCTACTTCCGGGTTCAAGCCGCCCCTTCTGGCAGACAATAAACGATTCAGGATTGATCCGGTTGATAAACCGGAAGGACTTCCACCTCATACTACAAATATCTTTAACGATCTCCCCAGAGCCGAGCCGAACGCCGACCCCAAGCTAGACAGAGTCGCGTTGATTGGTGATGTGAGAAATGATGAAAATATCATTACTGCTCAACTGCATCTGGCGTTTTTATATGCCCACAATGCGCTGATTGACCAGGTGGATAGCTTTGAAGAGGCAAGGAGACTGCTCATCCGGCACTATCAATGGATTGTGCTGTATGATTATCTTCCCCGCATCACCAATCCAAAGATTTTTCGGCAGATTCTCAATGAGGGAGCAAAATTCTTTAAGCCAACGAGTCGTGAAGAGCTGTTTACGCCGTTGGAATTTTCTGCTGCCGCTTATCGTTTTGGGCATAGCAAAATACGAGCCGCTTATAATGGATACAATAGAAATCAGGCGCAGCAGGTGGCGACGCTTGACCAACTCTTTACCTTCAGCAGATTTGGCGGTCCCCTGGGAGGTCCCAATTTTAAACATATTCCGGGCACCTGGGTTATTGACTGGAAAAACTTTCTTAATGCAGAGAATAAAAAATTCTTTTCGAGACCCATTGATACGACACTGACCGCCGGGCTATTCGCTCTATTGGGTGAACCTGACGAACAGCCCATCGCGCCTTGGAAAACCAATCTGGCATTAAGAAATCTGTTGCGTGGCTATTTTCTAAGACTGCCTACAGGGCAGGCAATTGCTGAGGCAATGCAGAAAGTGATGCCGGAGATCGAACCACTTCCACCTGACGTCATTAAATGGGCAGTGCCAAAAGAACAGCGCGATATTTTGGAGTCAACAGGATTTCTAAAGAACACTCCCCTGTGGTTCTATATTCTGGCTGAGGCGAAAGTTGATAGTTGTGGAAGACATCTGGGTCCGGTTGGTACGGTCATTGTTGCCGAAACGCTTATCGGTATGTTGCGCTTCAGCGATGAGTCAATCTTGCAGGATCCGACTAAAATGCCCAGTCTTCCCAGTTTAACACCAGGTCAATTTACGCTTGAAGATTTGCTGCGATTTGCTGGCGTCTATAGACCCTGATAGCCGTTAACTAATCTACATAATTAAAACCTGACTTGAATCCCATAACGGGATTGATGGCGGAGCTTTGTCTGCATATTTGATCTCCTACCATCTGCTCCGCAGCTAGCGATTTGGTTAGACAAGGTTTAACCAATAAGAAAAGGAGTACCTCATGAACATTAGTGGTGACATGAACCAGGTCGTGCAAGAGCGGCGAATTCAATTTAAACTAAGGCAAGCTCCGGTTGCCGAACAACCAGTTGATACGGACGACTTCACCCAAGATGAATTCACCCAGCAAGTCTCTGCAACTGACCGGGCGGTTGAACAGATGGCTTTCAATGAATTGCTCAGTTGGTTGGCTCCCGATACGGACGCTGCCGGTCGGCAATACGAACTCATTCGGCAAAAACTGATTCGCTTATTTACCTACAGAAGATGCGCGTTTCCCGAAGAACTGGCTGATGAAACCATCAGTCGCGTGACCCGAAAGTTGCCGCAAATCAAATCCTCTTACCTTGGCAACCCGATTAAATATTTTTACGGCACCGCGAAAAAAGTCTATTTGGAATATCTGCGTCGCCCCCCGGTTCAACCGCGCGTGCCGGTTCAACCGCTTTACCTCAACCCGGCTGACAAAGAAGAGCTGGAAGAATTGTTTCAACATCTTGATGAAGCGCTCGGCAAACTTGAGCCCACAGACCGCGACTTGATTCTCAATTATTATCAGGGAGAAGGGCAGAACAAGATTGCCCACCGAAAGGCCCTGGCCAGCCAATTCGGAGTAGACCTCAACGCCTTGCGGGTGCGGATTTATCGAATTAAATCGCAATTGAAAAGCCACCTCAACCTGGAGCACTAACCCGGCAATGGCCCTTGAATTCCAGGCTCTGGCTGAAGCGTAGTGTATCAAGCGTGGAAGTTTGCCCGGCCCCATTCCCGCTGGCCTGAGGCATGGCAAATCGCTTATTTGGTCTGCGCCAGATAACGCCTGACGGCGCCGGCCAGTATGAAACAGACCACGCCCGCAAAAAGCGCGTATTTTGAGGGCAGAATTTGAAAAGCCATCGCGATAAAAAAGATAATCCCAACCGTAGTCAACCCGATGGCCACCAGGTTTGCTCTATTATTCACCGATTTTCTCCTTTGCCGTTTTATTTCAGGCGACTGAGGGTCATCTCGAAAAACTGTCGCCAGGTTTTGCCATCCTGAGAGATTTCGCCGACTTCAAACCATTGCCCCTGGTCATTGAGTTTGATCTTGTAGCGCACCTTGCCTTGGGGGATTTGCAAAGCCCACTGGAAAACCCCGTCCTGATAATTGGTTTCGGCATCCACGGCATTCCCGTTGGCTAAAAAGGCGCGCATCGCATAACGCTTCGCCGTTTGGTCATAATAGAGAAAGGCAAAAGCCTGATGCACGACAACCTCTTCGGCGCGGTTTGGCAGTTTCGCTTTGCCCAACCCTTCAATGATTAAAACTCGGCCGCCGAGTTTGGTTTGTACAGATTCGGTAACCAACGATTTGCGCCGGTCGCCGGGGGCAAACTCCATCCAACCTTCGCCCTGCCAGTTGCCAACCAGAAATTCTACCTTCTTCATCTCATCAAGTCCGGTTGTCCCCAGGGTCTGTGCCGCAAGCGGCGCCGGCGCGAGCAACAGAAAACATAAGGCCCAAAGTTTCTTCATCGCTATCTCTCCTCGTTGAAATTTTCATTCGCCGCAGAGTGTAACGAAGCCGCCAGCCGCAATAGAACGCGGAATTTCTGAACGGTTGTTTTTTTCGACTGAACGGCAAGTTCGAAGGCCTCGGCAGATTGGCATCGGCCAAGCTTTTTGCCACAATCATTCGACAATGCGAGAAGAATGGCGAGAATATTGGAAAAACGCGGCAAAGTATAATCGGTATCTGCTGTTTGGTCTCCTGGTATCGTTATTTCAATTTCTTCTCAATCTGCCTTACTGGAGCGAACAAAATAAAGTTTGGCGAGGCATTTCGTTATCACTGATTTTCTGGCTCAGCATTGGCTTGATGATTATCGTGATGTTTCTCGGCGTGTACGCGATTTTTACCGCCCTGCGTATTCGGACCGGTTTTCGGGTGCGCCGCTCTCTTCTGCTCGATATTTCTATCACCACGGTGGCCGTCGCTTCGGGAATTCTCCTCGCCTTATTTCTTGAGAGCGTCATCTTTCAGGAAGAGATGCGCATATCCATCCTCTATCCAGCGTTCGTCTTTTCCATCTTTATCGGCACACTCTTCTTTTTGCACATTGCCTATCGGCGGGCCAAAGAGGAAGCGCTGCAACTGCAAGCCGTAGCCGCAGAATCCCGCTACAACGCGCTTGAACATCAAATGCGCCCGCACTTTTTATTCAATGCCCTCAACAGCCTTGCGGAACTGATTGAATCGGGGCACGAACGCGCCGCCGATATGACCCACCGGCTTTCGGATTTGTACAGACAGATTCTCGCGAACTCGAAACTCAAAACCGCTTCGATTCATTCGGAAATCGAAATCGCCCGGCGTTATCTTGAACTTGAACAACTGCGCTTTGGTGCGCGTTTGCAATTTTCAATCAACGTCTCAGATAAGGCGCAAGACCTCTTCCTTCCCAGTCTGATGCTCCAAACTTTAATTGAAAACGCTGTCAAACATGGCCTTGCGAAATCTATTGAAGGCGGCACCATTGATATTGAAATCCGCCAGGCCTCAGACAAACTTTATGAGCTTACCGTGACAAACACCGGCCTGGCGTACAGAGAACCCCAACAACTGGGAACCGGACTGACCAATACCCGCGAGCGCCTCGCCCTGCTTTACGGCAACACCCATCAATTCCGTATCCACACCAATGCGGA
>JBIOWC010000583.1:0-5233 GCA_044868105.1 Blastocatellia bacterium
TTTAACTTCGCGCAACGAATTGTCATATTCCGTGCGTTTGCCAAAATGCATGAGCACGAAAAAAGCTGCCGAGGCTTTTTCACCGGCTCCGCGCATGCGCATAACCATATCGGGCGGCATGAGAAAAGCGGTTTTGAAGCGCAGAAGCTTGAGCAGCTTCATGGTGTTGTAGTAGGCAAGTTTGATTTGGTCGGGGTTGGCTGAACGCTCAATGTCCAGGACCTGATAATGGGTCGTTCCGCGTTCGATTCTTTCGATTAGGCGTTCGAGTTCTAAATAATAAGCGCTGATTTGATTAGCGGAATAATTCATTGCTGCCTCCTACCGTTTGAAACTAGGGCGCGAGATTTTGATTTTCATGAGGGCGCAATAGAATCAGGCGATTGACCCGCCGTTTAATCGTTGACAACCAACAAGACGGGGTTTTTAGAGCAATTTATATTCCCTAGGCGGGCCGCGACGGATTATGGATTTTTCTCTGCTTGCTTCCCCGAATCGGGAACCTGGCAAGGACAACTGACAAGAATGACTAACGAAACTTGTAAGGATTATTACCAAAGTTTGTATAAATTTTATCTGAAAAGAGCAGCGCCTCAGCGTTTCATTTGGCTTTCATCTTGCCCACGCTTTCGCTCAGTGTATAATCAAACTCAGTACATTAAAGGTTAATACGATGGTTGGAAGAACCATACTGCACTACAAAATTTTGAAAGAGATAGGCAAAGGCGGCATGGGAGTGGTTTATAAGGCCGCCGATTCCAAGCTGCATCGCACGGTTGCCATTAAAGCCTTAGCCGCCGAACTGGTCGGCGATGACAAAGCCCGCACGCGATTTTTGCGTGAAGCGCGCGCCGCTTCCGCCATTGACCATCCCAATATCTGTACGGTTTATGAAATCAACGAAGTGGACGATGTGCTCTTTTTCGTAATGGCTTATATCGAAGGGCAGAATTTGAAAAAGTATATCAATGGTCGCCCCTTGCCCGTTGAACAAGCGCTTGAATTCGCCTTGCAAATCACCGACGCGCTTGCCGAAGCGCATCATCGAAATGTTTTACACCGTGACATCAAATCCGCAAACGTGATGATTAATGAACGCGGGCAATTGAAGATTTTGGATTTCGGATTGGCGAAACTCACCAAGACCTCAAGCGACGAATCGTTGGTGATGAATGAACTGACGCAGCTTGGCAAACCCTTCGGCACGGCAAGCTATATGTCACCTGAACAAGCGCGTGGCGAAGCCGCCGATGTGCGCAGCGATATTTTCAGTCTCGGAATTGTGATGTACGAAATGCTCAGCGGCCATCTGCCGTTTCGCGGCAAGAGTTCCGTTGATGTGATGCATGCCGTGATGCACACCGAGCCGGATGCCATCGAAGGGGTGCCTTCGCGTTTACAACAGATCGTCTTTAAGGCGTTGGCGAAAGATAAAACGGCGCGTTATCAAACCGCCGATGCGCTGCTCGATGATTTACGCGCTTTTGGGCGCAGCTATTATTCGCAATCCAAATCGTCTTCCGGGATCAGTGCGGCTTTTAGAGGGGCGACGCGCCAACCCAAAGAGAAGGGATTTGCCGGACGGTTGACCGGCTGGATGCAGAAGACCTTTGGCAAAGCGCCACCTCAGGTTCACGACGCTCTGGATAGCGGCACGCCAACCACCGATTCATCGCCTTCCAAAATCGAATCAACTCCGGCCTCCGACCCGACCACCACCATGTGGCAATCGCGTGATAAAAAAGCGCTGGCGATTTTGCCATTTAAAAATTTATCCGGTAATCCGCAAGATGATTTTTATAGTTTCAGTCTCGCTGATTCGGTCATCACAGAGCTTGCTCAACTGCGCGATTTAATCGTTCGCCCGTCGTCTTACATCGCCCAATTTCAGGGCAAAGAGGTTGACCCGCGCGCCGTTGGCGGCCAGCTCTCTGTGGATGCCGTGCTGGTCAGCGGCTACATCAAATCGGGCGAGCGCTTTCGCGTCACCCCGCAATTGATTGAGGTCAGTTCAGGCGATATTTTGTGGAGCGAAAAGATTGATGTGGACGCCAGAGACATCATCACCGTGCAAGACACCATTTCGCAATTAATTGTTGAAGGTTTGCGCGTCAAGACGACCAGCAAAGAGCAGAACAAACTCGCCAAAAAAACGCCGACCGAAAATCCCCACGCTTACGAAAACTATTTGAAGGCGCGCACCGTGCTCTATAAATTTCTCACCCAGACCTTGCAGGTTCAAGACCTCGAAGAGGCCATTGAATTGTTTGAAAGCGCGCTGGATATGGACGCCGATTTTGCGCTGGCGCATAGCGGTCTGGGAATTTGTTATTTGAATTATGTGCTCAAAGGGATTGGCGGCGTTGAATATTACACGCGCGCCAAAGCGGCCTTTGAAGCAGCGCTGGCGCTGGATAGTAATTTAATCGAATCGCGTGTGCGAATGATTTATATTGATTTGGTTGAAGGGCGAAGCGATACCGCGCGACAAGAGATTCGCCGATTGCTCAAACAAGTGCCCAATGAGCCTTCGGTGCATTCGGCTGCGGCGTATGTTTTTCGGTTATCCGGGCAATACGAAAAAGCCTTGGCTGAGTGGGAGCATTATTTGAAAATCAATCCCACCGATATCGTCTTCGCTAGCTATAACAAAGCGCGTATCTATGTCTATCAGCGCGATTGGGCGAAAGCCAGGAATGAAGTTGCTTTGGGGCGCGCCTTTGAACCCAATCATCCGAACTTGAAAACTCAAAGCGCGGTCATCGCTTATCACGAAGGCGATATTGAAACGGCGACCCAGGTGATGAAAGAGGTGCTCGCGAAAAACCCTGAACTGCTGTCGCATAAACTCTATTTAGCTTTCGGTTATTTATCCAAAGGCGAACGCCAGCGGGCTTTCGATTTGATTGATGAAAAGGTTGAAGCGACCGCTTATGCTGACCAGGATTTTGCTTATCGCCTGGCTTCCGTATATGCCTTAGATAAACAGGAAGACAAAGCGCTCGAATGGTTGGAGCGGGCGATTTCAATGGGCAATGAAAATTATCCGTGGTTTGCCGTTGACCCCAAATGGGACGGGCTGCGCGACCGCCCGCGGTATCAGGAAATACTGGAAAACCTCAAAGCGCGCTGGGAAAAATTACAGGAATAACTCAACTCATTCTTATGTCAGTTTCATCCGATGAGGAGGCTGATTGAAATCTCGACCAACCGGTTGAATCTTCACAGTGGAAATTTTGGTGTATAAATTTTTGAAAGCGACTGGCAACCTGAACATTCCACATGGCAATGGTGAATAAACTGGCTCTAACAGCTGTTCTGCTTTTATTTGTACCAACCGTTTCAGCTCAGAACCCCAAACCGCAAACTGATAAACTGCCGATTCAAGACAACAGCTTTTTGCTTGAAGAGGCCTATAATCAAGAAGACGGTGTTATCCAACACATCAACACCTTCACGCGCCTGCGTGGGGGCCTGTGGGCCTACACTTTCACGCAGGAATGGCCGGTTACCGGTCAACGGCATCAACTGAGCTATACCATTCCGGTGCAACGGGCATCCGGGGCGAACGGTTTTTCAACTGGTCTTGGCGATGTGGCGATTAACTACCGCTATCAGTTGCTAGGCAGCGGCGAAGCCAAGGTCGCCATCTCGCCGCGCTTTTCCTTGTTGTTGCCGACCGGCGATTCAAAGAAAAGCTTAGGCGCCGGCGCTCCCGGCTATCAATTTAATCTTCCGGCGAGTGTTGCCATTTCAAACCGACTGGTTACTCACATCAATGCCGGCGCGACCTTTACACCGAGGACAAAAAATGCGGCTGGTAATAGGGCGAATACGACGGGCTATAATTTAGGGCAAAGTTTAATCTGGCTGACTTCGCAAAATTTCAACGTGATGTTTGAAGCAGCTTGGAATAGTTCAGAGACCGTCACCGGGCAAAAACTGAAAGCGCGCGGTTATAGTTTTTTGCTCAATCCCGGTGTGCGTTGGGCGCACAATTTTAAAAACGGATTACAAATTGTTCCCGGTATCGCTGTGCCCTTAGGTGTCGGACCAAGTAAAGGCGATAGAGCAATCTTCTTCTATCTCAGCTTTGAACATCCGCTTAAAAAAGAAGGCAATTAAATTTCCCTTGACCGTAAGCGCGCTCGAACATCAGGGCGCTAAATATTTTAAACCAAAGGCCCGTAGATGAAACGACAGGCTTCGCCACTGCGATCATAACGATAAGCGGCGCTGCATAGAAGAAGGCCTCGTTCCCGTAGTCGTGGTCAAGGCGCAATCCTCGCTGGTTGTGTATGAATAGAACGTGCCGGGGCCGTTTAATAAAATGTTTCATTACTTCAAACGGTGTCCGACAAGTGAGAGTAAGAAGCAAAAGGCTGCTAGTTATATTGAGCGTGGGCTGAATTTTGCGCTAGCGGTCGAGTTAAAATCGGATTGCCTTTGGACGAACGCAATCGTCAACCGAATCAATACCGCCCACCATCTCTTACCGGCATTGCAATAGGCGAGTTATTTGCGGTGCCCTTTAGTTTTTGCCTCGCTGCCTATGGGCTCGACCTCAACGCCTTTTTTCCCCTGTTGCCCGTCCTGGTCTTGGCGAGCGGCTTCAGGGCTTTCGTGTTCACGTCCCTCATCTCCCTCCTGATAGCCTTGATTACCTAAACGACTTTTCGGTTCACCCTCTTTTTTAAGCGCCATAGCATTACTCCTAATTGATATTGATAGCCCCACAAATTGGAGAGCAAATCTTATACCTGCAGCTTGATAGCCTTAACGCATTTAACCGGGTCGCTGAAAGACAAAAGGTGATTGGTATTTGTACGGTCTGGATTTTTATCTCTGTTTCAATCCAGGGAGGAAATTGTTTGGCGCAATAAGAATCGCGACTTGGGGTCAGAAGATGAACAATCATTGAACTGACAAACCTGGTTCACCGGATTTGCTTTTTACAGGTGGCTGGATATGGTTCAGCATTCAAGGTGAACGCCGGAGAAAGTGAATAAGCAATAAAAAAGGTCGGAAAGCAGCGGCTCTCCGACCTTTTCAGGTTAAGGGGTTTTAGAAAACCCCGGGTTCTTCGTCCTTACTGTAACGGCGCCCCGCCGCAGACACAGGTGTCATTGCGGGTGTCGCGATCCTGGATGACACAGCGCACCGTCCCTGGCGGGCTTTGCAAACTCGCATTGCCCGAAGGCGGCGCACTGCCAGCCGACAAGTTGATGATCAC
>JBIOWC010000584.1:0-4565 GCA_044868105.1 Blastocatellia bacterium
GCCTAAAGGTACTGCTTTGTCTATCGCCGAAAAAGAGAGCAACAACAATAATTTTATCGAGGAATTTCTCGATGATTATTTTGCTGAGAGCGAAGAACATCTGATGGTGCTCAGACGCGACTTGTTGGAACTGGAAAACTATGTCAATAAATTGCCGATAAATCGCGCCCTGCTTGACGAACTCTTCCGCAGTTTCCATTCGCTAAAAGGTATCTCAGGGATGGTCGGATTGCGCGAAGCCGAACATTTAGCCCACCAAATGGAATCTTATCTGCGCATATTGCGTGATGACCAGGGAATGCTCACAGCAGATGGCATTGATGGGCTTATTGAAGGCACAAAGATGTTGGAACAGGTTATTGCGGCGCGGCGCGCTGACCAGGCGATACCGGACATCACGGCCCTCGGCGCCAAGCTTGATGAGACCATTTTAATCAATTCTCCAGCCGATAGGCCCGCGGAACTGCCAGAGACGGCTGTGCCGGAACCGCCGACGGTGGATGGGAATAATTTATCTGCCATCACCGCTCAAGATGGTCTGTCGCTCTGGCGGTTTATTTTCACCCCCTTACCGGCGCTTGCCGAACGCGGCATTAATATCAATCGGGTGCGCAGCCGTTTGCAGGAGGTTGGCGAATTGCGAAACGGGGTGCCACAGGTTTTGTCGGGGGGCGGCATTGCGTTTGAGTTTATCGTCGCAAGCCGAGCCGATGAGTCAAGCTTTCTGCCGCTGCAAGAATGGGGACTGACTTATGAGCCGGTAAAACTATCTACCCAGCCGCAGGTTAATCAGACAGAGGCTGCGAATCTGCTAGAAGCGGGCGCGAATCTGCCGGAATCGAGCCCCCCTTCGCCAATCACCGCATCCCAAATTGTGCGCGTCAATCTGGGGCGTTTGGACGAGTTGATGCGGATGGTCGGTGACCTGGTCATCAGCCGTTCACGGCTTGAAGAACATTTGAAGAATGCCGAAGCAGAGATGCCCGCCCTTCACTGGCGCAATTTACAGGAAACCAATGTGTTGATGGAACGCCAGCTTCGCGACCTGCGCGAAGGCGTGATGCATGTGCGCATGGTTCCGGTGGGTGAAATTTTTGAACGCATGCGTTTCGTGGTGCGCGATTTTTCGCGCGAATACCACAAAAAAGTCGCCCTTGAACTCAGCGGCGGCGATACGGAAATTGATAAACTTTTGATTGAGCGAATGACCGATCCGCTGATGCATCTGGTGCGCAATGCCATCAGTCACGGACTGGAAACCATCAGCGAACGCGAGGCCGCAGGGAAACCAGCGACCGGCACTATTCATTTGCGCGCCTTTACCTCAGCCGAAACCGTTGTCCTTGAAGTCGAAGATGATGGGCGCGGCATTGATAGTGAAAAGGTCATCAGCCGGGCGCGGGCGATGGGCTTGCCGGTTTCCGATGCCACCCTTGACGAAGCGGCACTTCTGGATTTAATCTGCGCCCCCGGTTTTTCAACTCGCAAGGAAGCAGACCGCGCCAGCGGACGCGGTGTCGGGATGGCCGTTGTCCAGAAAACCGTTCTCGCGCTCGGCGGCGCCTTCACCTTAAACACCGAAGTCGGACGCGGCACGCGCTTTACCATTCAATTGCCCATCACCTTAGCCATTGCCGATGCGCTGGTGGTTTCCGTAGGCGACCAGCTTTTCGTCGTTCCGCAATCGGCCGTGCGCGAGGTGATTGAAGTAGAGCCGCAAATAGTCAAACATTTTGAAAATAATGAAGTGATTCACTATCGCGGCGGGGTATTACCGATTTACAGATTGGCGCACCTGTTCGACATTCAAGAGAACTATCTTCGCGCCTTTCATGCGTTCGTCGTCGGCACAGGGCTGAGTAGCGCCGGCCTGGTCGTTGATCGCATCCTGGGGCAGCGTGAAATTGTCGTTCGCGCCATCAACGACCCGTTGCTTCAAGTTCCCGGATTTGCAGGCGCGACCGAACTCGGCGATGGTCGCGTGGTGTTGATTCTTGACCCGACTCAGCTAATCAAACAATCAGCCCTCAAACGGTCCAAGCAATAAAACCGCCGGTTGATGGTGAGTAAACTTATGGCAGAAAATCAAACTGATCAGCCAAACTCTGCTGAAGCGTTCATCCTTTTCGAATTGGCCGGCACGACTTACGGGGTACGCAGCCAATCGGTTCAGCAGGTAGAGCTTGTCGAACACATCACGCCGGTCCCCAATGCGCCGTTTGCCGTCGAAGGGGTAATCTTTTCGCGCGGGCAGGTTATTCCTGCGGTTAATCTGCGCGCCCGTTTCGGCTTTGAAAAAATTCCCCATGATTTGCGCACCCGCCTGCTTGTGATTAACAGCAACAATCGTCTGATTGGTTTAATTGTCGATTCGGCGCGGGAGTTTATCTCCATTGCGTCAAGCGCCATTCAGCCGCCGAACGAAACGCTCAGCGGAATGAAAGGAAAATACCTGGAAGGCATTGCCACACTCGGTGAACGATTGATACTGATTCTTCGTCTGGATGAAGTCATTGACTTGCAGGATACCTTATTGCCCACGCCGGAAGGCGCATAACCCAAGGAGAAACATGGCAGCTCGAATGGAAAGAACAGACCTGGATGGAATCAATAACCTTGATAGCGTGCGCGGTGAAGCGGGTGCCGTCGTGCGCGCGGCCAGCGAAATCTCGCGGACTGCGGATCAGGTTGCCGAGGGCTCAGATAAACAGATTCGCTCTCTTGACGAAGCCGTCAGTAACACCAATCAGATGGCGGCATCCTTAAAAGAGACGGCTCAACAGGCGGCGGCGGTCACCGATGCGACCGAACAACTGGCCTCTGCGGTTAATCAAATTGCCGCCTCTGTCGAACAGATTACTGTGAATGCTTCCAGCCTCAGTACATCCGTGACCCAGACGGCCATCTCCATCAAACAAACGGTGTCTTCGGTTGAAAAGGTTGCCAGCACCTCTGAAGAGATGGCGACCTCTGCCGAACAGGTCAACGCCTCCATTACGGAAATCGCCAGCTCCGTCAAGAATGTGAGCAGCGACACCACAGACCTTGTCGCCTCTATCAATGAAAGCGCCGCCGCCATCGAAGAGGTCACGCGCTCCATTCAAGGAATCGCTTCAAATGCCGATGACCTGAGCGCCGCCGCCGAAGAGACCTCTTCATCGGTTAATGAAATGGCGGCTTCTATCGAAGAGGTTGCGGCAATGACTGAAAATCTGGCGGCTTCAACCGAAGAGCTTTCCACTTCAGTTGAAGAGATGTCGCGCTCCATACAAGGAGTCGCCCAAAGCGCCGAAAAGATTACCACGGTGGCAACCAACGCGGCGACCAGTGCCGAGCAGATGGATCGCTCTATCCATTCGGTTGCCGCCTTAGCCAAAAATGCCAATGAAGCGACGATGCGGGTGGCGCGGGAAACCGAAGAGGGCGGCGCCATTGTTCAAAAATCCATTCAAGGATTCGGGCGCGTGCGTGAAGCCATGGCGCAGTCGGCAACCGTGATGCGTGAAATGGGTCGGCGAGCCAATGAAATCAATTCCATCGTAGATACCATCAATTTGATTGCCGAGCGGACCAATTTGCTGTCGCTTAATGCTTCGATTGAAGCGGCGCGCGCCGGCGAGGCCGGACGCGGTTTCAGCGTCGTGGCTGAAGAGATACGCAATCTGGCCGACCGCTCGGCGCGCGCCACGGCTGAAATTGGCGCCATCATTAAAGGGTTACAGGAAGTCACTCAGGAGGCGATCGTCGCTTCAAATGACGGACTCAGGATTGCCGATGAGAGTGGACGACTCGCTGAAGAAGGGGCAAACGGTCTGCGTAAAATCCTCTCCGGTATTCAGGAAACCACACAGTTTGTCGGGCAGATTGCCCGCGCCACTGATGAACAGTTAAGCGCCGGACAAACCGTGGTGAGCGCCATCACCACAACGGTCGGGCAATCCAGACTCGTCGCCACCGCAACCGCCGAACAGGCCAAAGCGATTGAACAGGTGGTTCAAACCGTTATGCATATGCGCAAGACGGCGCAGCAAGTGGCGCAAGCCATGGGTGAACAAGGGCGTTCGGCGCGCGAACTCCTGAAAGCCGCGCAAAGCACCACGGCGATTGCCGCGCAGGTTCGCAAGGGGTCGGCCGAACAAGCCAGAGCCGCTAATGAAATCACCCAATCCACCGAATCCATGCGGCGCGGCGCCGTTTCAACTTCGCGCGCCCTTAATGAACAGACCACCGCCAGCGATCAAGTTGCCGTCGAAGCGCAACGCCTTGCCACATTGATTTTGAATATCAGCCGGGAGATGAAAGAGCAGGCTGAGGTGGCGCGAACGGTCAACGTCGAAACCGACAGTATGCGCGTGCAAACGGAACAAATCGCCCGCGCCATGCTTGAGCAAAGGAGTTCGATAAAAGATATATCCGATAATCTGAACAAGGTCTCCAAACAGATTGACTTGATTACCCGCACCAATCTTGAACATTCAACCGCCTCGGTGAATCTGCTTGCCGGCCTCAGGGAGATTCGCCAGATTACCGAGCGTAACGCGCAGGGCGTCAAAGATACCTTGCGC
>JBIOWC010000585.1:0-5517 GCA_044868105.1 Blastocatellia bacterium
AAGCCCCGGTAAATAAGTTGACAAGACTATACGACTATCTTGAGCCGGAGGCTTTACGGCTGTCTGGTATTTTGGCTTCACCTTCACCATCTCTGGCCGTAAGGAAGGCAGCAAATTTTTGAAACCGTAGTCATTCACAAAATAGGAATCGAGCAGTGGACAGTTTTTTTTGTGACCTGTTTGTGAAGCGCAAAACCGACTCAATGAAGTCATCCAACAATGACTTCACTCCTTAATGATTTCACTCAGCAATGATTTCACTCCTATTGGGAAAGCCTCTCAACCGACGGGTAATGCCGGTTGAGAGGCTTTTGAGGTTCCTGAATTTGACAGGCTTTTCAGCTGGTGAACTGAGTATCAGATTAAAACCTGAGTTTCAGCGCCAGTTGAATTTGCCGCGCCGGGAAGGTCGAGCGGATGGTGCCAAACGCTGCGCTGCCGCGGTCCGAGTTGGCCGCGCCAAAGTTCGTCTTATTGAAAAGATTGAAGGCTTCCATACGAAATTCGACTTGTGAAACTTCAGTGATGGGCACGTGAAAATGTTTCTGTAATCCGAAATCAAACTGGAAGAAAGCCTGGCTCCGCGCAATGTTGCGTCCCGCTGTGCCAAACGGTTGGTCTGCGGTTGGAATGCTGATGTTGGCTTTGTTGAAATAGTTATCAATAGTGCGTTGCCCGTTCGGCGCTAACACCTCGCCGCTCACATTCGGGCGCAGCGCCACGCCGCCGAGAAACGATGCCAGATTCGCAGTCACCGGCGACGGTTGGTAACGCAGGTTGATGGTCTGACCGCTCAACATGGTATTGATGCCCGTCAATGTCCAACCGCCGAGCACCCCGTCCAACACGGGCGACATCTGGCTGCCAAAAGTTCGCCCGCGCCCGAATGGCAGGTCCCATACAAAGCTGGTGGTGTTGTTCAAGGGCTGGTCATAGGCCGACAGTCCACGATCGGCCGCCAGATTGTAAACATTCTGTGGGCGACCTTCGTTGCCATTTGGCTCTTCGAGCACCTGACTGACATTATCAATGGCTTTCGACCAGGTGAATGAATTGAGCAGGTAAAGACCTTTTGAAAAACGCCGCTCGAATTTGATTTGCAGCGCATGGTAATTGGAGAATGCAGCGGGCAAGACGCCTGAAATCGAGCGGAAACCGGCAATCGGACGACGCTGGTCTAAGGTCGGGCGCGGCGCGGCGGGCAACAACAGTTCCGCAGCGGTCAACGGCCGCGCTTGATTGACATCCGCAAGCAGCACCATTTTCACCGCATGGTTTCCGACATACGCCACATCAATCAACATATTCTTGGTCAGTTCTCGTTGAATCGAAAACTGCCAGTTCTGTATATACGGGGTGCCTTTGTCGCGTGGGATAAAGAGCGTGACGTTGTTCGGCAGCCCCGTCGGATAGCCCGCTTGTGTCGTGCGAAAACAACCGCTGAAATTGTTACCCGTGCAAAGACCGCCGGTGAGATGGCTGGCATCTTGCGTAATATTGGCGCGGGTTACCTGCGGAAAGTTGGTGGCCAAAAGGTCTGCGCTTCCCAGTCGGTTGAAATGGACATAACCGATACCATAACCGCCGCGCAGCACCATCTTGTCGAAGAGGTTATAAGCAAAGCCGATGCGTGGCGCGAAATTATTATAATCCGGGTCAACCAAGCCGCGCTGGTAAAGCGACCCGTCCGTGGCGCGGATGATGCTGTTGGTTTCGGGGTCGTAATTTGAAAGGCGGTTCTGGGCTTCGTAAATCGGCGTCGAAAACTCGTAACGCACGCCGAGGTTGAGCGTCAGCCTTGAACGGACTTTGAAATCATCCTGCACATAGGCGTAATGCAAACGCTGGCGCAGATTGACCACCAACAAATCGGCCAACTCGTATTGCGAGCGCGCCCCGAATAGAAAATCTGCGAGGTTATACAGGTTATTCGCTAAAGCCCCTGCCGGACGACTGAATTGACCGCTATAGGTGTCCAACCCCATCAACGGATTGGTGTCTTGCACATCGGTATTGATGCGCAGATATTCATAACCGCTTTTCAAACTGTGACGACCCCAGCTCCATGAATAGTTGAGGCGCGGGTCAACATTCGAGGGGTTTTGAAATTGGGGATTCGTAGCTTGTCGTCCGAGTTGCGAAAAACCTGTGATGGTCTGGGTCGTTAGTCCACCGGTGATGGTGGTATCGGTCGGGAGTCCGGTAATGCCGTAAAGTTCGAGCATACTCGGCCCGCCCGTGAGCGGCGGATTTTTGCCGGCTTCGGTTCGCATAATGCCGAGGCGGAAATCGAGCACCGAAGCGTTGCCGAAAATATAGGTCACCCCGGCTGCCAGTTGCTGATTGAGCACGCCGACCAAACCGTTTTGATTACTACCCGACGGACCGGGAATGTTCGGTCCTTCGAAATTATTCACCTTGCGATGACTGATCCGCACAAAGGCGTTCAACTTCTGGTTAAAGGTGTGATCGAGTCGAATGTTGAACTTGTCGTTATAGGCTTTGTTGGGCACGAGATTTTGAAAATTGCTCGCCCCGGCCACGTTCGGCGCCGGCAGATCACCGAGCACCTGACGCGCAAAAGCCGTCATAGGAATCGGCTCGCCCGCTTTAATAACGGCGCCCGTAAACGGGTTGCGCACCTCAACGGCGAGCCGGCCGTCGCGTTGCGCCTGCGTCGGCAGGGTCGAGAAAACCAGGGCTTTTGAAACTTGCCGAAAGCCCTCATAATCGAGAAAGAAAAATGTCCGGTCTTTGATGAGAGGGCCGCCGAAAGTAAAGCCGAATTGATTGCGAATAAGCGGCGGTTTGACTCCACCTGCGGGTTTGAAAAACCCGACAGCGTTGAGCACGGTGTTGCGATGATACTCCCACAGATTGCCGTGAAATTGATTGGTGCCGCTGCGATACGACGCATTGATGACCGCGCCGCCGCTGCGCCCAAATTCGGCGCTATAGGTATTCGTTTGCACCTTGAATTCCTGCACCGCATCGGGCGATACCTGCACGACCTGGGCTGAAAAGCTCTGATTGCTGGTGCCGTAAGCATTATTGTCTACGCCGTCGAGCAAGAAGTTATTGACCGTGTTGCGCAAGCCATTGACATTGAAGGCGGCTTCGCGTCCGGCGGTGGTGATGCCATTTTGTGATGATTCGCGCACGCCAGGGGTCAACAAAACCAGGTTGGCATATGAGCGTCCGTTGAGCGGCAGATTGACAATCTGTTCGCGCTGTACGACCTGTCCGCGCACGCTGGAATCGGTTTCGAGCAAGGCGACGCCGGCAGTCACCACGACGTTTTCAGTTAAAGCGCCCGGCTGCAGGCTCAAATCAACGCGCTGACGGGCATTGACCGTCACATTGACGCGCTCGGCGATAGCCGTTGAAAAACCCTGCTTTTCGGCGCTGACGCGATAATTGCCGATTTTGACATTGGTAAATTGAAAATTGCCATCCTCATCCGTCTGCGCGCTGGCCGTGATGCCCGTATCAATATTTTTTAACGTGACAGTCGCGCCGGAGATGATTGCGCCGCTTGAGTCTTTGACCGTGCCGAGCACTGTAGCGGTGTCGAATTGAGCGATGGCGCTGGTTGCCAGTAGCAGAACAGCGCAAATAAATGAAGTCGTTTGCCTATAAACGCGAGCGAATGGTTTTTGACGGTTCACGATGTCTCCTCCACAAGTAATAAATGAACCCTGTCCCGTTACAGGGTTGACTGTCGGGTCAGGTTGAATTGGTGATTGAAGTTAAGAAGTATTTGACTGCGCCAGCAGCATAGCACCGCGATATTAAATAGATTTGAAATCCCTGTTAGAACTAGGTTAAATCTGCGGTCGAACGGAAAGCGCCTGCTTAATGGCCCGCTATAGTTAGCGACCCTGGCCGACTAAGCGCACTTGTAGATCACAGGTTTGCTTATCAACGAAGCCGGGCTTGCCAAATTCACAAAATCTTAATCATCCGTTCACACGCTGTTCACAACCCGCTGTTAATATTCCGGCGCGATTTTTCTGAAAGGAGTGACTCTTATGATACGAGCCTGGAAAAAGGCTGTGGTTGTCCTCGCGCTGGTTGTTTTCACGGTTAATGCTTCGTGGGCGGCGACGCCCGGAATCACGCTGATTGGCAAAACGCTGATTGACGGAAATAGCTTGGATAAGTCCGGGCTAACCGGCAACCTCTGTCAAGCAGGCGCGCCCGCCAATTGCGTTCCGAAGGCGCTCTATGGCGGCCTGGGTTCCGCCTTGACCTACACCGGTTTTGATAATGTCTTTATTGCCGCGCCCGATCGGGGTCCGTTCGACGGATTGACGGATATTCCTTATCTGGATCGAGTGCATTTTCTGCACCTCTCTATTGATTTCAACACCCCTTCTCAAAATATCAGCACGCTATTATTGGATACCCGTCTGTTGAAGAACGAATTCGGTCAATCGCTGGTTGGCGCGGCTGGAGCCTTTGATGTGAATAACCCGCTGGCCACGCTGCGCTTTGACCCGGAAGGAATTCGCGTTGGCCCCAATGGCACGTTCTTTATCTCGGATGAATACGGCCCCTTCATTTTTGAGTTCGACCGACATGGCAACCTGTTGCGGCGCATTCCCCTGCCCTCTAAGTTTTTCATTGCCAACCCCAGCGCCGACCCGACCGCCGAGTTGCTCGGAAACACCTCTGGACGACAAGCCAATCGCGGGATGGAAGGTTTAGCCATCAGCCCGGATGGCCGAACCCTGTTTGGAATCATGCAAAACGCCCTGCTTCAAGATAACGGGCTGAATCCCGGAACCCCGGACCGTCTTGGCCTAAATAACCGCATCCTACAGATTGATCTCTTAACCGGCGAAACCCACGAATACGTCTATGTTTTGGAGGCCATCAACCGCGGGCAAGGGGTCAGCGAAATTCTCGCAATCAATGACCATGAATTTCTGGTCGTCGAACGCGACAACCGCTCAAATCTGCAAACCCCGCCGCAAGCGCCAACCAGAAAAACCATCTATAAGATTAATCTCACGGGCGCCACGGATGTTTCAGCAATGGTGCCGCTTCCGGCTGGCGCGCTGCCTCCGGGCGTCGTTCCGGTCGGCAAAACTTTGTTCATTAATCTGCTTGATCCTGCTTTTAACCTGACCGCAACCATTGCGGAGAAGATTGAAGGGCTAGCTTGGGGCCCAGACCTGCCAGACGGTAAACATGTGCTCTACGTCATCAGCGACAACGACCTCAATCCGAGTTTGGCGACCCAAATCTATGCCTTTTCAATTGACGCTTCACTTCTCAATTTTGAAAGGCCGTTTCTTCCCGCGCCTCTCTATATTCCGAATCCCATCAAAAGAGGACGCTGAGATGAAGAGAGTTTTTTGGGTGTGGCGCCGGTTTTACCCTCTCATTTGCAGAAAAGTTATTGATTGAAATCCTCACGCCCCTGAAGGTAGAACGCGAAACCGAGTGGTTGATTTACAGATTGCTTTTCGGCCTTACCTGCGGAGCAATGAGCGCTTTGTAGCTGACCCT
>JBIOWC010000586.1:0-8163 GCA_044868105.1 Blastocatellia bacterium
AAATTTTTAAGCGCCGCAATAATATTCCTGGCTCTCCAGGTAAACCCCTATACTCAAAAGCTTAAAGTTCATCCTCGGATGGGGGATTGCAGCTAACTGGGCTATCCGACCCTTCCCTCTTATTCGAAGTTGACCTTGGCCATTGCGACCTGCCCCTTTCCTTATCTAATTGAAAAATCCACGACCTGATTCGTGATTTCTGGTCTTCGATAAAAGCTTAAGGAATAAGGTTTGTTTTTCCCTCTTGGTTCCTTACAATGATTCTCCATGAAAACCGCCTTGATATACAGCCCGGACTATTTAAATCATGAAACTGGCCGTCACCCTGAAAATGCGGCGCGGCTCAGAGCCATATCAACGGCTCTGGCACAGGATGATGCGCTGCAAGCCCGCGTCCAAAAAGTTTGCCCCAAACCCGCAAGCGACGAAGACATTCTGCGCTGCCACAGCGAACAACTCCTCGGACAGGTGCGCAGTTTTTGTGATCGCGGGTTGCCGTTTCTCGATCTGGACACAGTCATTTGTCCCGAATCATTCAAGGTCGCCAAACTCGCCGCCGGCGCCGCCGTCACTGCCGTTGACCTGGTCTTTACCGGCGAGGCGCAAAACAGCTTTGCTTTTGTGCGTCCGCCCGGTCATCACGCGACGCCGGCTCGCCCGATGGGCTTTTGCCTGTTCAATAATGCGGCCATCGGCGCGCGTTACGCGCAGGCAAAATACGGAGCCGAGCGCGTGCTGATCGTAGATTGGGACGTGCATCACGGTAATGGCACCCAGGATATTTTTTACAAGGACCCGTCGGTCTTTTTCTTTTCAACTCACCAATACCCTTACTATCCCGGCACCGGCTCGCGTAGCGAACGGGGCGACGGCCAAGGCGAAGGCACAACCTTGAACATCCCGCTCCACCAGGGCACCTCGGCGCGCGACCATCGCGCCGCATTCAGCGAGGCGCTCAGCGAAATCGAGCGTGTCTTTCCGCCCGATTTAATCATTATTTCCGCAGGGTTTGATTCCCGGCTAGGCGACCCCCTGGGCGGCTTGATGCTTGAAGATAGGGATTTCGCGGAGATGACCAAAGAGGTGATGGCGATGGCCGAGCGTCACGCTGAAGGTCGCGTCGTCTCTCTGCTCGAAGGCGGCTATAACCTCGAAACGCTTGGCGAAACTGTGCGGACTCACGCCAACGCCCTGACCGGTTGAGGGCAAAAGCCTGAGGTTGTTCTTCGTAGTTATGGTGAGAAATCCTCATTAGCAAGAGGAGGTAGGGCGATGGTCCTTGACCGCTTCTCTCACAGTTCACCCGAACCGCCAGGGTCACAAAAGTTTTTTCGCGCAATCAACATTCGGGTGATGACCGTTTATTGCTTTGCAAAATATGCGCAACTTTTTGCGCCCCTTGACCACTCACCCGTGCAACTCAGTTGAATAATTGACAACCAGTGAGGCTGAAACCATGAAGAAAACTTTGTTTGTCATGATGCTGCTTTGGCTTGCCGGTTCCGTGGGCCATGCGCAGGATAAATCAGCGGCCGGCGAATTGAATTTGCCAGCGCTTGCCGCAAGTGTCACCGGTGAAAAAGGCAGCGCTTTTGAAAAAACCGAGCGTTTGGTGAACTGGATTAACACCACTTTCAAGTGGACCTACACCGATTACCAAAAACGCACGGTTGAAGAGATCATTCAAAGACGCGGCGGCAATTGCGCTGAACTGGCGACCGTCCTGTATACGTTGTTGCAATCAGCAGGGATACAGGCGCGTTGGATTGCCGAAATCAACATTCAACCGAAAAGTCCGCGACGACTGAACAACGCTGAAGAGTTGGTCAAAAAGATCGGCAATAAAGGCTCGGTCTTCGGGTTAATGCATAATGACCATCGCTGGCTTGAAGTTTATGATGAGGCGACGCGTACCTGGTTTCCGGCTGACCCGGCGGTCGGAGTCATCGGCATGAAAAACTGGATTTTAACCCGTCTTGGATTTGGCACACGGCCGACCTCCCCGGTTCCTGAGATGGCAAACATCACCAAAGATATGATTGCCCCCTTCGTCGTTCTGGCGATGGAATCAAGAGGTGGCGCGCCAAAAGAAGACCGCTCTACGGTTTATTTGATAGAGGGATTGACGGAGGTTTACGGCAAAAAATTAGCGTCCTTACCTTCCTGGCAGGCGTGGGTCGCGCAAATCAATCAGCTTTCACCGCTCGCTGCACAAAGCTTCAAAGGCGAAATCAATCTCCATCAACATGCCAACCTGATTGAAAATCTGGCGTTGATTTATGACCGGCTCGCGCGCGAAGCAAGAGAGCGAAAATTCGCGCCCGAATCACACTAGAGCTGCTGGCTCACCGGATTAGAGAAAGGTGGGCGCAGGGGTCAAAGCTCATAATGGAAAACCATCAGGCTCACGCTCAGGGTTTAGCTTCCTCGCTGATCGGGCGGAGACGGCTGGTTCACGCGGATTTTTAATAATCAAGCATTCGCATAGATCATGAGGGTTAAGCATCAGCATTGATCGTAAGGGTCAAGCATCCGCGTTGATGGTGAGGGTCAAGCATCTGCGTTGATCGGCTCCATCAGCCTGATCAGCGGGGAAACCCCAAGGTGGTTACCCGACTCGTTGATTTTCCCTGAGCCCGCTCAACCTTACTGCCTCTCGTTGATTTTCCCTGAGCCCGCTCACCCATACGACCTCCTCTCGCTGGTTTTTCCTGAGCCTGCTCGCCGCCTCAACGAGCACCCAACTGAAGCGCACCACAAAGGTTCTCGCGGCCACCAGTAAAGCTACTCGCAATTCGTCATAGCCTTTTCACTTGCCTCTGTAAGCCATTCAGCAAAGAGGGAATCATCAGGCATTGCTGCGATACCACTGGACGGTTTGTCGCAGGCCTTCGCGAAAATCAACGAGGATGCGATAGCCCAAGGCCTGTTCGGCGGCTTCAATCGAGGCTTGCGAATCGCGCACATCCCCGGCGCGCATGGGTTCGTGGAGAGGTTCAATCTGACTGCCGAGAAATTCTTTCATCTGGTTTAACAGCTCAAGCAAAGTGTAACGTCCGCCACAGGCAATATTGAATGCCTGCCCGGCCACCCCTTCGGCTTCCGAGGCCAGCAAGTTGGCTTCAACGACGTTTTCAACATAGGTGAAATCGCGCGATTGCAACCCATCGCCGTAAATCGTCGGTTGGTCCCCGGTCAAAAGCGCCATGGCAAAGCGCGGAATGACGGCGGCGTAATGTGAATTGGGGTCCTGGCGCGGACCGAAAATATTGAAGTAACGAAGCGCCACGGCTTCAAACCCGTAAACCTGTTTAAAAACTTTGATGTAATATTCGCCGGCAAGTTTGGAGAGCGCATAGGGCGACAGCGGCTGGGGTTGCATCTTTTCGTGTTTGGGAAGTTCAAGCGTTTCGCCATACACCGATGAACTCGACGCAAAGACCACGCGACGCACCCCGGCATCACGCGCCGCCAGCAATACATTTAAGGTGCCCGTGATATTCACGTCATGGGTTGTTACCGGGTCAGCAACCGAACGCGGCACCGAACCCAGCGCGGCTTGATGAAAAACCACTTCGACATCTTTCACCGCCTCAGCTAAAGCCGTTTTGTCGCGCACATCGGCGCGCATGATTTCAACATCATCTTTGAATGAAATGAGATTTTCCGCTTTACCGGCGCTGAAATCATCAAACACCCGAACCCGGTGACCGTCGCGCACCAACCGTTCGCTGATATGACTGCCAATAAAACCCGCTCCACCCGTTACTAGATAATTTTTTTTCGTCATAGCTTCAGTCTTCACTACTTAGTCTTTCACTTGATAAAAAGCACGAACCCATTAAATTTTACAATTCTTAAAACCGAAAGCTGAACTCCCAGCGGTCGCTACTTCTTAATCAAAAAATTACCAATTGCCAGGCAATCTATTCCTGAGCAATAAAATCCGCGCACCGCTTCGCGGGGCGTTGAGACGACCGGTTCGCCGAAAAGATTGAACGACGTGTTAATCAACACCGGCGCGTCCGTGGTTTCGCCGACCTTCATCAACAATTTCCAAAATGCCGCATTGTCTTTGCGATTGACGCTGTGCATGCGCGTCAGCCCGTCACCAAATACGGCTGCCGGTATCAACGCGCGTTTGTCTTCACGGATGCGGCTTACGCCTTCCAAAAAGCGTTGCAAATGGCTCGGCTCGCAAAATTCATTGATGCGTTCAACCGGAACGGCGGCGGAAAACGGGCGAAAATCTTCCCGATGTTTGATAAAGATATTTAAATTGTCGCGCATCAATTCGTTTGCCGGAGAAGCCAGAATAGAGCGGTTGCCGAGCGCTCGCCCGCCAAATTCCATGGCGCCGCGAAACCAGCCGATGATTTTGCCTTGCTGCAAAAGCCGTGCGACTTCGGCGATTAACTTGTCTTCGGTTAAAAAATATTCGTAGCCGATTTTGCAATTATCCAAAACGCCTTTGATCTCTTCTTCATTAAATTTCGGTCCCAGAAAAAGATGCTGCATTTCGTATTGGCGTTGCGAATTCCCAAGCCGCTGATGCCAGACGCTGAGCGCCGCGCCCATGGCGCAGCCGACATTGCCGGCCGCCGGTTGCACGAAAATCTGTTTGAACCCGGCGCGACGTTCGACTTCGGAAACCGCCAGGCTATTGAGCGCCACGCCGCCGGCTAAACAGAGTTGCTCGGCGCCGGTTCTTTCGCGATGCCGCGCCGCCATTTCGCATAACACATCTTCCAGATGCGCCTGCACACTGGCGGCAATGTGGCGATGAATGGGCGCCAGGGGTTCATCTTTAGCGCGCGGCTGGAGTCCGGTCTTTTGATAAAACAGAGCGGCGAGATGCGCATCACCTTTCGCGGTGATGTCGAAATAATCCGGGTTGACACTCGGTAAACCGCTCTTTTTGACTTTGAGCAAATCTTGAAACAGGCGCAGGAATTCCGGCTTGCCGGTTGATGAAAGCCACATCGTCTTATGACACTCATCGCCAAATCCGAGGGCTTCGGTTACCGCACTATAAATCGCGCCGAGCGAATGCGGAAAAGGCGATTCATCCAGCGTATCAATCATCGCGCCATTGCCGACCAGCAAAGAAGTGGCGGTCATATCGCCTTTATGGTTGGCGATAAGGATGGCGGCGCGTTCAAACCCGGAAGCGAAAAAGGCGCTCGCCGCGTGCGCCATTTGATGATTGACTTCAATAAACTCGCCGCGCCCGCCCAGGTGCGCTTCGACGAGTTGTCGGGTCTTGACGCGTTCCCGCAAGGCGTTGAGGGTTTCAACAAAATAATCGGGCATCGCTTCGGTGGTCGGCGTCGCCTGCACATCGCCGGCGTGCGCCGCGCGAAAGGCCATCTCGCGGTGAAAGAGTTTTTGCGGCTCAAGGTAATAGGCCACAAAGTCAATCTGTTCAAAACTAATTCCGGCGCGCTCAAGGCAAAATTCGATGGCTTGCAGGGGCAGCCCGCCACCATAACTCATGCCGATGTGGCGAACTCGCGACAGCTTCTCTTCTTCGATAGCGGCAACCACCTTGCCATCCTGTACAAGGGCAGCCGCAGCATCTTTTTCCTGACCTGAAATTCCTAAGATATTCATGGATGATTCCTAAAAAATGTCGATTCGACTTTGAAGTATAGAACGCTTAGACGGGGCATATTCAAAGGGAAGGCTTATGATAGCAAGAAATTGGCTCTTGACCAAACTTCTATGCGCGTTCGCTTATGCGAGTTCACTGGCCTTCAAACCGGCGCGAAAAGCGAGGGCGAGTAAGACGAGTACGGCGAGCGTCAAAATTAATGACAGCGCCGAACCGAACGGTTGATTGAGTTGAATGAATTGATTTTGAATCAGGTTGCCAATCATCACGGATTTTGCGCCGCCCAGTAAATCCGGCGTAATGAAGGCGCCAAGCGAAGGAATGAAAACCAGAACGATGCCGGCAATCAAACCGGGTTTGGAGAGCGGCAAAGTGACTTTCAAAAATGTCCAGAAACGGTTGGCTCCCAAATCTTGCGCCGCTTCCAGCAACCGGGTGTCCAATCGTTCAAGCGCTACATAAATCGGCAGAATCATAAACGGCAATTCGCCGTAAACCTGTCCGACCAGAATGGCAAAATCGTTATAAAGCAATTTCAACGGCTCATGGATTAACCCGCTTTGCACGAGCGTCGTATTGATTAATCCTTCGCTTCTCAGCAACAGCATCCACGCATAAGTGCGAATCAAAAAACTCGTCCAGAACGGAATCACTGTCAACACCAACAACATGCGCTTCCATCGCTCAGGGGCGCGCAGGGCGATGTAATAGGCGACCGGGTAACTCACCACTGCGCATAAGAGCGTGGTCACCAAGGCAATCCACAGCGTGCGCCAGTAGGCGGGCAAATACAAGGTGTCGAAGGCGCGCGCATAGTTACCAACCGTAAATTCGTAAATCGTTTTCCCGTATGCGCCGCGGGTTGCAAAGCTCACAATGATAACAATCACAATCGGCGCAACAATGAAAAGCAGAAGCCAGAGGGCGCTAGGCGCCAGCAACAACTTGGCGTTTTTGGCTTTGTCACTAGGGGTTTTAGTCATCATCGGTTTCTAAACCTCAGCCTGGCGAGCCACGCTTAAATTCAGCTGGTGGCCTGTTGCCGGCACAATTCGTGGCCTCTACTTTCGCAATAACACGGCGCTATCCGATTCCCAGGTGAGGGAAACCGTTTGCCCGATGCGATGTTCAACCGACCGCGCCGGCTCATCATTTTGTTCAAGCACCGTGAGTGATGGCTGGTTTTCAATGTGGACGCGCCATTGCGTACTTTCTCCGAGATACATGGCCGATTCAATTTTACCCTGCAAAATACCCGAACCGTTCGCCGAAAGTTTTATCTTTTCCGGTCGAATCATGACGCGAACTTTATCGCCAGGGGTAAATTCATTGCCTGGCACATCAAAGCTCGCCTCGTTGATTTGAATGGTTGAAATTCCCTGACTCGTAGATTTGACCGTGCCTTCGATGATATTTGAATCGCCAATGAATCCGGCAACGAATTCGGTTTGCGGGTGTTCGTAAATCTCCTGCGGCAGTCCCAGTTGTTCAATCACGCCGGCGTTCATCACCACGACACGGTCACTCATGGTTAGCGCCTCTTCCTGGTCGTGGGTGACAAAAACGAAGCTGATGCCGAGCCGACGTTGCAAGCCTTTCAACTCTTCCTGCATGCGTTTCCTGAGTTTCAGATCGAGCGCCGCCAGCGGTTCATCAAGCAACAAGACTTTCGGTTCCAGCACCAGGGCGCGAGCCAGCGCCACGCGTTGTTGTTGCCCACCCGAAAGCTCATTCGGTTTGCGCTCTTCCAGGCCAGCGAGACTGACCATCTCAAGGGCCTCGGCGACGCGGCGGCGAATCGCCTCTTGGTCAATTTTTCGCCGCTCTAAACCGAAAGCGATGTTGTGAAAAACATCGAGGTGAGGAAAGAGCGCGTAGTGTTGAAAGACGGTCGTGACATCGCGGCGATAAGGCGGGACGCGGGAAACATCTTCGCCGCGAAAAATCACTTGACCTTCGTCGGGAAACTCAAAGCCCGCAATCATCCTCAGCAAAGTGGTTTTGCCGCACCCCGAAGGACCCAGCAGGGTGAGAAATTCTCCGGCGCGAATTTGCAGCGAGACGTTTTTCGCGGCTAGCGTTTTGCCAAAAGATTTTGAAACCTTCACCAGCTCTACGTCATAAAGGTCGTTGTTCAACTTTAGGTTTGTTGCCTCCTGTAAAGAATCCGGCTTGTGACACAGTTGAGGTCAGATAAAGGGCGAACGCTTGGTGCGCTTTGTGTCCTTGGTGAACTTGGTGAGAAATCTCCTTTGAACACGCGAGACTTACACTTTCCAAGCAAGGGTTCTCACCAAGCTCACCAAGGACACTAAGAAACGGACCTAATGGGTGATCCATCAAAGAGCAGTCAAGTGCAGCCCTCTAACTTTTATCTGCCGAGCATAGTTCAATGGGTGATTTGCAATCTAAATCTATTTGGTCAGCCAAGCAAATCCAGGAGCGCTTTTTCATCAAGCAACTGAAGGCCCAGCTCTTTCGCCTTATCCAACTTTGAACCTGCGTCTTCGCCGACCACCACATAATTGGTCTTTTTGGTTACCGAGCCG
>JBIOWC010000587.1:0-7928 GCA_044868105.1 Blastocatellia bacterium
GCCGAGACGAGTCCTACCTCGGGGCTGAATATTCGCTCAGCATGCCCAAATTGGACCAGCAACCACTTCGAGTCGGGCGACCATTCATAATACTGATCGCCATCGGCGTATGAATAATTCTTGTCCGCTGGCAGGATCAGGCGTGTTTGTTTTGAGGCGAGGTTATAGACCTTTAGCGTCTGACGGTTCTCGAGGTAGGCGATCTCTTTGCCGTCGGGCGAATAGGCCGGCTGGAATTCCTCGGCAGCTGTAGCGACGGCCGCCTCCTCTTTGAGAACGGTGGACACACAGAAGTACGGTTCCTGCTTGCGTGAGATCGAGACGGTGTAGATATTCCAGTTGTTGTCGCGCTCGGCGGCGTACACGAGCGAGCGGCCGTCGGGGCTGAAACTTACGGTGCGCTCCTGCCAAGGAGTATTGGTGATCCGCTTGACCATCTTGCCGTCTATCGATGAGACAAAGATCTCGCCGCGAAATCCGAAGGCGAACTCCTTCCCATTCGGCGACAGTTTTGCCTCGGTCATTCCGCCATTGATCGGGACGATCTGCTCGATCGAACTGCGACCGTCGGCGGCGATCCGCACGTTGACCTTTTGCGGCTCACTGCCGGGTTTCATCGTGTAGAGCTGGCCGTCGTACGAGAAGGCCAGCATGCCGTTACGGGCGCGGGTGAGAAAGCGCACGGGATGTTTTGTAAGATGGGTGAGCGCGGTCGATTTGTCGGGATGAGCAAGGCTGCTTTTGTACACATTAAAGCTGCCACTTTGCTCGCTGAGGTAGTAAAAATCGTTATCGTTAGAGTCGAAGACCGGATTGCGGTCCTCGCCCTTGAAGCTCGTCAGCTGAGTGTATTTTTTCGACGGGACGTCGTACACCCAAACGTCTCGAGTGACGGACGAGGTGTGGTGTTTTCGCCAGTCGCTCTCGTAGCCCTTGTAGTCGTGAAAGATGATCTTATCGCCCGTTGAACTGACCGTTGCGTCGAGAGCCGGCGACGTCAATATCTGCGACACACGGCCGCCGCCCACCGGCACGCTGTAAAGTTCGGTCATGCCGGGCGTGGGAAACTGCACATTGGTCGCCAGATCCTGCCGCTGGGCGGCAAAGAGGACGGCCTGGTCGTCCGCCGTAAACGAGAGCGGCACCTCGCGGGTCGAGTGGTAGGTGAGCCTTTTCGCATCCCCGCCACCGCCCGGCATGATGAACACGTCGAAGTTGCCGTACCGGTCGGATGCGAACGCGATCGCCTTGCCGTCATGGCTCCATACGGGAGCAAATTCGTAGGACTCGCTCAGGGTAAGCGGCACGGCGGCGCCGCCCGCCGTCGGTACTGACCAGATGTCGCCTTTGTATTCGAAAAGCAAGGTCTGCCCGTCCGGCGAGATCGCCGGGTAGCGCAGCCAGAGCGGGTCGGTTTGGCTGTAGACGGCCGTACACAGGAGGAGAACGGTCGCGAGGCAAAGTAACGGTTTCATAGAGGCTCCAAGGGTCGATATTGAGGCTGGGAAAAAGGAAGTCTGCTTCCTTTTACGTTTTGAGTCAAGGAAGGTTGCGCTCCCGAGGGTGGGGAAAATCAGCGAGCGTCGCCCAGTAGGGGCCTATCAGAAAAACTTGCAAAACCCATTAGAGAAAAAGCAATAAGCGGATGACCCAGGCAGAATATCTATCACCTCTATATAAAATGAATGTCCGAATCTCTCTATAAAGCGGACATTTATTCAGAGCCGCCTGATATTGTCTACATAAATGTTAGCACTGGCTATTCAATCACTCGCTCATTTTGGTGAATGAGGCAGAGAAGGCGTCCCTGTCAAGCCCCAATGCTGGAGGCCTTAAAAGAGGTCGGCTAGATAACTGGAGTTTCTGAAAACAGGTGGGCCGCTGGTCGGACAGGTCAATTTTTTCCAATACAGAACTCATCCGCTGATGGATAATAGGCGCTATGAAACGAACTTTTACTTTTATTCTCGCCGCCCTCGCTGCAGCCGCCCTGTTCGGGGGGCTTGTGCATGCCGTGCTGGTGGTTGCGAATGTGTCCGAGCCAGCCGCCACCACGGTTTACGGCCTGACCCCCCGGCGACTCTGGGCCACCACGGCCGTCGTGCTGGCGCTGGTCAGCGTGGTCTTCGGGGGGCTGGCGCTGGCCCGCTCCACCGGTCGTATCGGCACCGGTAACGTGAGAATCGGGGCCCTCGTGGGCCTGGTGGCGGGGCTCGTCGCCGTGGTCAACGGCGGGCTGAATTTGACCGTCGCCAATGGTGGACCAGGTACCGGCAATGGAGTAGTCGGCGCCGCCGCGGCCCTGGTGCTGGGGCTGATCGCCATTGTCCTCGGGGGGCTGGCGCTGGCCCGCTCCCGCCGCCCCTCTGACCCGGCCATAGTTGACAAACCTTCCTGAACGACCGGCGCGCGCTTTGAGTCGCTATTGTTCACCAGACGGACGGCACGAGACGATACCGGACTCTACCCAGGTATTCCTTATATCCTGCCCAATTCCTTTCCAGGAATGTCGCCTCCGAGGCCGCATTCGGGAAGCTGCCGAAAGTTTAGTGCTCCGGCGAAGTAGATGCTTACAAATCGTCAGGCATAAAGCTTGCAATTATGAAACCTTTACAAGAATACGCTACTCGTTACTGATGGTTTTTTCCTCATTCTCTGATGAGAGCGTACGAAACTCGCACTGGCGATGTCTTATATCACATCGTCAATTCGGGCCCTAGAGCCCATCGTTTCTCAGCTTTGTTCACTCAAGTAGTGACGGTTACAGGTGACTTATGAATCAGACAGCAAAAGAGGCAAGCAGTACCCCTGGCGATAGTCGTTCTTCTGAGACGCAGAACTTCATCGTGGGTTTGTGGGGGGTCCGCTATCAGGTCAAGGACGTCAGTCGGTCGGTTCAGTTCTACACCCAACAACTCGGCTTCAAGCTCGATCAAGAGGCCCTGCCGGCGTTCGCGCAGGTCTCTGTCGGTAATCTCAAACTCATACTGAGCGGTCCCGGTGCTTCGGGTTCCAGAGTGATGCCCGATGGCCATCAGCAGGAGCCGGGTGGGTGGAACCGCGTCGTACTTCAAGTTACGGATCTTCCAGGTCGGATTGAGGCGTTGAAGAAAGCAGGTCTTCATTTTCGAAATCAGATGGAGGTGGGGCCGGGCGGAAAGCAGATTCAGGTGGATGACCCCGACGGAAATCCGATTGAGCTCTTTGAGCCGGCTCGCTAGTTGGGCGTCACGCTCACTAAGCGTGCTCTAAAGACAGAATACCGCTCGCTGTGCTGAATGGGACAGGTGCCAAAGACCGCGACGAACATGCGTGTTCGTCGGCGCTCGCTCCGCTACATCTTTTACGTTAGGAGGCAGGAGCGATGAGCGAAATTCAAGGCCTTGCTAGACAAAAGATTCACCCGGGCAAGCTTGAGGAATTCAAGCGTCTGGTCGCTAAGTGCATGGAATCGGTTCGCACCAGGCACCCCCGGATGTTGCCGTACGACTTGTACTTCAACAGCGACTATACCGAGTGTGTGACATTCGAGAGGTATCGTGACTTCGAGGCCCTTCTTGAGCATATTGCGAATCTCGATGAGACGATGGACGCGATTCTTAAGACCGGCTCTATCTCGGGCGAGATCTGCGGAACGCCCAGCCCGGAACTGAGGAAGGCACTCAAGGGTTCTGGCGTGCGGATCTACTTGCTGTACCAGTCAATCTAGGCCGCTCAAGCGGTAGCCCACCTACCTTACTACTTGCACTACAGCAGCAAAGATGAATTATTCATGGGCTGCGACGAAGCCATCATCAGCGAGTTGCATTCCGGGCCGCGCTACCTCATCCTCTTCTCTCGAGAAGCACTGCTGGCGACTGAAGCGCCACCAGGCGCAACATTCGCCAGAATCTCTTCTTCGCCTTCATCTATAATGGGCTGGGCGTACCCATAGTTGCGGCGGGCGTCTTCTAGCGGACTTTAGGTTTGCTACTCAGCCCGATGATCGCCAGTGCCGCGATGACCTTGAGTTCAGTTACCGTAATCGCTAACGCGCTGCGACGGCGCGCAGTCGATTTGTAAGCCAGGAAATTTTCAGGAATGTAGAGGAATTCCATGCATAGAGTTTTTCGAAAGGTAATCTTTACGAGCAGCCGGTTGATTTTTTTCATCGGCTCATTGCTTATCATAGTGGATGGTTTGCCAGCCAAGCCGGTTTATTCCAGTGGTCATCAAGTTCGTCTGGTAAGAACGCCGAAAGGTGGAATTCAGCCGCAGGCGATTATGGATGATGCAGGAGTCTTGCATCTGATCTATTTTTCCGGCGATCCGGCAGCAGGCAATATCTTCTATGTCCGTCGTGAATCCGGCAAAGAGAGCTTTTCTTCTCCCATTCAAGTCAACAGCCAGCCGGGAAGCGCTGTCGCCATCGGCACGATTCGCGGGGCGCAGTTGAGCGTCGGAAAGGCCGGGCGAGTTCACGTATCCTGGAATGGCTCGAAAAATGCGATGCCGCGTGGACCAGCCAATCAAGCTCCCATGCTATACGCCCGAATGAACGATGCGAAGACCGCCTTCGAGCCCGAGCGTAATCTAATGCAGGTTTCCGGCGGACTCGACGGTGGCGGGTCGGTTGCGGCGGATCAGAAGGGCAATGTTTATGTCGCCTGGCATGGCAGAGGTACATCAGAAGGGGAAGCGCATCGCCGGGTGTGGATGGCGCGCTCGACCGATGAAGGAAAGACCTTTGCCCTCGAAGCGGCGGCCTTTTCTGAAGAAACGGGGGCTTGTGGGTGTTGCGGAATGCGCGCTTTTGTGGATCGTCAGGGAAATGTGCAGATGCTCTACCGGGCAGCTACCGAAAATGTTCATCGCGATATGATTTGGCTGACTTCAACCGATCAAGGCAGAAGTTTTCGCGGCGCCCGCATTGACAAGTGGGAACTGGGCACCTGCCCGATGAGTTCGGCAAGCATCGCTGGTGGCCGTAATGAGACCTTGCTCGCCTGGGAGACCCAGGGGCAAGTTTATTACCAGGCCGTGGGTGCGACCTCGACCAGTACAGGAAAACCGATAGCTGCACCGGGTAACAGTGAGACCCGAAAACACCCGGCTGTAGCAACCAACAGGCGGGGTGAAACCATCCTCATCTGGACGGAAGGCACCGGCTGGAAGCGCGGCGGCTCTTTAGCCTGGCAGGTCTTTAATAAAGACGGAAAGCCAACGGGTGAAAAGGGTGAGACACCCGGCGTTCCGGTGTGGGGCTTGGCGACCGTCATCGCCGAAAAAGACGGCAGATTCACTATAATTTTCTGAGCCTTCTGCTGACCGGGCACACTTTTTCGCGAAGTCAAAGAAGGGTAACCTGGTCGCGGATTTTAGATTCGTGACCAGATCTCCCCTTGCCGCGCGGCGAGGGAAGTCGAGGGCAACCGTTGCTGCTTAGGCTGCCACGGTGGTCAATGATCATGTATACAAAAAGGAGAAATTTGAAATGACAAAGCGTTTGGTATGGAGTTTGGTTCTGACATTCGTGTTAGCCGCATCCTCGTTGGTTCTGGCGCACGAGAAGGTGAAACTGACCGGTTATCTGGGTGACGTCATGTGTACCACCGGTCATCTGAAAGACAGTCCTGAGGAGTTGACCAAGGTCACCGCCGAACACGAGAAGTCCTGCGGCCTGATGGATGCCTGTGTCAAGAGCGGCTATGGTATCGTCGCCGACGGCAAATGGTATCCGTTCGATGAAAAGGGGAACAAGCTGGCGAAAGGGGTGTTCGAAAAGACGGCGAAAACTGACCACATCAAAGTAATTGTTGAGGGGATGCAGCACGATGGCAAAATTCTCGTCGAAAGCATCACGGAAGTGAAGTAAAGCACTGCCGATCCGATCCGGGATTTATAGGGTCAAATAAATATCTATCATTAATAAAAATAAAGGAGATTTTTTATGACGCATTTCAAAACATGCTTTTCAGGGGCGCGAAGTTTTGCTGTCCTCACATTCGCTTTTATCATCGCCGGCAGTTCCCTCACCCTGGTCAAAGCGCAGTCTGAGAAATCGAAAGATGCGCCGCTTACGCAGGTGGAGACGAAGTATGTCTGCATGATTAACAACCAGAAATTTGATAAAGAGCAAATCGCGGTTGACGTTGCCGGGCAGACCTATTACGGGTGCTGCGAAATGTGTAAGGAAAAGCTGAAGAACGATAAGGCGAGCCGCTGGGCGACCGACCCGGTGAGCGGTAATAAAGTGGACAAGGCGAAAGCCATCATCGGCGCCGACGCAGACGGCAAGGTCTACTACTTCGAGAGTGTCGAGAACCTGAAAAAATACCAGCCAGGTTCTGACTCTTCCGAGCATAAGCACGATGGCAAGAAGCACGGCTCGCACACCCAATGACACGGGCCGGAGTGGCGCGGGTGAAGCTAATCTTTTCGACCGACGCGGGACAAACATTCGGACAACCGATTCAAGTAGATGAAGGCCGCCCCGCAGGCCGGGTTGACGTCGAAGTGCTCGGTGACGGCTCGGCGCTGGTAACCTGGCTGGAGAATACGGCGAACGGTGGCGAAATCAAAATCCGGCGCGTGCGGCCGGATGGCGTGCCTGAGGAAGCAAAAACCTTGTCAATCTCCAGCGTCGCGAGGGCGCGCGGGAAGCCGCGCGTGGTGCGCGCCAGCAGTGAAGGGGTCGTCGTCTGGACGCAGCCAGATAAGCCGTCTTGGGTCCGTACCGCAGCCATGAGTTTTACGGGCGCGAAGTGAAAGAACTGCCGGATGGCTTCGCTACTGGTGAGGCAGGCGAATTTAAGTCTGACTGTAAAACACGAGCACGCGGAAAGATCAGCGGGTGATGATAGGAGGTAAATGGCAGGCGAGTTTCACTGGCAGGTTTTGCTTACCTGCTTGGATACATCACCATGATTGGCGTAGCTTCTTTCCTACAGAAATTCAGTATGAAGGAGTTGAACCCTTATCAGGTCAACTTCCTGATGGCTATTGGTATGCTGCTCACAGCCGTGCCCGCCTTGTCGATTAAACAGGGAAATTTGGCGGTGCTGGTGAAGTCATTGCCCTTGGGCGCTCCGATCGGGTTGCTGATGGCTTTGGGTCTATCTCATACGTGCTCGCGCTACCTAAACTTCCTGTTGGAACCACAGCGGCCATATCAACCAGTGACATTCTCCTTGTCGTCCTACTGTCTTGGATCTTCTTACCTGAGAGCCTGAGCTGGATGAAAATGATAGGTATACTGCTGACCGTTGTGGGCGTGGCCATGTTTTCCTGGGAGCAGCCGTCAAATTCCCAATAGCGAGAGGCATCACCAACGTTGTTGCAGCTTCAAGTCTTGTCTACAATCAAGAAATAGAAAAGCAATATAGGAGGAGAGTGATGACGGGAGAAGCGCAAGCGGATAGACGCGATTTTCTTCGCCTGACCACAGCCGTTGGCATGGGACTGCTGGTGAGCGGCTGCCGTAGCGAGAATAAAGGAATTGCCCCGGAGCAGTCAGGCAAACCAGCATCGCCGAAAAAAGATGCAGGTGAAAAAGGTGAGGAGGTTACGGCAACCGAAGACTTGATGCGCGAGCACGGCATCCTGCGGCGGGCCTTATTGGTGTATTCGGAAGCGGCGGTGAAACTGCGTAGCAACCCGGCGGCGGTGGCCCCTGAACCCCTGCAAAAAACGGCTAAGTTATTTCGCGCTTTCGGCGAAGATTACCACGAGAAAAAACTCGAAGAGACCTACATTTTCCCGGCCATTAAAAAAGCCGGCGGGGAGGCCGGATCCATCGCAGACATTCTCGTCACTCAGCATCAGCGCGGGCGCGAAATAACCGATTACATTCTTTCGGTGACACAAGGCGCAAAGCTCGGCACCGCAAATGCCGGACAATTGGCTGAGGCTTTCGACGCACTGGTGAGGATGTATCGCGCTCATGCGGC
>JBIOWC010000588.1:0-12529 GCA_044868105.1 Blastocatellia bacterium
AAGTTGTTGCGCGAAATCAAAGACCTTAGCGTGTTTATTACCTCCACAGGCGTTCCCATTGATCAAACGGAAGAAGAGCGCATTTTTTGGGATAGAGGGAGAGGCCGGCTGGCCTCCAATTACGACCGCCATGGCACAGGGCAAGGGTTGTATATCGCCCGTCAAATTATGCGTGGATTTGGAGGCGATATTGTTCTTCTTTCCCACGAAGAGGATCACAGTGTGATGCCACCGAATCATTTTCCGACTGCCCAGCAATGTACATTTAAACTATTTTATCCAGGGGCTTTTCAATAATGAAAAATAAGAAAATTCTTTTTGTTGATGATGACCGGTATGAAATGCTCGGTCTAATAGAAAGACTGGAAGCTGAGGACTTTGAAATCACTCATTTCACGTCTCCAGATGATGCCATCAAACTTATTGAAAAGGACTTCAAACCGGATTTGATTATTTCCGATCTGGTTATGTCTTCCAGCCAGAGTAATTCACCGAGCGATGATCGTTATGCCGGCATCCACTTCTGTCGCGATATTAAAGAAAAATATCACTTGAAATGCCCGATTATTGTGCTTACTGCAATTGTCCGTGAGGAGATTCAACAAGACGCAAAAACCTATGCCGATCAGCTATTAGTCAAACCTGTCCCTCCCGGTTATTTGGTGAAATGTGTGAAGGAGGCTTTAGAAGGATGATACGGCATTTTTTCTATCTCTTCCTGATTCTGCTCATAATTCAAACGCCCGTCTATAGTCAACCATCCAAATCATCTCCTTCAAGTTCTACGGAATCCTCCGCCCAGCAGGAAACGCTTACCGTCAAAGAGATGTTGGAACGTCAGGAAAAGAATTACGAGAAAATTCTCGATGCTCAAAAAAACCTATCCGAGCAAGCAATACAGGCGGTGATGCGTGAGCAACAGACCATTCAAACTATTACTCAAATCAGCGGCGGCGTCCTTTTGCTGCTCTCGCTTTTCTTTAGCTGGTTTGTTGGAAAACAGTTCCGGCGATTCGCGAAATTGTCAAAACAGACCAATGAAGTTCTGGCCAATGCCAAGAGGGAACAGGGAAAAATCGAACGCACGCGAGAAGAGTTTGAGGTTTCCATCAATTCGCTTAAAAATGAACTCACCGAATTGAGAAACAAACTGGAATACCATAATGAAAATGTTGAACAATTCATCATCAAAGTCACAATGGCAAACCTGATTTTTGTCGTCCATTCCCCGAATTTAAATGAGCGGTTGAATGCAGCTCGCAAAGCGTCATTAGAAGCCCCCAAAGAAGGCGGAGCTATAACCATCCCGGTTTTTCTAGCTTTCTTACGCAAACCCGATGAACATCCAGATGTCATCGCTGAAGTCTTGTACGGGCTTTGCAGTCGAGGAAAAGATTTAAAAGAAGAAGAAGAAGCCATCGCCTTGATTCTTGAGCGAAGTGCTTCCTCTGAACAAAAGGTCAGAGCACAGGCGGTAGATACCATGGCGGCAATCGGAGTCGATCATCCTCAGATTCAAAATCGAATTCAAGAAATGTGTGAATCTGATCCGAATGAGGAGGTAAAAATTAAAGCCTGTAACTTGCTCAAGAATACCGCTGGTAAAAAATCCAAATCATAAATTGAGAAGATGTAAAGGTGCCTTCTCAAGCCCTCGCTTCACCTATTTTGGCTTTTCGACCTGCCTGTTCTTTTAATAAAATTGGTTTGATTCAATATCCTCATCGAATCAACCTGATTGTGTTTCTTGCTCCGAAGGTTTGATAAAGAAATATTGTAAGCAAAGGAGTATAGAAACAATGAAATCTTTTACACAGCGAATCGCTTTTCTTTCCCTGTTGGTGCTGTTTGTCGCGGGTCTCGCTTTTTCGCTATCTGTTGGTTCCTCAGCCAGCCAATCTTTAGACACGCAATCTTCGATTGATCCGGCAAAGCTCTGGGATAACCATTGTGAAGTCTGTCACGGCAAAGACGGGCGGGCGCAAACCGAGCAAGGAAAAGCCATGCATGCGCGCAACCTGACGGATGGAAAATGGCAGAAGAAAGTTACCGATGAAAAGATTGCCAAAACAATAAAGAAAGGGCATGAGAAGATGCCGGCATTTGAAAATAAACTTTCGCAAACGGAGGTTGACGCGCTGGTCGCCTACATCCGTCAATTCAAAGCCGCACCGGCGGAAAAGAAATAATCCGCTTTTGATGGTCTTACCCTTCTCGTTGTCAAAGCAGAGAGCCAATCGGTGAAAGCCAGAAAGGTTGTCAGCTTATTGCCAGCAAACGAGCAGGCTATCCAGGGATGAGGCGGTAAAAGCGCATCCGTCTTTTCCGCCTCATCCGAAGTTAACCCTTGTCCCTTAATACTGGAGGCTGTCGCCTTAACAAAAACTCCCTGAGTAGATTCCTCCCTGTCGGTTGCGCCGCCGGACTTACTTGTTATTTTCCTCGGCCATACGTCCTTGAATGATAGACAGTGAATAGGGGGGTAGCGCGATGGATTGCTTGCCTGCATCGGGCAAGGTCAGGCGGGTCGGCGGAAGACTCCTGAGGGGATAGCCTCGCTCGCCGTCTTCTTTCCAAAGATATTGTTGGCGCGAATATTGAAATAGTTCGGCGCTGTCTTTGAACGCTCCGCGCCTTGCGGTTTGCTCATTTTCAAATGCTATTTGTACAGACCAGACCTCTTGCGGGTCTTTATTTATTAACATCAAAGCCCATTCGCCGTTGGGTCGGCGCAGCGCATAAGCGGTGACCAATGGTTGTCCGCTTTGATTGACGATGTCGGATTTTGCCGGATAAATTTCAAGCCTTTCGTTTGCCGGTTGCGCCCATACTTCGGTCAATAACCAGGCAGCATAATAAGTCGCAAGGCGATATTTAATCTCTCCCTCTTCGCCCAGCAAAAACATCGCATTGATGCCCCAGGTACACGGCACTTCTTGAATCACTTCATTGGGCTCATAGCCAAACAGGTAGGCGCGGCGACCGCCAAGGGTTAAAAACTGCGCGACACTTTCGGCATTAAACAGTGCCCCTTCTATATCCACTTCGGCGCGTGCCGCGAAAGCCGAATATCCGTATTCGGTTATCATCCAGGGAATATCTTGCGGCACGCCGGCTTCGCGCATGCGCGCCAAGGCGTTGGCCAGCAATTGCGGCGCTTCGACAAGGTGCACGGCAGCCGATTCGCAAACCTCATCAAACGGATACCATTCAAAGGAAAAGAACGCCAACTCTTTCAGGCGATGACGAGCCCGCAAATAGTCAATAAAACGCTTCATCCATAAACGCGTATCGGGGTCATCGGGCGGCACCTGCATATCCAAATCAATTGCCGCAAGACCCGGGCCACCGAGTTGTAACTTCGGGGCAACCCGATGCAGCGCATCAGCCCACTCCAGATAGAGCGCACCGTAATCTTCGGGCGTGATGTATTGCCCTTCGGGTTCCTCGCCCATTTCAATACCGGCAATGGGGTAACCTTGCGATTGCAAATAACCAATCTCGGCTACGGCATTTTCAGGCGTGTCGTAAAGCATCGCGACCGGCATCAGCACCGGCTTACCTTTAGCGAGTCCGCTTCTAAAAAGCCGGTCAAAGCCGATTTGTTCAACTCCTTTATCCATACTCGACGCCTTATGAAAAGGGTCAGTCGAAGAGGTAGCAATGACGGTTTGCCGATCATGGGCTTTGGCGTGTTTAAGATAATCATGGAATCGCCCTGCTTGATTTAACAAACCCACATAAATTTCGCGTAGCGCATAACCTGCGCGGTCGCGCGCATCTTTGGAATTTCGCGGCGCAACGTGCGAACTTTGCGTCATCCACACGCGAACGAAGCGCGTGGCAATAGGCGCGTCACCTAATTGAATAAAGGCTTCTCCGCCTACACCCCTCTCTACTTCGCCGCGCGGGAATCTCGTCCAGATGTTTCGATGACCGGCTTTGACAAAGGCCACTTCAGGCATTGCATCCTGATTGCCATACTCAACAATATAGTGTGTGGCAAAGGGCGTTCCCCAGAGCAAGCGAATCGCATTAACCGGTCGCGTTTCGCCCAAATCAATCACCACCCATTGCGGATGCAGCGCGTCATCTTCGCCCGTAAAATGCGAGTCCAGGTATGGATTACTTTTCCAAAAGCTGTTTACATCGCCATCGGCAATACGGGAATAGCCATCGTTATTAGCCTGATCTGTGGTGCTGCCCCGCCGCGACAAACGATAGCCATAACATAAGGCGATTGGCGTTTTTGATTGGTCACTAGATATCCAATATCCTTGCCTGCGTTTTTGGTCGCTCCATCGGCCTTGCGGGTTCCAGTGCCACGCATCTCCCGCCAGTTCGGTTCGCAAACGATAGGTGAGCGGTTGAAACCCTGCGGCCAACATCTGGCTGATATTGCGCGGCGTGAGCATACGATTTATTTCGCCTTTTTCATGCCCGTCAATTCCTGCACCCAGGGATTCGGCCGGGATAAAAACATTGGCAGGATGCGCCGGAGTATAGGAAACGGTAATCGTGCGCGGGTTGGTTTGTGTAGAGATTAGAATTGGCGGGCTGGCAAAAAGTTGCGCCAGCCCCAGTTGCAAAATCAGAATGGCAAGCAGCGTGTGGGATGTTTTTTTCGATAACATCAAATCCCTGTTTCAATCTATTTTTCAATCCGCGGATTGCAATTTGAGATGACCGAAAGCAGCGGCTCCTATGGATGAGCCGGAAAAGATTAACGGACGGTAGCCGGTACGTTCTTCGTACTGTTTGGCGATTAGCGCAACCTGCGTATAGGCATCGCGATGGCCAATGACTGCAACCGTACCGCCACTGCCGCCGCCGGTGATTTTTGCGCCGTACAACCCTTGCCCTATGCCGATTGATTGAACCATCTCGACCAACAGGTCGGTTCCCGTTGACCCTAACCCGCAGGCCGAATAACTGGCATGCGAGGCAAACATCAGCTCGCCCAATTCTTTCAATTCGCGTTCGCCAACCGGCTCTTGCAACAGCTCTGCAAACCGATGTACGCGCGCATTTTCGTAAACCGGGTGCGCCGTGGGAACGCGCACCGCATAAGTTTGCTGAGATTCAACTCGGGTCACGGTGTCCGTGATGCCGCGATAACGCGCCAGAAATTCGGCGCCGGAAATGTGCTCAGGCAGTTGCGCTTCATTTTGCTGGAATTCCGTCGGGGTGACATTCGCCAGATAACCTCGCCAACGGTGGTCAGCAAGGCGAACGATTCCATCGGCGGTTTCTACAACCTTGAGACCGGCGAGTTCGGCGAGTATGCGATAGCCCATAAAAGCGCCGGTTCGGACTGAGCCGTAATCGCCTGCGCCGACTGAATGGCGAATCCCCGAATCAATTCCCCATAGGCCAACCATTTCAGGAAGGTGGCGCTGGGTTTGCAATTCGGCAGGCTGACAAAGCAGCGCCAGCAATTTATTGGCTTCCCCGCATTCGGAAGTCATCTGGTCCATCACACCGCAAGGCGCGCCGACCACTTCGTTTTCAACCTTTTGACAAAGCAAAGCGACGTCGCGGGCTTCTAGATTAATACCAAACGCCGACAGGATGGCATTAAAAACCGCGACCTCAATGGCAGCGGAAGAACTCACGCCTTTGCCTTCCGGCACACGCGAATCAATCAGAATGCGTGCTCCCTGTTTGAATGTAAGGCCGCGCTCGCGCATCAAGACCAGAAAGGCGCCTGCCACATAAGCCGCCCAGTGTTGATTTGCGAGGCGACGAAAATCAAGGCGGGCTTTAGCGTAGGTCAACGGCTCCTGGTCATTTTCAAAATCAGCCAGCGGGATATGAAAAAAATGGCTTCGCTGATTGTCATCGGCATTGAGGCTGACAATGTTGAGTTCCCGCGCCTCATCTTTCTGTAGGGCGACGAGCGCCGCTTCCTGAATCGGCAATTGCAAAACCAGTGAACCGGAATAATCGGCAATGCCGCCCATCACATCTAATCTTCCCGGGGCGCGCGCCACATAAAGCTCCGCCTTCGAGGTGAACAATTCCCGCGCCGCTGGCAATGAATGGCGGTGGAGATTATTCAACAATTCTATAAAATTGAGCACATCAGTGAGATGTTCGGTTGAACCTTGCGTGATGCGATACATGAAAACGTCCTTTAATAAACCAGGAATTGGTCGCCTTCGTTCGGCCTTCTCCAGGCTTCAGTTTGCCTGAACTGGCAAAAGTAAAATTCCTGAAAAACAACAGAATGCAGAATGACCCATCAAGAATTTCTGCGCGCCGTATGCTTAATTTTAATTGTCACTTTTACAGTTTGTTTTTACGTTTCGAGCAATCCACGTTTTCGCAACGCCGTCTGCAATAAGGGTTCGATTTGCATGCGAATCTTTTCATTCGCATAACCGGCCCAGGCGACATCCGGTTCAACGGCAAGTCTTGCCTGCAAAGCTTCGCCGCTGGCATCCGTGACAATAACACCGAGTTCGCGGGCAATCAGTTCGGTACAAATATCATAAGGATGAACACAGATTCCTAAACCCAAGCCGTGCTCGCGCAAACGGGCTTCCATTAATGGGCGAAGGTCAGCAATGAAGCGGTCGTGTCCGCTGACGAGTTCATACAGCTGCCCGCCGGTTGAAGCATACTGGTCTTCAAAGCAATGCGCCTTGCCCGGTTTTACAGCGCCGAGCGCGGCAAAAATAATCTCGTCGTCAATCTTTGCCAGTTCATCGCGCGCGCCGGGAAAAAATCGAGAGATTCCCGCATAGCCATGTTCAATGGTCTGCGCGGTAGAAGGGCGCAGCCCGATGGCCAACCGTTCTCCCGTCAAACGATTCAAACGTTCGGCTCGCGCACCCTCTCCTTTGATTGCCCAGAGCACATCGCATAGATGTTGTTTGACCAGCGGAATTTCGGTTTGCACGGCCAGTTCAATATCCGCGAGATTGGTGTCATTTCCTTTATTCGGCGCCACCCCTGTGAGCACCCAGGCGCTGCGTTTTTGATACATCAATCCGCGTGTGCCATCAATCGGGTCAACAATAATGCGCCAGGCGGTCTCGGCTTCGGCCGCGCCGCGCGGCAAGACCCGTTGTCCGCCTTCGAGGCCTTCGGCGATGAGCACAACAGGCGTGTGCGGCGCAATTTCGCCTTCAAAAAAATCGAGGATTATATCTTCGCTGACACGATCAACCGCATAGATGGTGTCGCCTTCTTCTTCGCGCGCCACCTCGGCCAGATTTTCGAGCGCCGATTGTTCGCAAACCGCGACCACACGGTCGCGGATCGCTTCGTGCAATTTGCGAATGCTCGCAAGTAAGTCACGCGTGGTTATCATCGCTTCAACTCCTGAACGAATTGATTTTGTAATGCACAGCGGATTGCCCGCGTAGTTCTGCGGCCTTCTCTTCCGGCAAGGTGTCGGAAAGAAAATTGCCGCCGCCGATTTCGGGTCCGGCCAGATACTTTAACAAATTGGGTTTGCGAAGCGGCGGGTGAAATTCGATGTGAAAATGAAAACTGTGATAATCCGCCGCATCGGTCGGCGCTTGATGTAAAGGCATCACATAAGGAAATGGCCTCTGCCAGAGGTTATCAAATTTGATCAGCACGGCTTGCAGTGCTTTGGCAAAATCCTGCGCCTCGGCGTCTGAAAGTTCGCTAATACTCGGATGCGAACGCTTAGGCGCAACGTAAACTTCATAAGCATAACGCGCGAAATATGGCACAAAAGCAATCGCCGTTTCATTCTCGTAAAGAAGCCGCCGCCCGTCCCGATGTTCGGTGTGAATGATGTCGGCAAACAGATGCCGCCCGGTTTCGTTGAAGTAGCGACGGCACGCCTGGGCTTCAACCTCAATGGTTTTGAAGACAAAGTTAGTCGCATAAATCTGTCCGTGCGGATGCGGGTTTGAAACGCCCACGGTTTCGCCGCGATTCTCAAATATCAGCACGTGATTAATCTCTCGACGATTGCCAAGGTCTTGGTACTGGGCTTGCCAGCCTGCAATCAGTTTTTCGATCTCTACAGGTTCGAGTTCCGCAAGCGAGAGGTTATGTTTCGGGCTATAACAGATGACGCGGGCAATCCCCTGCGCCGGGCGGTTTCGATAAATGCCGGGCGGCACGTTTAACTGGTTCGGCGCCTCCATGCCGACACACGGATGGTCATTATCAAAAACGAACAGGCCATCATATTGCGGATTTCGCGCGCCGCTGACCCGAAGGTTGCCGGGGCAGAGATAGCAATCTTCAACATACGCCGGCTCGCGTTGCTCGCTGTGCGAAACGGTGTCCCCGCTCCACGGGCGATTTTGTCTGTGCGCCGCAATGATGACCCACTCTTCGCGCAGCGGATGCCAGCGTTCTTCCCAGTTACCTGTGCTATGAATCACTTCTTCATTTTTCAACACGGCGTTAGTGTTAAGCAAATCTTTTCAATTTGGCAAGGTGAGCAATTATTTTATTTCTCTCTGCATCCGCCTGCGCCGCCGAGTCCGAAGGCAAATTTCTAACTTTTGTTAGCAAACCGGGGCATGTCACGAGCGTACTCCAGCGACTCCTTTGCAACACGGTTTTGAAACCTCTGGGAACGATTAGGAAAAAAGGTAGCGGGATTTTATAATCTGCTGCGAAGGAAATGGAATGGAAACGCTTGAAACCTATCTCGAACAAGCCGAAAAATCACACGGGCATATGTGCGCTGGTCAGGTTCTGGGGGTCAGGATGGCAATGCTCGGTTGCGCCAAAATCGGCATCACAGACCCGCGCCACAGCGAACGAAAACAGATTCTCGTCTTTGTGGAAATAGACCGTTGCGCCGCCGATGCCATCAATACCGTCACCGGCTGCCGCCTCGGCAAACGCACCTTGAAATATCACGATTACGGCAAACTTGCGGCAACCTTTTTGAATTTAAAGACTGGCGAAGCCATACGCATCGTGGCGCTCGATTCATCGCGCGACCTGGCCGATGAGACCTTTCCCGAAATCGAAAATAGATATGAGCGGCAACTTCAGGCCTATAAGGTGCTGCCCGATGAAGCGTTATTCAAAAGCGAACTGGTGAAAGTCATCGTCCCCGTAGAAGACCAACCGGGTCGCCCCAATTCACGGGTGATTTGCGAAGTTTGCGGCGAAGGCATCAACGACCGCCGTGAGGTCATGAAAGAGGGCCGCCTGTTGTGTCGCGCCTGCGCCGGCGAAGCCTATTTCACACGCATCTGAGAAAGTCAAAAGTCGAACGGCAATGCAACCGCCCAATCAATATCCATACAATTATCCGAATCCCTACCAACCGGCGGGCCCGCCAAAACCTCGATACAGCTTCCGCGGTCGCTTCGTGGTTTTGGGGCTTGTGGTTTTGATGTATCTCATCGCCTGTGCAACCCCTGCGCTGGAATTTAATGACCCAGACGATGCCATCTATTATGGCTTCCGTATTGTCATTGTCGGTTGGTTAGGCGCGTTGATCGGTCAGTTCGGTTGGTTCGCTAATCTGTTTCTGCTGGTTGGTATTTTTCTTTTACTCTTTCGGCGCTGGATTGCAACCTTCGTCAGCACCGTGCTGGGGCTAGCGATTGCCCTGCAAACGCTCATGCTCTTTTCGCAACCGGTTCCGGCTGACGAAGCAGGGATTCGTCACGTCGAACTTCAACACATAAAAATTGGTTTTTATTTTTGGCTGGCCAGCCTGCTTTGCCTGGGGGTTGGCGTGCTCATTTTACGAAACCGCGAACGCGCAGGCTCACAATCGGCTTAAATAGTATCGCCACAAAGAGGCACAGAAAGCGCAAACGTGAATATCCATACCGGGCTAGGAAGGTAGGTTATTGAAGGTGGCAAACACTACATTAATGCGCCTCTGTGCCTTTTTGTGGCGATGATTTTGCGCGTTGAATCAAACGCGAATCGGTTTGACTCAGGGTAACTGCTTTCCGATGCCTGACGAATCGGTTTACAGTTACCCCGAGTTGTCCGTGAGTCGGTACGCTTTTGAGTCCGACTTATTTAACATGGCAGAGCGGGTCGCCTAGCAGTATCCAGGATTGCCTGGAATCGCTATCCGTTGTAGCCCCTTTTGCCAATCTCGCCGCTTCTCCAATCGTAATTGGATATCGGCTGTTGCTGAGCAGTCTGAGGATTTCCGCATTCATCAAATTCTGAGCATCCGGATAAGTCAAGGCCGAAGACGACCACACGGCAATCGCTCCACCGTTTGGCGCTTTTAACAAATCGCTCGACAAACATTCGCTGTCCGGCATGACGTACATCGAATTCAAGCAGGTCATGGAAATGAAGAAGCTTAAATTTTGCGCATTGGTCATCGCCGCTCCGTCACCTGTGGTCAGGAGATTGCCGCGCCAAAGTCCATTGCTTCCGTGCCCTTTGTAGTTGACGATGCTTTGACCTTGATTAATCGCGGCCATCAACTGACTCTTTGCAGCCTCGGTTCCCAACTGTCCGCGATAGACTTTTCCAACCTGCGTTTCACTGGGCAGCAGAGGAATCAAATCGTCATTGTAAGTTTCAAAGTCGTAATCGTCATTGGCATCGCTTACCAGCAAAATGCTTTTTATAGGCATCTGGCTACCGGCGTTCTGTTCATAAGCGACAATCTTTTGAACCAGCAGTTGAGCTTCGGCTTCTGACTTCGCCGGCAATCGTCCGAGCGCCAGTTCAGGCAAATAATCATTGTTAAAATCAACCATCCAATCATCGCTCGGACATTCCATAAAAAAGGTTCCCACCATTTTGGAAGGCACCAAATCGGTGTCGGCTTGCCAGACGAAATGGCGCGGGTCTACGCTGGCATCGCCGACGGCTAAAACATAATGCGGCGCGAGTCGCCAGTTCTGCGTCTGCCTCAATAACTCTCTGAGGGCTCCGACACTCTTCACGCCATAACCGTATTCGTCATACGCATCTTCGACATTGACGACGGCCACTTGATAACCTTGCGATCTTCTCAGGTTCACCAGCGGGGTTACGGCGCTGGCCAGCTTTTCGTGGGTCAAGACAACCAGATCGGCTTCGTTGGTTTTCGCATTCCAGGACGAGGGTTGATTGGCTTTGACTTCATCAACTAATTGTACCTGGCTATCGGTAAACGCCAGCAACTTATGCAGGCCTCTTTGTTTGACCATCAACTTGACGGCGTAACCGTTGCCATCCTGCACAATATCGCCCTGCAATTCCTGAACCTTTTGTGGGTCGCAGATATCCATTACCCTTATGCGCCCTTCGCTGAATCCGCCAATCTTTAAGGCGCTGCCATCGGTTGCGCTCATCATCAATCGATTGTCATCGGTCGTATATTGATGCGGGTAATTGACTCGAATGCAATCCACCAGGCTGATGTCACTACCGCCATTAAGCGAGGTTAATCGAACATTATTGTTGCCTTCCACGAGCAAGGCTTGAGAGACCTCGGCGCGAAATGAACTCGCGGTTTTGCCAAAAAACTCTGTCTCCCCCAGATATTGACCATTGAGCGTCACACTAACCCGGTGATAAGTTTCCGTCACCCCCTGTAACATCACTTCTAATGCGACGGGTGTCGAAGCGGCCGTGCGGTCAACTCTCTTCACCTCCACGGCCTGGTCAACGCCATCACTCAGGACGATGGCGCCAAAATAATTATTCTCATCACCATTGAGCAAGCCTGAAAAATAGATGCTGCGGTCACGGCGTTCCATCGTACAACTGTAGCCTGTCACGCTCGCTCCGGTGCCGGTTGCTTTACTCGCCGTAATGCGTTTGCCCAGGCTCTGCCCTTCAGCCAACCAGTACACCTGTTCATCGGTCGCCAGGGTATCAATCCCCGCGCCATAAAACTCTATGGAATCGCCCGCGTCAAAGCGTCCGTCACCCTCACCGTTGACGAGCATCGCCTGCTCGACTCCGTTGACCATCAGTTTCAAACGTCGCGGGTTGACCGTCGCAGTCAGTCCTGCGCCGCGCAACTCAGCGTAACTGACGCGATACCAGCCTTCGTGTCGCACGCCCAATTTAATCGCCTGTCCATTCCCAGCCAGTTCAAACTGCCCGGAGGCTTGCGACATAGCATACTCTTCGCCGCTCGCCTTTGCTGATGACTGCAAAGCACTCGCAGCCAGCGTCTGGCTCTGTTGATTGAGCGACGAATAGGCGGATTGGCTATCGGCCGGATAGCTTGTTTGCCATATAGCAGTTTCTTCACCTGCCGAAGAATTTATTTTCGCAACAGTTGGCGCGTTACCTTTGGCAGTGCCGACCGTAAACGGTCCATAAAGGGTTTTCTGTCCGGAAAAATCGAGGTCTTCAATGAAGTAAAGCGATTTGCGGTTCGCGCCGTCGCGATTATCGAACCATGAAAAGGTCTGTTCGGGAACCAGTGGCGAACCGGCTTTGGCTAATAAACCAGCGCCGCCAATCACCGCGCTATTCAGTTTGATTCGATTACCCTTTTTATCTTCGCGATAGATATTAAATCCCAGATTATCGGCGGCATTAGCCGTGTTCCATTTCAACACCACTTTGCCATCTTCGTATCGCATCACTGCGCAAT
>JBIOWC010000589.1:0-6105 GCA_044868105.1 Blastocatellia bacterium
GTGCGGCAGTTGTGCAATGAGGTGCGGCGGATAGTGGCATACAGTGATTCGGGAAGTATTGTGGCTCCGGATTCCCTCTCGGCGGAAATCATCACCGCTGGCAGTGAACTTCAACTGACCGCGAAAGCATCATCCAAAACACGCCCAAGCGAAGCGCTGGATTTTTCAGATTCTACGTTACAAGATGCTACGGATGAGCTCGAACGTCGAATGATTCAAGAAGCCCTCAGAGGTTCGGAAGGCAATATCGCGCAAGCCGCCAAAAAGCTGGGGCTCTCGCGCATGGGGCTTTATCTGAAAATGAATCGCTTAAATTTACAAAGATAAAATTGCCTATCTCGTCCGTTGCTCGACGGTGATGGAGAACAAATGGTGCGTAGAGGCATCCTAACCGTCGAGTTACTGAAATGAATATCTACCTAAAAGCGCTATGAATATTGTGTAGCGGCTACACACTTGTGTAGTGTCTACACACATCAGGTTAAACGCTAAAATAATAAAGCTTATTCGGACCTTGCCAAGCCACACGCTTAGAGTGTGTAGCCACTACACGTTTTTACTTTTTCCAATTTACCCATTCTCACAGGCTAAGTTATTGAAAAATATTGCACAGGCATATGGCTACTCAATGGCACAACCATTGCACTAGTCTATGTCGCACCCAGACAAACAAGGAGACATAGAAAATGATTAACGAAAGAACCATCACAGACGATGGGGAAATCTGGATAGAGTTTGAAATTGTCTAGTTTGAAGTAGTCTTCGTTTTGAGTCTGTTTTGATCGCCTGATATTTGAAAATCTGCTCCCACAGAATTTTGGCGGTCTTAAATACCAATCCCTATTTAAGGCGCATAAACAAAAAACAAAAATTAATTTGGAGGAAAGAGTAATGATTAACGAAAGAGAAATGTTAGACGTGTTGGAAGTTGAAGAGATGGAAGAGGTGGTAGCGCCGGGACTTATATTGACTTCCTAATCGCAAAACAAATTTACAGTCAGCGCGGCGATTATGAGCCTACGTCAACGACACCCTACCCCCGCTCGTGACGGTTCATGCTTCTACTCGCCGCGCTTTTCCTTTTTATGAAAGGATATTTTCATGATAAAACAATTTCCTAGCCTTCAGTTTACAATGGTCGAACTATTCCAGGAGGTGAAACCCATCTTTACCGTACCGGAAATTGAAACTGAACAATTGCTGCTTCGCAGATTTACTCCACAGGATTTTGATGCGCTATTCAAAATTTTATCTAACCCGGAGGTCACAAAATTTTTTGGTGAAGGCGACACGCCCTCAAAAGAAGAGACCTTCTCGCTGTTGAATAAATATATAGATTTTTATTGGCAAGAATATCATCTCGGCAAATGGGCCGTGATTTATCGCGCCACTGGCGAACTCATTGGTTTTTGCGGCTACACTATGATTCGGAAAACGCCCGAGATGGCCTATCTGATCGCCAGAGAGTTTTGGGGCCTGGGGCTAGCGACGGAAGCCGCCTATGCCAGCTTGCGCTACGGCTTTGAGGTGATCAATGTCGAACAGGTATGCGCTTTCACCAGACCGGAAAATGTTGCCTCAAAGCGTGTGCTTGAAAAAATTGGCATGACTTACGAGACAGTTGAAGCGCTTTACGGTTATGTGTTCGATAAATTCTCGATAGCGAAAGCGGGTTTTCAACTTAACGATTCAACATTCAACATCCGCCGGTAAACGAAAAGCCGATAACACTTTTCAAACGACCCTCATCAAGAAATATTTGTATGTTTAACGATGCCTCTGCCAATTCGCCTTATTGCCTCTATCCGCCGCGTATGGCTGAAGCCGTAGATGTGACCGAACAGACTGAAGGCGATGCCATACGCTATGTCATCAGAAATCAGGCGACCTCGCGTTACTTTCTGCTCAAACCGCCTGAGTACAAAATCTTTCAACAGTTCGATGGCACGCAGACGCTTCTTGAAGTGTCACAAGGCGGGAGAACCGGCGCGGTGCCGCGCGCTTCGCTGCCAGCATTGATTAAATTTTTGACGAAGCTGGACACCCTGGGGCTCATGGCGCGTGGCGGCCATCCGCTACCCATATCGCCCAAACCCGCACAAGACCTCTATCGCCGCATTCGCCTATTTGATCCGAGTCGCCTGCTTGGTTGGCTGGATAAACGATTCGCCTGGCTCTTAACCAAGCCCTTCATTACGGCAATGTTCGTATTAATGTTCGTCGTCTTGCTCGGCCTCCTAACCAGAAGCGACGAAGTTGCGACTTACCTCTCCTATACCTACTCGCAGTATGGTTTGAGCCTGATTATTCTCTTCACCTTCGCAATCACTGTGTTGCATGAATTCGCCCATGGTTGGGCTTGCAAACATTTTGGCGGGGATGTCAAAGAGATGGGCGTGTTGATGATTTACTATGTGATGCCGGCCTTTTATTGCAACGTTTCGGACATCTACCGATTCGGACGCAAGAGCCAGAGAATCTGGGTCATTGCCGCAGGCATCTACTGGCAGCTTTCGGTGAGCGCCCTCGCCGCTTTGGTCTGGTTGCTTGCTACACCTTATACCTTGATTGCCGATATGGGTTTTTTAATTTTTCTCGGCGGCACGTTTAATATTCTGCTCAACTGCAATCCGTTAATTAAACTCGATGGCTATTATGTATTGTCGCAGGTTTTGGGCGTGCAAAATCTGCAGTTGCAATCCGCCGACTATGTCGGTTCGCTCTTTGCAAAAATGCTGGGGACTTCGAACAGGCAATCAAGTCACGTATCGCGTCCCATGCTATTTATCACCTATTGGTTAGGTTCAATCCTTTACTCACTCACGCTGATTTATTTTATCCTCAATTGGGCGGGAGCGCGGTTAATGGATGGACTGGGATTTATCGGCGCGCTCATCACCTTTTGCCTTGCAATTTTGCTCACCAAAAAATGGTGGAAGCCAGCCTTGAACAAATTTTTAACTTCGATTGCTTCATTCAAAAAAGCGTCATCGAAAGGAGCGTCAACGATGTCAGCACAAGCTTTGCAAAATTCTCAAATCGAAAAGGCCGCAAATGAAACTGCGACTCGCAGATTCGCCTTGCGTCGCAGCACGATGATCAAAGGCGCATTGGCGTTGCTGGTTATCACCATATTGATTACCCCCTGGGAGGCCTCGAGCGGAAGCGATTGTACGTTGCTTTTGCCGCCTGGTCGCGAAGGCATCGCGCGGGCCAATACCGATGCGGTGCTGGCGGAAATTTTTGTCCAACAAGGCGATCAGATAGCCGAGGGCGCAAAGATTGCCCGGCTGGCAAACCCTGAGCTTGAAGATAAGCTCACGCTAATCAACGCCGAAATTCAACGGCTCAGCGCCAACAATTCGCGCATCGAAGATGAGTTGAAAGTTAAAAGCGAATTGATGTTGTCGGCAAATTTGAAAGAGAGTGAACGCAAACGCTTGTTGGAAGAGTATCAGAGCGAGACCTCGCAAATTAAAGAGTCGGCCGCAAGCGCCGCTTCCCTTCCCGCTTCGCTGGCCATCCTGCAATCGGAAATCGAATTGAAACAGACTGAACTGGAACATAATCGCCGCGAGGTTGAACGCTATAAAAAACTATACGAGCAAGGGCTGGTCGGCGCGCAAATTTATGACCGGGCGGTCGCGGCAATGCGCATCAGCGAAAAAGAGTTACAGGCGGCGCGCGCGCGGTTTGAAGCCGCCAAGGTTGACCATCGCCGCCTGACTTCAACCACCGAGACCAGTTCACTGGTAGCCGAAACCGAAGCCCGTGCCGCGCGTTCTAATTTTGAAGCGTTAATTTCCGAGTTGCATTCCAACCGTCAACAACTCGAAGCCTTCAAACAACGTCAGGAGATTTTGCAACGCGAATATGAAGGCCTGAAGGTTACCGCGCCACGCGCCGGCGTCGTGCTTAGCGAAGACCTGCAAAAAACCATCGGTCGCCATTACAACAAAGGCGACGAGATTTGTCGCATCGGCGAACTCGAAAAATTCCAACTCAAAATTGAAGTGAGCGAACGCGAAATCAGCAATGTCCGTTTAGACAGCCCCGTGCGTTTCAAATTAAAGACCGTGCCGGGTCGCACCTTTACCGGGCGCGTATCGAAGATCAATGCCGAACCGATTAGCAATCAAAACGGCCTGCGGTTTTATCCCGTTGAAGTAATGGTTGAAAACAGTGATGGTTTATTGCGACCCGGAATGACGGGATTTGCCCGAATCAGTTTCGGTCGTCAATCGGTCGGATTCATTCTCGCGGATAAGTTATGGCAATCCCTAAGACCTGAATTGTGGTTGTTCTAAAGCCAGGACTCTTTTCCTGATATTGAAAATATAGCGGTCTTCAAGTACGTGCAAGCGGTTGATGCAGACTTTTAAGTCGGCGTTCCCAGAATTAGTCGGTTGCTTCGTTTTGAATGCCGCTATAGGTTTTTATGGCGAGGGCCGCTTTCGCCCCTGCCCTCTTCATCTGATTTTCACCGCAAGATGATAAGGGATTAAACCCGCTCACCCTTCATCTGCCAAAACCGTGTGCAACGCTTCCATGAAAAAATAATCGCCCCACATCACCGATTCATCAACGCCCCAGTTCATCGGTTTGTGATAAACCCCGTGCCGCAAAATCCCTTCCCGGCTGGCGTCGCCCGTGAAGCCTTCTCCGGTCAACGTCGAAAGAATCGTGAGCGCCGCTTGTTTGTAGGTCTCAGCGCTTCGCCCGGTGCCTTCAATATCTTTTAATTTCCAAAACGCAGAGGCGGCAATCGCCGCCGCGGAACTGTCGAGCGGTTCGTCGGGAATTCCCGGCGCTCCGTAATCCCAAAAAGGCACACCGTCATCGGGCGTGTGTTGAAGGTAAAATCCGGCGCAGCGTTCGGCGGTTTCTAAAAAAAAGCCATCTCGCGTAAACCGATAGGTATCGGTAAAACCGTACATAGCCCAGGCCAAACCGCGCGCCCAACAAGTGAACGGCGAATAACCTTGTTGCGTCGACAGGTTGCGAAATTCGCCGCGCACAGGGTTGAAGATGGCTTCGTGAATGACTTTGCCTTCACCATCAACTAAACGCGTTCCGGCTTTGCGCACCAGATATTTTTCCGTGGTTCGCGCATGGGTGACCGCCTTGCGATATAACTCGTCTTCGCCTCCCAACTCATGAGCGCGAAACAGCAGGCGAATGTTCATCATAATGTCAATGAACAACGATTGCGGCCCATTGAATGAATAGATGTAGTGGTCTTCGCCCGTCTCTTTCCAGCGAAAAGATTGAATGGTGCCGGCAGTAATTAGCACCTCTTTGAGCCACTGTTTGGTCGCATCCCCTTCAGGCAACAGGTTAAACCAGCGATTCGCCGTTGACATGAAAATGAACCCGAGGTCGTGCACATCGCGGTCAAACTTTCGGGCTTCTAATTTTCGCGTGTACGTTTCGGCCGCTTCGCGCCACTTCGTCTCTCCCGTTCGCTCATAGGCCAGCCACATCATTCCCGCATAAAAACCCGGACACCAATCCGTCCAGATAAAATCGGGGCGCGACCAAATGCCGTTTTCCGTGTAAATCGGAGCGGCTTTGTCGCTCGTCCATTTGGGCAACATCTTTTCCAGTTGAGCAACGCCGAACTCGAACGCCTGTTCAAGGCGCGGGCGCAGCGCTCGTTTATCAATTGTTTGGTTCACATTCATAAATTCTGTTTCACAGCCTTCGCAAATTCATGCCGCCGCTGACTTCGATTACGGTGCCGGTCGAGTATTGAAAACTGCCATTCACTAATGCGGCAACCGCTTTGCCAACGTCTTCGGGAAGTCCCCAACGGCGTTGCGGAATCAACCCTTCGGCAATCAACCGGTCATACTTGGCTTCAACCGCAGCGGTCATATCGGTTTTGATAATCCCTGGCCGCACTTCATAAACATTGATGCCGTATTCGGACAATCTATCGGCGAAGACCGCCGCTGCCATGCTCAGTCCCGCTTTTGACACACAGTATTCGGCGCGTGATGTTGATGACATATAAGCCGATATGGAAGTCACAAAAACAATACTCGGTTGGCTTTCCGGTTGCGCTTTTACCTGAGCAATCATGTGTTGAGCCAGGCGTTGCGT
>JBIOWC010000590.1:0-3403 GCA_044868105.1 Blastocatellia bacterium
AGCACAAAAATACGACCATTGCAGTGGAAGAAGTCAGGCGAGGCTTGATTTCCTTTACGCAACTCGCTATGTCGCAGACTCACCAATCCACTAATAAAGACGCCGGCGAACCGATTCCGATAACCGCATCAGAGCATGATGCATTAAGGCAGCTTTAATGCTGGCGGGGGACCATGAACGGATTGCGTATATACATCAAGCCTGACTCCAGGGGTGGAGAAAATAGTGTTTTCTATAGCCAGCGTAGCCATGGTCCAATATATCGCTGGCATTATGAAGAACACCTTGACCGGTGGCACGTGGTCCGGGTAGAAGCGTTAGCCTCGTCTTCGAAAGAATTGTGCGCTGCCCGTTGGCATTCCGTTCCTCCGGGGCTCAAAGCGCAATTGAATGAACACTACGTTGAGTAGCGCGGCGAACGCTTTGATGGTACTCAGTATCTCAACCTCCTTGTGCAACGCTACAAGAACGAACTGAGAGAGAGTTGTTAGTCCCTGAAACTTATCTGCTACTCGAGGCAGGTAACAGGCGTAAGAAATTTGATAAAAAAGAGGGCCGATGCAGCAACTAAAAGAGAGAGGCATTTATACCTTACCCTCGGAACGAGAAGAGTTAGTGGCACATGCCGTCTTCCGCGGTGGCTACGTTCTCTACACACCCACAGACTGGGAATTCTTTGGGCCATACACCTACGAGTCCGATGGGTCCGGCAATATTCGGAGCGAGGGACAATCCACACGGTGGCATATAGACGACCTCGCCTATACAAATCGCACGGCGCGCTCGCGTTCCCGCGCCGGTGCTGCCCAAGCCCGTGCCCTCTCTGAATAAATTTCTCGAAGCGAGCGCGGTTTAGGTTAGCGGATAAGGACAGTTATAAACAGGCTGAGCAGGTGTTTAAGCCGGACTTAAAATCCTCATTCCGGCTTCTTACCTAGCGCTAGCAACGATACTAAGCACTCTCATGATGGTTTCTGTCGATCGCGAAAGCGGCCGCTGGAACTTCTCTCCGGCTTTGTCTTAAAATCTTCGTCACACAACTGTTTCGCGAGGCTTGCCCTTAGCAAAGGGCTCAGCGCGGACTGTTTGGTAACTTTGTCTAGCAGGTATGGAGCCTAACAGAGAAACCCCACAGCCTAACGCTACTGCGCCGCACGAGCAGCCGGCGATGCTGCGCATCACACTCTCCAGCATCAGCGATGCTGTAATTACTACCGATATCAAAGGGCTAGTCACGTTTCTGAATCCTGTGGCTCAGGTCTTAACAGGGTGGACACAAGCCGATGCTGTGGGACTTCCGCTCGAAAAAATTTTCAAAATCGTTAATGAAGAAACTCGCCACACAGTCGAAAATCCTGCGACCCGTGCGCTGCGTGAAGGTAAGGTCGTCGGTCTGGCAAATCACACGCTGCTCATCACGAACGATGGTACGGAAAAATCTATTGGCTATAGTGCGGCGCCAATTCATAACGCCAATGGCGAAGTCGTCGGAGCTGCGCTCGTCTTTAGAGATATTACCGAAAGTAGACTACAAGAGCAGTTACTGCAGGATACCGTCAACTATGCCGAAGCGATCCTGGCAACTTTGAGAGAGCCGTTCATCGTTCTTGACCATAACCTACGAATCAAAACGGCGAATCGAAGTTTCTATGAAACCTTCAAGGTGCCCCCGAGGGAAACAGAGGATAAATTTATCTATGACCTCGGCAATGGGCAGTGGGACCTACCTGAATTGAGGACGCTGCTAAAAGAGGTTCTTCGTAATGACCACCCTATCCATGATTTCGAAGTTGAACAAACTTTCCCCGCGATTGGACACAGAGTAATGCGGCTCAATGCCGCTCGGCTTGCATCAGTGAATAGTCAGCCTGATCTGATCCTTCTTGCCATTGAGGACATTACTGATCGTCATAATGCGGAAATCGCAATGAGAAACAGCGAGATGCGTTTTCGTCGCCTATTCGAGACAGCCAAGGACGGCATCCTCATACTCGAGTCCGATACCGGGAGGATCACTGACGCCAATCCTTTCATTTCGGAATTGCTGGACTATCCGACCAACGAGTTACTTGGCAAGGAACTTTGGCAGATAGGTCTCTTTCAAGACATTCAATCGAGCCAAGCCGCCTTTCGACAACTGCAAGAGCACGGCTACATTCGCTACCACAATTTACCACTGGTAACCAAAGCCGGGCGGAGGGTGGAAGTTGAGTTTGTCAGCAACGTCTATAACGTGAATCACCAGCCAGTGATTCAATGCAATATTCGCGATAACACGCAACATCACCAGTTAGAGCGCGCACAGGCGAAGCCGAAGCACTGGTAGACCTGCATCGCCGCAAAGACGAATTCCTGGCAATGCTGTCTCACGAACTTCGGAACCCGCTTGCCGCTATTACAAATGCGGTCGAGCTTTTGGGTCTGGACAGAGGTGAGACGATTCAACAGAAGGCCAGAACCATAATTCGACGCCAGGTTGGGAACCTGGTGGTCCTGGTAAATGATTTATTAGAAGTTTCACGCGTTCTCAGCGGCAGGATTCAACTTCATCAGGAAGAACTAGACCTGCGCGGCGTCGCGCAACAAGCGGTGGAAACCGCCCGCACGTTGATCGATGAACGGAAGCATCGATTGAATGTAGCGCTTCCGCAAGAACCCGCTTGGGTACTCGGCGATGCAGTTCGGCTTGAGGAAGTAATAGTTAACCTGCTTAGCAACGCCGCGAAATACACGCCGGAAGGCGGTCATATCCGGCTTACTATTGAAGAGGAACCCGATGAGGTTGTAATAAGCGTAAAGGATACCGGTGTGGGAATTGCGCCGGATTTACTACCTCATATTTTTGATCTCTTCACTCAGGCGCAAAGAACCCTGGATAGATCTCAGGGCGGATTGGGTGTTGGGTTGACCGTCGTGCGAAAGGTAATTGAGATGCATGGAGGAACAACCGAGGCGCATAGTTCCGGTTTAGGTCGAGGCAGCGAGTTCATCGTGCGTCTGCCCGCATTAAGATCGCCTGCACGACAAGCTAAGGTCCCCGCTGCAAAAGGGGCGCAACCTTTACAAACATGGCGTGTGCTCGTTGTAGATGACAATGCAGATTCCGCTGATTCTATTGCGGCTATATTGGAGGCATCCGGGCACGAGGTTCAAGTAGCCTACTCAGCTCAAAAGGCTTTGGAGATCGCTGTTGAATATCAGCCAGACATCACGCTGTTGGATATCGGTTTGCCCGATATCGATGGCTATCAGGTCGCAAAGCACCTGCGCCAGATTCCTGAACTAAGAGAAATGCGATTGATTGCGATTACGGGCTATGGACAAGAATCAGATCGAGAACGTTCTCGAGAAGCGGGTTTCGATGAGCACATGGTGAAGCCTGTGGAGTGGCGGAAACTTGAAG
>JBIOWC010000591.1:0-19718 GCA_044868105.1 Blastocatellia bacterium
TGAGTGGTTCCCATCATCAAACCGGGTTCGGTGCTCAACATCGGACTCGTCAGTAGCGACGAATCTTGAGCCAGGACTTGCGGCTCGGCAAGTTTTGCCAGTCCAAAATCCAGCACTTTCACATACCGGTCCGTTCTCAGGATGATATTTTCCGGTTTGATGTCCCGATGAATGATGCCTACTTGATGTGCAGCAGCAAGCGCCTGAGCGATTTGTGTAGCGATGTCGATGGCTTCTGTCAGGGGCAGCCTCTCACCGGATAGTCGTTGGCGTAGAGTTTCTCCTTGAACAAATTCAGTAACGATAAACAGGGTGGAATTATCTTCGCCAATATCGTGGAGGGTGAGAATGTTGGGATGATTGAGGGCCGAAACGGCGCGAGCTTCCTGCTTGAAACGAAGGATGCGCTTTTCGTCATGGATAAAATTTTGAGGAAGAATTTTGATGGCAACTTTACGACCGAGGCGGGTGTCTTCGCCTAAGAAAACCTCACCCATGCCACCGGCACCCAATAGCGACACCACGCGATAGTGTCCCAGTATCCGTCCGACCAGAGCATGCGGCGGCTCGGCAGCTACTATCGCGGCGGCGATATCAGCGGGCGGCGTCTCAATGAATTTTGCGGCTCGCTCATCATAACCAATCAGCGATTCCACCTCTACTCGTAGCGCCGCATCCCCGTCACAAGCGCGTTCAAGGAACGCCAGGCGCTCTTCGGGCTTGCAACTGAGCGCTGCGTGGTAGAGCTCCTCAATTTGTTTATAGCGCTCCGGCTTCATCACGTATTGCTTCCTTGCAACCGGCGCATCAGCATACCCTGGCGCCCGAAAATCAAGTATCCAGGCGGGGCGTATGTGAGATAAGTATCGGCCCGCGTAACCCGCTCACGGCTTTTGAGTCGAGAGAGCCTTCGTACAGATGTATAGCCGTGTTGTATCTTGCATATCTATAAATATGCCCAGGCTTCCACTTCAAATGACTTAGGACTCGAAGGGTGTCGCTATAATAACTCTGTGCGATTAGCTTGACAACTTGATGCAAAAAAATGGCCCGACCATTTCTGGTCAGACTACCTGCTCCTTTACTATCGTTCTCAGCTTCACCTCCACCGCCGCCACCGCTTTGGCGACTAGGTCAGGCGCGAGCAAAATCTACAATTCTTAAAAACGGATTTCCCCTTTTTACACGCCTAACAAGCGGGGTTTGATTGGGGTTTCATTTCATACTGAATGGAGAAAAATGCAGAATCGTACAATTATTCGCGAGGATCATCCCTACCGCCCTACCTTCCGGGGCTCCTATAATTAATATCGCACCGTAAAACGCAGATAGTGATTATTTGTGAGTTTAATAAATATATGGGAAGGGTTGAAGTAGACCTACCCTGAAGGAGAAGAGAATGAAGAAGCGAATACTAGGAAGCCGTGGGCTGGAAGTTTCCGCTCTCGGACTGGGATGCATGGGCATGAGCTTTGGTTTGGGTCCGGCGAAAGACCAGCGGGAGATGATCGCGCTGATCCGTACGGCGGTCGAGAAAGGCGTCACGTTTTTCGACACCGCAGAAGTTTACGGTCCGTTTACCAACGAAGAACTGGTTGGCGAGGCGCTCGCTCCGGTTCGCGAGCAGGTCGTCATCGCCACGAAATTCGGATTCAACATCGCTGCGGACGGAACGCAGCACCAGGCGCCGCCGCTCAACAGCCGACCGGAACGTATCAAAGAGGTTGCCGAAGCGTCGCTCAAGCGGCTCAAGACCGATCACATAGACCTGTTTTATCAACACCGCGTTGACCCCAACGTGCCGATGGAGGACGTGGCGGGCGCGGTCAAAGAGTTAATTCAGCAAGGTAAAGTGCGACATTTCGGGCTTTCCGAAGCCGGCGTCGAAGCCATTCGCCGCGCCCACGCCGTGCAGCCGGTGACGGCGCTGCAAAGCGAATATTCTTTGTGGTGGCGAGAACCGGAGGCGGAAATTCTGCCCGTCCTTGAAGAACTGGGAATCGGTTTCGTTCCCTTTAGCCCGCTCGGCAAAGGTTTTTTGACGGGAAAGATTGACGAAAACACGACCTTCGACAGCAGCGATTTTCGCAACACCGTGCCGCGCTTTGCGCCCGATGCGCGCAAAGCGAATCAGGCTTTGGTTGATTTGATCAGCCGTTTTGCCGAACAGAAAAACGCCACACCGGCGCAGATCGCGCTCGCCTGGGTTCTGGCGCAAAAGCCCTGGATCGTGCCGATTCCAGGAACCACGAAGTTACACCGTCTTGAAGAAAATCTCGGCGCGGTGCAGGTCGAATTGACGACTGACGACCTGCGCGAACTCGATAACCTGACCGCGCAGGTTAACGTGCAGGGTGCACGATACGGCGAAGGCTCGCAAAAACTGGTCAATCGCTGATCTGTTTAGCAATTCATTAAAAAGGGAGAATGAAACTGCGCGCGATGAGAATCGTCGCGCGCTCTCTTCTTTTCGGGCCGGTGAACGTGACCCGTGCGGTCCTACCCCTCATGCGAAAGCAGCGGAGCGGGCTAATCGTGACGATATCTTCGACGGGCGGCATCGCCGGCCAGGCTTTCGTGTCGGCTTATTCGGCCTCGAAGTTTGGCGTCGAGGGATGGATGGAGTCGCTTGCACCGGAGGTCGAGCCTTTCGGTATCCGGACGCTGCTTGTGGAGCCTGGGTTCTTCCGCACGGAACTGCTGACGGAGGATTCGACCAACTATCCCGAGCCTTCGATAGATGACTACGCCGAGAAGACGCGGGAAACCGTCACCGCCTGGAAAGGCATGAACGGTCAGCAGACCGGCGATCCGGCAAAACTTGCGGACGCCTTGATGCAGCTTATTGCCAAGGACGATCTGCCGCTGCGCTGGCCCGCAGGTGCGGACGCCGTCGAGATGTTCGAGAAGAAAGCTCAAGAACTCATCGCTCAAGCCAATGCCTACCGCGAACTATCTTCGTCGCTCGCCATAGACGCCGCCGCTGACGCCGCATCGTAACCGTTTGGTATCGCCCTGGTGAGAGAAGATGTAGACGCGGCGTTGCGCAAATTGTACGACAAGTGGGGCGTGGTAATGATGCCAGTTAAAGCAGCAGAGGCCCGTATTCGCGTTGATGATGCTGATTGATAAGCGGCAACTTGATAGGTGGCCGATACCCGCAGTTTGCAGTGCGACAGGTTACGGTTTTCACATCAAGATCATCTATTTTCTTTGAAGACCTTACCGTTCTTCATCACAAAGGTCACCGCCTTGAGCGTTTCAATGTGGTCGAGTGGATTGGCGGCGGTCGCGATGATGTCGGCTTTCATCCCAGCGCGCAGTGTGCCTCTCTCCTTCTCGACACCGAGCAGGCGTGCGGCGTTCGTCGTCAAAGCTTGTAAAATCACCCGTGCCGGGATGCCTGCTTCAACCCAGTTATCTATCGTTTCGATCGACAACCTACCGCGCGAATACTCTTTCGTCGTAAAAATAACGTCGGGGCCGAAAACGAGGGTGACGCCGATCTGATGGGCGCGCTTGACCGGGTCTATAAACCACCGTTCATTCACGCCTTTGTTGGCTCCCGCCGTGCGGAATTCACGAGCATCGGTCTCCGTAAAGGGAGTCGGCACGAGCGTCACGCCATTGCGCTTGGCGATCGCCAACGCCTCGTTCGATATGGCGACGCCATGTTCGATAGAAGCGACGCCGGCCTCCGCTGCATTACGCGCCCCCGCTTCCGTCCAGCAATGGGCGGCAACCTTTAGTCCGGCACGAGCCGCTTCTTCAATCACAAAGCGGATGTCTTCGACGGAATAAATGTATCGCTGATCATCAACAACCAGCTTGATAACGAGGGCTCCGAAATGGATATTCTCCCGAATCGCCTTTTTTAGCTCATCGCGGGTGTCGGCATAAAAATACTCCGGGTTGCCCAGACCAGGTTTATCGGGCTGCATCTGAAATTGTCCGCCATAGGGCGCGATGATCCGACCGGCATTGATAATTGTCGGGCCCGGCACGAGCTCTTCATCTATCGAACGGCGCAGAGCCGTGTCGACATAATTACCGGCATTTCCGATATCACGCACGGTGGTAAATCCGGTCTCAAGCATCGAACGAGCATTCGCAACCCCCTGTATCGCACGATAACTGTTCGAGTCAATAAGCGTTGTGAAGTAGTAATTACCGCCATCCCGCTCACGCCGCGTGGTCATACACAGATGCGTGTGAGCATCGAACAAGCCGGGCAGTACCGTCCGGTTTGATAAATCAATAATTGCCGCCCCGGCAGGGATTTTCACGTCCGGGCCTATGGCTTTGATCGTTTGGCCTTCGACCAGGATGATTTGATTAACGGTAACCGTACCGGCCTCCGGGTCAACCAATTTACCAGCCCTAATGGCCGTCACTTGGGCGCGCCCCACAGCGTGACCGAAAACGATTAACCAGATGAGAAATACCAACTTCAAAGCGTTCGTAAATTTCATGCATCCTCCGATTCGCAAAGTCGCCTCATACCCCGCATCACTCGACCCGCGCCATCATACGCCTCCACTTTTTACCCATCAAGTTCTGAAGAAAGAAGCATAGTCACCTTTTCCAACTGGACCCCAATGCGCCTCTGTCACCTTTCTCGGCTGCATCTCAGAAAAGCTGGAAGGAACTATATTATTATTTGAAGGATGATTGGCGATGGGTTGAGGCGATTCGAGGCGACCGCTTGAGAGGCGGGTTTAACAAATAGTTATACGCCAGCTACTCTGTAAAAATGTAGTGATGTTGAATTACGACCCGCAATTATTCCCGCGCCACATTGAAGAGGAAAGACTAGACGACTTCTCTCTGCCGTTTGCTGCAGTCACTCAACATCCGATCAATTAAAATTTGTGAAGCCTGAAGAATTTGAGTAATCGTAAATGGGTCCGTATGAGAGCCGACGGCCCCGGGTGGCGGACGGAGAATTCCGCCCCGAGGTCAGCCTGTGCGGTGGGACAAAAATATGCTTCGGCCAAGACGACTATATAATTCCAATAGCTTTATAAAATCCAACTAGCTTACGGTTTGCTTTTAGACGTGGCCTTGGTTTTCCGATTTTTCACGCCCGTTTTTCTTGCCACGCTCTTTCTGGTCGCCACTTTCGCAACCGCCGGTTTTCTGGGTGTTGCCTTCTTTATATCACGAATCTCTCCCAGAACGCCGGAGAGGTCGAGGCCGAATAACTCCTTAAGCTTGGCGTTGAGGGGCGGTAAGACGAGGCTGTTGCCGAGCGTGCCGAGCTCATCGACCAGGCTATCGGCAAAGGCGATGATTTCGGAATGTTTATGCCCGGCGGCCTGCATATTTTTATGGGCATAGCCGAGCGTATAGCCGAGCGCAAACCCCGCTGATAGGGCGCCGAGACTCCAGACCAGGGGGTCTTTCTGAAACTGTTCTCGAAAGTCAAGTACGCCGGCAACCGTCTGCTTCACCGATTCATATTGATCTTCGAAGGTCTCTTTAATCTCTTCGACCGTCTGCGAGATGGACTGGCGGGCCTCTTCCATCTGGCGTTGGAGCTGCGCCTTGTCGCGCACCTGGTCATCAGTCGGTGACACCTCAGTGGGTGACACCTCAGTCGGCGGCGCGCTTCTGCCTTTCGTCATCTCTCCTCCCTCCTTCGAGGAACCTCGCGATGGGGTTTCGGCGCACGCTAAAAATCCTCCTTCAACCACTGTTTGTCCTTCTCTAACTCTTTCAGCGTGCCCTCCGGTTCGAGATTCTGTTTTTGCAACCGATTTTTTCCCCTCACCACGGCGAGCGCCCCAACGACCAAATAGATCAGGCCAGTTAGTATAAAGCCGCAGGCATACTTGACCGGCTGACTGAGCTCGGTCTTTTCAAACAGCGCGGCAATTAAAAATGCGATGGCAATGTTGAGCAGCACGAAACCCATCACTAGCAGCAGTCCTCCCAGAGTGAGAACTATACTGTTTCGTACATAAAGCTTGAGGTCTTCTTTGAGCTCTATCTTCAGCAGGCTTAGCTTGGTGTCGAGCAGGGTGATGAGGCTGTCGCCGAGGCGGCCGATCAATGCAGGCAAGCTTTCGGCTGAGGTATCCGAATTTTTAGCGACCGCCCTTTTTCCTTTATCGTCCATCTCTTGCGTATTTCCCTTGGAAGCCGGGAAGGTGGCGCGGGTTTTGATTAAGCAGCCTCCATTTGCGATGCGAAGGCTGCTTGTCTGATTAAGACGCGCAAGGAAAACTTATCTGCGCGGTTTCTTGCTAGATTTTTTACTCGACTTCCCGGAAGCATTCCCGCCCGTTTTACCGCCTTGCTGATTGAGGCCTGCGGTTTTTTCAGTCGTCCCGGCCACTTCTTCGAGCGGCGGAATGATGGCGCGAACTGCGCCTGCGGCTGCCCCGGCCAGCACCTTAACGGCAGTCTTTTTCAATTGAGATTTAGTGGCCGAGGTTTTCTTTGAGCCACTCTTTTTTGCACCGGCCTTGGGGCTCGCGCCGGGTTTGCCGGGGGATTTTTTCGCCCCGGATTTGGCCGCGCTAGAGCTGGAAGAGGATTTTTTACTCGCTGTTTTTGTTGCCATTTGAGGTCTCCTTTACCTATAGACAAATTGTGCGTATGCGAACGAGGATACAATGATCAGTTTCCTGCACCCTAAAGCCGCTCGTTCAACCAGGTGAGCGGCTCTCGGAAATCGTTTATACCCTCTTCCATTTAAAACATTGAACCCGTTATTTTTTTCAATAAATAGGGGGCGACAATTCGCGGCGGGTTACGACAAGGCTTCCAGCAGTCGCTCAACATCTTGCATATCGTTGTAGACCGATGGCGAGGTGCGCATAAAGTGATCGCCCAATCGCACGTTGATGTTGGCTTTTTGCAGCCGCTCGTACACCGGCTGCCGCTCTTTCACGAGGAAGGTCAAAAGCGCCGACTTCGTTCCGGCAGGCGTGATCGGCGCAAAGCCCAGGCGCGGCATCTCTTTGCGTAATCGTTCAAGCAAGGCCTGGCGATGCGCCTCGATCGCTGCAACCCCCAGGCTGCGGATGTAAGGGAGTGAAACGCTGAGCGCCGCCATTGGCGCATAAGCATAACTACCAACTTCAAACGTCGCGCTCGCGTCCAGACCCAGTTCCCACGAGAACGGCGCTTTGCCCGGCGCATCGTAGGGCAGGAAATGCGTCATCATCTCAGTCACCGAATGATAGCCATATTGTGAACGGCGAAGGCGCGGCAACAGCTCCTCGCGGGCGTAAAGAAAACCCGCGCCAAAATCGCCCATCAACCACTTGAAACTGGAACAGGCGCAGAAGTCCACGCCGCTCGCGCGCACGTCAATCGGCGTCGCGCCCGCGGCCTGCACGATGTCTGCGTATACATAAGCCCCGTGGGCGTGCGCCAGCTCGCAAACCGCTTTCAGATCGTGCTGGAAGCCGTTGTACATGGCTACGAGCGAGACTTCGATGAGTTTGGTTTTCTTGTCCACCAGGCGTTCGAGGTCGCGCATGTCAATGCGCCCGTCGCGCGGCATGGCGATGCGCAGATCCAATCCGCGCTCGCGTTGCAAGGCTTGCAAATGGATGATGGCGCCCTCGAAGTGCAACGCATCGGTGACGACGTTGCCGCCCGAACCGACAATCCCCAGACCATTGACCACCAGGTTTTCGCCGGTGCTGGTGTTCGGAATGAAACCGATTTCGGCTGGCTTGGCATTGATGAGCGCGGCGAATTCTTCCTTGACCGCTTTGACCATTGCAGAATTGCCAGGCGCGTTGATGTCGCCCGGGCGGGCGCGGCGCTCGCTGTACTCGCGCACGGCTTCGACGCTGGCAATCGGCATCGGGTGGGTGAAGGCGCCGTTGATATAGGTCAGCCCCGCCGGTATAGCGAAGTCAGGCTTACGCGGAAAGGTTTTCCCCTGTGGCGTTGAGGTTGGGGGTTGCGCCAGCCTCTCTGTGACCAGGAGTCCGCTGAGCCCTGTGAGTAGTTCGCGTCGGTTCAGTTGCATCGTCGTTGCCCTCAGTTTTGTGTCCGTTTGCCGGAAGGTTGTTGTGGCGCGGGTGGCGGCGCATTTTCCATGAACTTGATGATGTCGCGCTTGAGTTCCATCTGCGCGTTTGGATCGGTGTACAAAGCGTGCCCGCCGCCGTAACCACGCGCGCTGACCTGGCTCGTCAAAGGTTCTTCCAGATGTTTCGTCGCATAAACATTGGCGTGATAACTGCACACCAGATCGTAGTAGCCGCAGACGCTCAACACCCGCATTTTTGGATTCGCCGCCAGCGCGCGACGTAGTGGCGCATCGCCGAGCGCCGCGAGATTGCCGCTCGCCACCACCTTCTCATCTCCAAACTTCCAACGCACAGACATCCAATCGCCGCGCGGCTTCTCGGCTGGTGGATAGCCGCCGCCGAACGGCCCCTGGTATTGCAGGTCGCTCTGGTATTGCAATTCGTTGCGGAAATAGCGCACGACGCCCGTATCGTTGATGATGCTTTTCAGGCTGGGATCTTTGGTCGGGTCGTACTGTTTTTCCTGTGGGTCACGCGGCCCGACAAGCCGCGAATCGTAACGACCGACAACCTGGTTGCGATCGGCGAGCAGTAGTTGTGAGAACTGCTCCATCCCGATGCTGAGCGTCCTGGCATCGAGATGCTTCGCATCAATGCCGGTGAAGCGCGCAAGCTCGGCGAGCACCGCCCGTCGTTCAGTGTCGCTCAACTGATCGCGCCGCGCGAGCGCCGCTGCGTAATCGCCCTGCGCCCAGGCTTCGGCCTGTCGCAACGTCGTTTGCAAATCGCCTTGCAACGGCGGCGCGAGTCTCTTGTTGACCCACGCGGCAGCCGTCCAGGTCGGCAAGGCGAGCGCCGTACGCTCGTCGTTGGTCAGTTGTCCGAGCGGCAAGGCGAGGCCGATGAGGATGACGCCGCTTACCTTGAGGCCGCGCCGCTCTAAGACATCGGCAACGCCGGCGGCGCGAATGACGCCATAACTTTCGCCCGCGAGAAACAGCGGCGCCTCCCACGCCTGATAGCGATTACGATAAACGCGAATAAATTCAGCCACCGACTCGGCATCGCCGCGTGTCTGGTAGAACTCCGCGCCGTATTCGGCTTTGGTCGGCCGGCTGTAGCCCGTGCCAATCGGGTCAATAAACACAAGGTCGGACCCGTCGAGCCAGGTTCCCGCGTTGTCTACGGCGGTGCCGTCGGGCTGCAGGCGGCGCGGGCCGAAACCGAGCAGATGCACGAGCGAAGAACTGGAACCGGGGCCGCCGTTCCACAGAAAGGTCAAGGGCCGGGCGCGCCGGGCGGGCGCCGTCTCCAGCGTGTAGGCGGTGAAAAACATGCGCCCGTGAACGTCGCCCGTTTCATTCTCGATGATCGGTAAACGCCCGGCGCGCGCGGTGTATTTAAGAACACGCCCGGCGACGGTGATTTGATGTTGCGTCGTGACGATGGGCTCTTCTGTAGAGGCTGAACCCGTTTGCGGAGCCGCTATCACCTTGAGGCATAAAGCGACTATCGAAATCAGCAGCAAAGTGCTTCGCTTGAAATTCATCTTGTTCTCTCAATCATCGTGCTCACCACTCGCGACAACGGGCTTCGGGAATCGTTGCCACGCGCACCCATTCATAACCTTCAACCTCTTTGCCCTGCACGACGAACTTCGTTGCCCGGCGCTCAAAACATGGGCCGAAGGCGCCCGCTTCCGGCACGATGGTTTCGCCACGCACAATCACCGCCTCGAACTCGGCGCGCGCCGCCTGACCTAGCTCTTTGACCAGCGCATCAACCAGCGTCTGCGGGCTGATAACTTCGCCGCGACGGCGACGCTCGAACAAAGGCAGCATCACATCATCCAATTTGCGCCGCCCCCTGGAAGAGGCGCGAATGCGCGCATCAACGTCTGAGAAATACATACTGCCACGCATGTACGGCACGCGCTGCGCGCTACCCGTGCCGACGCCGGCGCTGAAACCCAGGCGTGCGAGTTCCTCGGCCGAATGGTTTTTATATGAGTTGGTGAAATAGTCCCGGGCGTTTTGGTTGATGTCGCGTTCGTAGTCCGCCAGGGGTGCGAGTCCCGAGCGCAGTAACAACAGGCGGGTGTAATAGACGTTCAGCCCTTCAGCAAACCAGGTGACGCCGCCTAGGCCACCGCCGCTTAGGCCACCGACCCATTGATGGCCCATCTCGTGCGCGAGCGTATTACGCGGCCCCGGTTTGGTTGAATCGGCGGCGCCCGGAGCGGTGCCGAGCATAAACGAATTCTGCAGAGCTGTACCGCCGCCGGTGCCCGCGAGCGCCCGCACGAATACGCGGTATGATGCGGCCGCCTTATCACGATAAAACTTGCGCTGGTATTCGTAAGACCGATAAGTCCAGGCCATCTCTTGTTTCGGATCAAAGGCCGGTTGCCCCAGCCAGTAAGCGTGAAACCCGACCGACGACGAAGCTGATTCAATTGGCGTATAATGACCGAGCGGCCCGGCCATATAATACGCCTGCATCAACTGGTCCACCGTGCCACGCACATCGAAATCGCCTTCACCATACGTTGAGGCCGCGAAGGAGCCAGGCGCCAGATCGCGCAAATCCCATTTCACATGCGACGCGACAATGCCGAGATTTTCCGGCAACACGAACAGCGCCATCCCGCCGCTGCTGATGCCGCCGTTGTGTGAATAAAAATCGAATTGCGGGCCCGGCGTCACCGTGCCCGTGAATGATTGCATGCGATAGGTCATGACCACCGGCGCGACGATAGCGCGCTCGGCGCGCCAGTGGCGATAGAACGGAAAACCTGCGGAATTTACCGGATCGTTTTCGACTTTCAGCGCCACATCGCCCGTCGCGTCACGCACGCTGAGGCTAGCGACGCGGTCAGCAATGCCGGTGCGGCCTGCATAGGTAATCGGCGCTTGCACACTGAAGGGCTTCTCACTGTTTAGTTCGCCGCCCAGTTCCATGCGAAATTCAACGGCGGTGACTTCCGCATTGCCGCCACGCACGGGGCGAATGGAGACATTCAATGTCGGCCGTGAGGTTAAGTCGGCCGTGAAGGCTTTCAGCGCGGCTTGTCCGGCCGCAACCGGCTGCACCAAGCCTGGTGTCGCGACCAGCAATAGCGTCAGCGTCAATCCAATCACCCCGATCATGAAGATGTTTGAGAGTTTCATGAGGTCTGTCGCGCGGTATCTCTCCCGTGATTGGTATAGCTATAGGTGAATCAAAACACAGCTTTTTCCGTAGTGTGTGTAAGTGCGCATCATATCCGATTTACAAGATTAAATGCACGCCCTTATGAAAATCAGTAGTGGGTCAGGAAGAAATAGGTTGGCCAGCGGTTGGCGCTAAACAAGTAAAGTCTCGCCCGACGACAAGTAAACAGTGATCTCCGGACAAGTAAAAAGTGATCTCTGGACAAGTAAAAATTTATCTTCTGATTAGGCGGAAAAAGCGGATAAAGCGCCATCGGCTGGGGCGGATAAATCGCCATCCGTCTTTTCCGTCTAATCAGAAGATGACCTTGTCCCTGACGACAGGCCGCCGTTCTTTTAACGATAAAAAATCTCATACCCCTAATTTCAAGCTGACCCATTACCTGAAAATCTCTCAATCAAGCATGAAAGCCCAACCACTTCTAGCCAGTTTTCAAGGCTCTCTTATCATCGTTCGCGGCTTCACCATTTCCTCATCGCCTCTTGCAGACGATGAGGAAAGCGGGACCAAATTGAAAATTTCAGCTAGCAAAACAAGTAACAAAACCTTCCTAAATAGTCATAAAGGAGGAGTAATCAGGCGAGTTAGACGATTGAAAACAAGATACAGGCGAGTGAATTGTTCTCCTTACATCCCCAAGGTCGCAGGTTCAAATCCTACCCCCGCCACTATGCTTTTCAAGCCCTCACGGGCCTCCTGGCGATGCCCGTTTTGCGTCCACTATCGTTCCCGCGTTCAGGCTTGCGCCTCTACAATCAACTAAGCAGACAATTATCCAAATTAGGACACTGCCCCTTTTAGATGGATGCATTGGGCGAGTTTTATACGCGCCGTAACCAACGGGCATCGTTACCTGCCGTCGGCCTGCCGTTTAGGCCAGACTATCGGGCAGATAGTTATGCACCGTGATACCGCACTTGTATGGCGTCGCCTCAACCTGTTGCAACCTGAACTTGCCTCCGAATTCACTGAAAATTGTCTTACCACTGCCGATGGCGACGGGATTAACGAAAAGATGATATTCATCAATCAGGTTATGCTTGATCAAACTCGAAACGAACCCCGCCCCTCCATAAACTAAGAGGTCCTTCCCTGGCTGATTTTTGAGGCGGTTTACTTCTTCAACCAGATCGCCCTTTGCCAGAACGGTATTCGGCCAGGCCGATTTGTCCAGGGTTTTTGTAAAAACAACCTTTGGAGTGTCGACCATTTTTCTGGCAAATGCATATTCCGGGCTTTCAGGGTTTTTCAACACGCCTGTCCAGTAATTGACGAACCCGTCGGTCATTTTTCTCCCCATTAAGATGGTGTCGGACGAGTCGGTAATAGCGTTTATGTGCCCGATAAGTTTGTTGTCATCCATGTCGAAGGTCATCCAATCCAGTTCACCGTTGGGCCCTGCGACGAAACCGTCAACGGTGATTTGCATTTGTAGTTTTAGTTTTCTCATTTTATTCTCCGTTTTCTAAATTTAAATATCGCTCCGTGGCCTGACCGGCCAGTCATTGCGAAACCTTTGACGCCGCCGCCGCTTCACCGTCCTGAGGTTTGGTCATCGGCTCGTTGAGGAACTTTTCAATGCTCACACCGAGCTCCGGCGCTGTGCCGAAATTGTAGTGACTATAGCCCGGTATGATCGCCAGCCTGGCGTTGGTGAATTGCGTATTCTGCCAGCCCGCATCTTTCAGTCCACCACCCAGCAAGGCAAAGAACTCCGCGATGTGTCGCGTCGAAACCGCGTCGTGGTCCGCGAAAGCTAGCATCACAGGCATTTTGAGCTGGCGAATCTCTAACGACCAATCATAGTCTTTCGCCATTAAGGCGCCCATTTTGTCGAGAAATCGCGGAAAACGCTCCGGCTGAGGCCAGTCACGAGACGCCATCCCCACTGGCGTCTGCATCAACTGCTCGGCCATCTTTGAGCTGACCTGTGCCATCCCTTCGCGGGTTTCCGGATACCAGCCGGAGTGTGCGTAAGGATTCGAGATAACTACCAACCGGCGCACGCTTTCGGGATGTTGAATCGCCGTGCGTAGAGCCGTGGCTCCGCCAAAGGACCAGCCGATGACATCCGCTTTCCCGAGGCCTAGCTTTTCAATCAGCGCGCCGACATCGTCACCCAGGGTCTCAAACCGCAGCGGTCTATCGGTGTCTACAGTCCTTCCATGCCCTTCGAGTTCAACCGCAATCACCCGCCGCTTTGCTGACAGCGCCTGAATTAAGGGGGACATCTCTTTGGTCGTCATCAAACCGCCGTGCAGTAGCACCACCGGCTCACCCTCGCCATAGATCTCGTGATAGATCTTGATCCCGTTGACATCCGCATAGCCTGAAGAAACCGGTTGCATCGCTTTCGACTCTCCCTTCGGTTTTTGAATCATCTCATTCTTTGTCGAATCGGCGGCCGTACAAGCGGGCAGCCACAGGAGTCCTGACGCCAACAGCACCAGCCAAAGTTTTCTCATTTTTCGACTCCTTCTTAATTCCCACGAACTGTAAGGCTCGCGTCGTGTGAGCCATCTGAGCCGCTGCCTCAACCGCGCGCCGTCTGGACCTTTGTCCCGTAGTCGAGCGAGGCGTACCACTTGCCGCGTCCCTGCGGCGTCAGGTCCAGTATGTTCCATATCGGAGTATACTCATCAATGCCGCGCTCTTTGATGTCGGCGGCGAGCCTTGGATGGGCACTGTAAAAATGTCGCAGCGTGCCATCACTGTCTCGTGTGAAAACTGAAAGCGTTGAGTCCTGATTTCCCGCCGCGTCCTCGCTGCCGAGGTCGTACTTAAACGTGCTAACGCCGGCGCTCAACAGGCGCAGTTTGTCCCAACCTCTGGTGCGCGCGTGCGCGCGCAAGGTGGCCGGATCAGCCGCTGCGACGACCGCCAGGTCAATATTTTGCGCGAGGTGATGGGCAATTCCATTGAAGCTATCGAGCCAGGCGGTACACATCGGGCACGGACGGGTTTGTCGCTTTCCGTACATCATCTGATAGATGACCAGCGCCCGCTCCGGCGCTGTAAACAGTTCGCTGAGGCGTACCTTGCGTACCGGCTCATCGCCTTCATCGAGACCAGCCGGCCCTTCAAGAAATTCATAATCCTGAATCGTCGCACCTTTTGGCAAGCCCCGCCTCAGCGCCGCGCAGCGTTCGCGCTGTTTCATTAATTCAATTTCTGCCAGCCGCAGTTCCTCGCGCTTTGCAAGGTATTCTGGCGACTCATTCGACAGATTCGTTTGACGATATGTTCCATCAATCATTTCATTAACCATTAATCACACCTCCCGTGAAGTCCTCCGCCGATAGCGCTGGCCATCAAGCAGCAGAGGAGAATCAAAGACCTTTTTGTCGGCTTCTCCCGCATGGATTCCTGCTTATCGTTTCGACTTGTAGGGCGCTGTTGTCATCGTCACGATTAGAGCCTGCCGCGGTTAAACCAGGGGCGCCAAAATTGCTGAAAAAAGTAAGGCCACTGATCGCCGGAATCGGGGCGCGGTGTAGACCCCGGTGGGCTTGCGCTTGGCCTCGGCGCTCACGCCAACTCGTGAGCGAGTATTGATTCATAGTCGAACGCTGCTCCCTAATCAACTTCCGTCAACCGGTCTTTACAGCCGTCTTCGCGGCCCTGTGTGCGCTACTTACGACAGCCGTGTCGGCGTATTTATAGAAACGAGTGATTTGGTCATTCTCGATTGTCCAAACGTGTGCCCAGGATGAATTGACATTCCTGCCCGTAGCTTTGATGCGCATCGTGCACCGCCCTAAAACAACCACCTTGTTGCCTTGCGCGATCTATTCCTCCGGCGCCAATTCGACGACCTCCTGCACTTCGGAAACTTTGCCCAAGAATTGCCCAACCCTAACGCGCCCCTGCCACTTCCGGCAAACGGCACGTTCTCCATTGCGGGCAGTTCCCATTGAACATCTCTGGCCGGTGAGTTCAAGAGCGATTCCCTATCGCCCACTTTCTGACTCTGATAAAACTGTTGTACCAACCGCGTATCCTCATTGGTTTTCCCCCAGGTCTCCCAACTTAGATAATCGGGCTACGACAATTTGGCATGATGACCACTGGCAAGAGCCGCTTAGCACTCCCCATCAAGCCGGTTTTGATGCGCGTAAAATTGCAATCGCTGTGCCAATGCCTGGGAGTTCTCCACGAAAGCGGGTGTCTGGTGCGGGTGTTTTGTCGTGAAATAGCGCGTATGTGATAAACGTACACCGCGTCACATAAGCAGACTGCACCTATAAGTGAAATGGTTCCACTAGCGACTACAAGAAATAATCTCTGTAATGGATTTTTTCGAGACTCGATTTTCTCTCGATTTTCGCGCCTCAATCTGAATCTGGATGGCCCTGGGCAATCTATATATGTTGTGCGACCCGAGGCAGCTCAGATCCTGATTCAGTACAGAATAAATGAATCCTCTACCGTGCGGTATGTAAATTCTTCCTAGGCGCGGCGCTGCGGAGTGACAAAAACATTCTAGCTCTTTCGCTAACTCAGCCAGCATTCCTTGTTTTGCCGAATGAAGGCGGATTATGGCATTCTACGGATAATTATTTTGCACGCCTAATATATAACCCCTGATCACAAATAACATTTTATGAACTTTGAGGTTACTTTAGACCCATCGTCGAGTCGCCTAACAACATTCTCACATCTCGACTCGTAACCGCAGCTTTCGCTCGTTGCAGGGCATCTTCTAAGGTCACCTTACCATTTGAGGCTTTCACTGAACCTTTCCCTGTTGAAAAAAAAGTATTCGGAACAGCTCTTGATTCATCGCCGCCTGCTCATCAGGCAGCGTCCTTCCCGAGGAAGCTCACACGGCAACGGCTCCCCCGTGCTCGGCTTTCAACAGACCCTCACCAAGCGAATGCAACACGACATCGTGATAGTAACGATTCCGACAGATCATCATCACAAACAGCGACACGCTCCTTTGATTCGTCATCCCGGCCGCATCGTTTGCGCTCAGGGGGCAGCCTATCTTGCCAAAATAGAGGTAGTGAATGTACCTTGTATCGGTCACCTCCGACTACTATAAAATCAATGAGGATTGATTCTTTCTACCGGTCTCGTTTATCAAAGATTTTTAGATTGACGAACGCTGCAAGATTTAAGGAGTCATGATGAGAATAGGAAAACTTGTAAGACGATTTGCGTTCATTATTGGCATCAGTTTTTTCTTCACCTGTGCGGCTCTATCTCAGTCGCACTTTTATCATTTACCAGGTACTTTGGATTATTCATTCACTGAGACTAACCGAGTATTCGATGTGACTTCAGATGGTAAGGTCGCCGTTGCTCTAACTTTTGGTGCTACAAATGGACTACTTACTTTTGACCCTCTTACCGGCACCCGGCTTGATAATTATAGTGCGATTAACAGCCATTCAAAACTGGCCGTTACTGAAACCCCGGACGGAACCAGAGCCGTCGTGTTGGCCTACGACAATTTAGGGAATCGAACCGCATTCATTTTTGATATTAGTCCCGCGGGGTTAATAACCCCACGCGCCAGTACCAGAATAACCAATAGCGTCGTGGACTTCCTTTCCAACCCGGTCCTCAGCCCACAAGGCAAAATAGGTTTTGTTGTCTATCATCCCGATTTGTTGCCGACAGAGGATGAATTAATTGCTTTTAATTTGGATGACGGCGGGGTATTCAGTCGCCTACCCGTTGGGTTTCCTTTAGAAAATATCGCCATAAAAGAGGTGAATGGGCATCGCTATATAACGCTTTTTCGACTGAGTTCGCCACCTGTTCTTGCCGTCATAGATGCGACCAATCCATCGGCGATGACCGAGATCGGAGACATTGTTTTGCCTCGCAATGTTGAATTTAGCGGGATTCCCGATACCGAGATGTTATTCACAGCCGATGGGCGTTATGTTTTCGTAGCCAACCAGTTTATTAATCTCGCCGCAGTTGATTTGCAAACCATGCAGGTAGTTGATTCATTCGGCAGCGAGTTTCGATTTAACCGAATGAAACTTTCTGAAACGCCTAGCAGAAAATGGCTTGCAGTTGAAAGTTCAGACTCAGGAACCGTATCAGGAATTAATTCCTTATTGCTGCTGAATGTGACCGACCCCTCAAATTTAATACTAACCAAGCGATTGGACTTTACAGAAACGCTTTCTCCACTACGAACAGATTTAAGCTTTACACGGACTGGCGATTATCTTTTTCTTGCTCTTCAGGATAAATTAAAAGTTTTGTTAGTTCCCTCCTTGAGCACATTTGCAGAAGAACCGCTTGGAGAAACTCAACTGCCCATACCTCAGGCTCATCAGATTCAATCTTTTGGTCAACCGGATAAGATGATGGGCGCCTGGGGAGGGAATATTATTGGTATCTTCGATGCACCGACGAGTCCGCCTTTTGACCAATGTGTGCAAGATGATACGGGCGGAGACATCTTTAGCTTTAATATGGTGACGGGCGATTACCGGCTCACTCGATGCAGTACGGGACTTGTGATAGAGGGAACGGGCAATCTGGTGAAGAAAGGCTGTACGCTGACCCTTCAGCATAATTCCAATAACCGTAGAATACTTGTGCGAATTGATACCTGTCAAAAGAAGGGAACGGCAACGGTTCAGCTATTAGAGCAAGGGGTGTTTTTTACCATTACAGATAGGAATACGACAAACAATACTTGTAGCTGTAGTCAATAAGCAATTCAGCGAATCCGGCGCATTTTTCTAGCGGATTAAAAGCCCGGCTATGTGTAGACCGGGCTTCAATAATCCTCTGCCGTCGTTTGCATCTTCCGCTTCACCTTCATTCAAATAGCCAGCCGGATAATACACCTAGGTCGCCTAGCCTGGTCGAATAATCTTTAGAAGCTGCGGATAATCGGACGATATCCGTCATCACCTGAGGTTGCTGATTGCTGAATGTCATGCTCCTTCGTTATAGTAGCGGAGATGGTTTCGCAGCAATCCTTATTTATGCGCGCTGTAGCAATCCTGCTACCCCTCTGCTTTGTATGGGTTCTGGCATCCTGTGTGATAATCTGCACGGCTCACGCTTTAGAAGAACAACGCGAAGGCGCTAGCTGGTCGTTGAGTGAAACAGCGCTTCAATCAGAAACCGATTGCTGCCCGATTAACCCTTCTCAATTGAGTGTCGTGCCAAACCGGCGTTCACCCCTTCCTCAAGTTTGCCATCTTCAGAATAAGCCTAGTGCTTTATCTAGAGAGCTGTCGCTGCACGGAGCGGGGACAGACCAACAGTCCTTACCGTTGTCGGCTTTCTCTGACGCTCCGCTACAACGGTCGTGGGCGCTACGCATTTAGACCTCTTCTCAATCACCTAACCGTTCACCAACCCGCGCTTCAATTTCGTTGAAGCGTAGATGAGTCTATTTTTTATGGTTTGAGGAGAAGATTAAATGAGACCTGTTTTATTCTTGCTTGCCGTTATTTTTACGGCGCAAGTATCCTTAGCGCAGAACACCTTTAAAGCTTCGATTAAAAACGAAGAGAGTAAACAGCCGGTCGCCGGCGCGATCGTTTCCGTTAAAGAAACCAACATCACAGCAACCGCTGATGCAGACGGCAAATTCATCTTAACTGGCATCCCCGCCGGCGAGCAGACCATCGAGGTCTTTTCTCCGGGCTACCGGACGAAAGAATTGAAATTGACCTTCCCGCTTGAAAATCAAAGCGAGCCTGTCATTTTCATTCAAGTGGATAACGAATTGGGCGAAGTCACAATTACCTCAACGACGCGCATCAGCCGCGAGATTGATGAGGTGCCGACCCGCATCGAAGCGATTAATCAAGAAGAGGTAGACGAAAAAAGCAATATGCGTCCGGCGAATGTTTCGATGGTGCTCAACGAAAGTACCGGCATCAAAGTCCAACAGACCTCTGCGACTTCTTATACACAAAGCGTCCGCATTCAGGGTCTGGATGGCCGATACACACAACTTTTGAAAGATGGATTCCCGGCTTTTGGGGGCTTTTCCGGCAGTTTAAGTTTGCTCGACATCCTGCCGCTTGATTTGAAACAGGTTGAAATTATCAAAGGCCCGTCGGCGACATTTTACGGCGGCGGCGCGATTGCCGGGGTTGTGAATTTCATCAGCAAAGAGCCGGAAGAGCGGCGGGTCACCTCGATGATTTTTAATCAAACAACTGCACTGGGAACCGATTTCTCGCTCTTTGATTCGCAGAAGTTCAAGCGTTTCGGTTATACCTTTCTCGGGTCCATCAATTTCCAGCATCAATATGACGTTGATGACGACGATTTTACGGAATTGCCACGAACCCATTCCTTCGCTTTGAACCCGCGATTATTTTTTAATCTTGATGACCGGTCGCGGTTGATTATCGGAAACTCGACCTCGTACCAGAATCGCCAGGGCGGCGATGTTTTTGTCATCCGCGATGCAGCCGATGATTTTCATCAGTATTTCGAGAACAACCATTCCTTTCGTAACATCACGACCCTACAGTTTGACCGTGAATTTTCAGCAGGCCGAAAGCTCAT
>JBIOWC010000592.1:0-5721 GCA_044868105.1 Blastocatellia bacterium
ATTCAAGTTAATCTCCAACTCCATCATTTTCCTCCGACTCTGTGATGTGGTTACGCTGAAGGCTAGGGCAATGGATGTGCCAGGAAAACCGAAGCGCCGGTGAATTGAAAAACAACTTAAAATTCAATGACTTAATAAAACTCAGGAAAAAAGCCGTGAGAGTTAGCTGCGATATTTCGTGGTTTATTTATCGGCGCGAAAGTTTGGAGCTACGGAATATCGTGGTTTCCAAGCGGATATTTATAAAACGGTTTTTGAAAGTAACCGGGCGACTCGCAAGGCAAATCTCGTCTGGCATACTTGCCCAAACGATAAATCAAGCGCCGTCGAAGGGCGATAATCAGCGCAATGGTCGGCAGACATGGTGAAAATATTGGCTTTTCCAGACAAGCGCTTGCCATCCTGAAGGCCTCAGTCGCTTAGCTGTTCTGTTGCTCGCGCCCTCTTAATGAAGGACGCTGGATGCCCAGTTTTTTCATGCGGCTGCGCAAGGTGTTGGGATGGAGGTTGAGAATTTTTGCGGCGCCGCGTTCGCCTTCAATCAGCCAGCCAACTTGTTCAAGCACAGACAAAATGTGTTGGCGTTCCACTTCGTTCAAAGCGCCTGAAAGCTGCCCCGACGGTCTGGGCGGCGCAGGAAAAGCCGGATTGGCCACCCCGGGCTTCGCCACCCCGGCCGTAACGGCTTGCGCGGGTTGCGCGAACGCGTCGCTTTCCAGTGAGACCGGTAAGGTGCCTTTATCGAGGTTGAGAACCGTGCTCTGCGAAATCACCACCCCGCGTTCGATGATATTCTGGAGTTCGCGAATATTGCCAAGCCACTGATATTTCATCAGCATCTCCAAAGTTTCAGGGGCAATGCCGCCCATGCGTTTATTGAATTTTTTGGCAAAGCGCGACAGAAAAAACATTGCCAGTTGAGGAATATCGGAAGCCCGTTCGCGAAGCGCCGGAAGGCGCATCGGAAAGACATTCAAGCGATAATAGAGGTCGGCGCGGAACTTGCCATCGCGCACCATCGCTTCCATATGGCGATTGGTCGCGGCGATAACCCGCACATTGACTTTCACTGTGCGATTGCTGCCAACCGGTTCAAATTCGCCTTCTTGCAAAACGCGCAACAGTTTGACCTGGGTTTCCGGTGGAAGTTCGCCGACTTCATCAAGAAAGATGGTGCCGCCATCGGCCAGCTCGAACCGGCCAATACGTTTTTCAACCGCGCCGGTGAAGGCGCCTTTGCTGTGCCCGAAGAGCTCGCTTTCAACCAGCCCTGCGGATATCGCTGCGCAATTGACTTTCACCAACGGACGATTTTTGCGCGCGCTCAAGTTGTGAATGGCGCGCGCGATTAACTCTTTGCCGGTTCCGGTTTCGCCTAAAATCAACACCGTCGAATCGGTTGGCGCCACCTGTTCGACTTTGTTGAGCACCTCCATTAACGCCGGATGGCTGCCGATAATCTCCTCAAAGTTATGTTCTTTGGTGATCTCTTCTTGCAGGTAGATGTTCTCTTCTTGCAAACGATTCTTTAATCGCTCGACCTCTTCTAGGGCTTTATGGAGTTCCTGTTCGGCTTTTTGTCTTTCGAGTTCAGCCGCCGCGCGCGCCGCAAAGATTTTCAAAACATCTAAGCCGCGCGGTTCATCCATCGGCCGGTCATCCAGCACCGCCAGATGGCCAATGAATTCGCCCGCCGTGCTGTACATCGGCAAGCCGATATAACTTTGCGCGCCGATATCAACGAGCGCCGTTTCTAAAGGAAAAAGTTTTTGTACCTCTCTGGCATAAAAACTCTCTTCGCCTTGATAAACTTTTTCGCAGGTCGTGTTTTTTACATCGTACTCGAAATTTTCCGCAAAGGCCTTGCCGTTCCAAAACGCCAGGGTGCGCGCACGGGTCTTTGGCAAATCAGCGCATTCCGTGACCAGGGCGTATTTCACCGGAATCGCTTGCGCCAGATGTTGCACCATTGAATAAAAGAAATCGCTGCCCGTCACCGGCGCCGTGCCTTCGACAATCTCTTTGAGCGTCTTCTCGGTCTGTTTATATTCGGTAATGTCGCGTGAAACGGCGAGCAGTCTTTCGGGTTCGCCTTCGGAGTTGAAAATCGGGTTGACGATAACATCCCACCATCTGGGCTTACCCAGCATCGTCGGGCAGAAACCGATGAAACGACCGATGCGCCCGGCCTTCGCTGTTTCGACAGCCGCGATCGCCAGGGGTTGAAAATCGCCCTGCCAGAAATCTACCCAGAGGCTATAGCGTAGCGGCGCAAAGTCGCAAATTTCCAAGACCGCCATGCCACCGGCATTCATTGAGAGCAGACGACCATCAAGGTCCAAAACTTTTATGCAATCCTGACTGCCCTCAATTAACCGCGACTTGAACTCTTCGCTTGCCCGTAACGCCTCTTCAGTCTGTTTTCGACGCGTAATCTCTTGCTGTAACTTCTCATTGGCCTGAATAAGTTCAGGCAGCGTACCCGTTTCCTGGTCAACCGCTGCAAATGAGTTGAGGTGGCTGATACTCTTTTCCATCTTTTAGGCCTCGGAAAAAACCTGCGAAATATTATCAGTAAATTTGGGAGCGCGAAAAGAAACCCTCATCAGTCCGAGGTAACCGAAATCTCTTCTTCGCTGGCTGCCGGTAATCTCGGTTGCAGGGGGCTGAAATTCAATAGACCAAAAACGATTGCCGCTAAAACAAAGTCAGCAAAAATAATAAAGATTAAAACTCGCGCGCCGGTTGATTCAAAGAGTTGACCAACTACAAAGGGCAAAAGCATGGCGCCAAGACTTGCGCCGACGATGAAAAATCCGGTTACCTGTCCGGTGATTTTCAAACGCGCGCCAGCAATCGTTAAAACCGTTGGATAGATGGAAGCCATCGAAATGCCTAGACCCAGGGTGCCGATTAACAGCGCCGCAAAGGAACCCGGAAAGCTCAAAATAATCGCAATGCTGCAAAGCCAGCCGACTAAATCCGCCGCGAGAATCCCCCGCGCTTTAAAGCGCGCCGCCACCGGGATGCCCAGCAACCGGCCGGCGGTAAACGACCCCCAGAACAACGAGGTCATATAAGCGCCCACCGTCTCATCGCCGAGATTCATCTTGACCGTGTAATTGAAAATCCAACTGCCGAACGCCACTTCGCCGCCAACATATAATCCCAAAAAAAGCGCAATCAGGATGACCGATTGGTAATTTATTTTTTCACCGGATTGCACCTCTGAAGCCGAACGAATCGCCGGGCTGGGTACCCGCAACAATAAAATTGCCGCGGGTAAAACCAGCACAGCCAAAACCAGGTAAGGCGCAGCAAGAAAGTTTTTTACTTGTAAGGTTCGGGCGACAATGAGCGGCGCAAGCGAGGCGCCGACGCCGTAGAAAAAATGCAAGGCATTCATAAAAGGCGCAACGCGATCTTCATGTATCCAGACAATCAAGGTATTGGCGCCGACATCGAGCAAGCCTTCGGCTGCGCCTAAAGCCAGCATGACGGCAGTGAGCGCAAAGAGATTCGGCGCCAGCGGAGCCAGGGTCATCATTCCTGACATCACGACAATCAGAGTTGCCATCACGCGATGCCCGCGCAGATGATCGTACAATTTGCCGCCGCGAAAGGAACCCAGAAGAAAGCCGATGGAGCGCGCCGTAAATAAAAAGCTGATGGCGCTGAGCGTCGTTTGCAGATTGTCAGCCAGACTTTGGAGCGTCGGACCCAATGAGGCAGTCGTAAAACCCAGCGCGATGAAAGCCACGAAATAGGCGATAGATTGCAGGTTTTTCAACTTCGGCGTCGCGATTTCCATGGCCGCCATTGTCGCAGATGAATTCATAAAAGTCTTCTCATTGCGCCCGCTTGTCGAAAATGAAAAACGCTTTAAGGCCCGCTTTACTCACTGCACGGGTCTACGGGATAACCCTTTTTCTGCGTCAGGTTGTCACTCAAGGTGCGATTGGTTCGTTCGCGAATGACATACAGCCCGCGTTCAAGGCGCAAGGTGCGGTGATCGAAATGGCGCGGCTTGGGGTGCCCTAACTCTTCCGGCAGACGGTTCGTCGTTGCGGTAATTTCATCTAAAACCATAGCGGTTTACCTCGCTTAAAAATCAGAAACAGTGCGCGGACGGAAAAACTCCGGCATCTGCGTGCAAAAAATTCCGCGTCACTGTCTAACTATGTAATACCGGCCGGGAGAAAAAAAATTCCTGAAAATGATTGCATGGGAAAATTTCTTATAGCCAGAACGTGATGCCGGTTTAAGGAGGTGGGAATGAAAAGAGGATGTTTGATAAAAACCAACGCGATGCGTTCAGGTATAACTACAGAGGCTGATGTAATCCCGCGACGGCTCTTCCGCGTTACCTTATTGGTTGCGGAAGAGCCACATCGCTACAGGAAAACTGAGGCTTAAAAAAGTTGCGCAAGCTGTCTGCTGTTCATCAACACACCTTAACGACTGGCAACCGTAGTTTTGATTTCCGGTTGATAAACTACAACTGAAGGACGCGGCATCGCCTTTGCTGCGCGTGAGCCACCTGGCATCGGACGCACACCCGCGATACCGAGCCGCATCTTGTAGAGCCCGCTTCTCGCGCACAGGTAGAGCGTCTTACCGTCCTCGCCCCAGGCGAAATTGTGCGCATGTTTCGGCGCAATGATGGTGCCCAGATGTTTGCCTTCGGGTGAGATCACCCAAAGTCCGCCGGGACCGGAAACATAGAGATTGCCCTTCACATCCACCTTAATGCCATCAATGCCATCTTCGCCTTCGGCCGCCGTCATATCGAAAAAGAGTTTGCCGTTTTTGAGGGTGCCGTCGGCCTGCACTTCGTAACGCATGATGACTTTGCCTTTGAATCCGAGTTCACTCACCGGCTCGTCCGTCTCGCGGCGCGGTTGCACAATTGCCTGGGGCCAGTTGCCGACATAGAGATATTTTTCATCCGGCGAAAAGGCGAGGCCATTGGGTCCTGATAAATCACGACTGACGAGTTGCAGCTTGCCCTGGTAGATTGAATAGACTCCGCTGTAGCGCAACTCTTTACGCGGGTCGTTGAAGAATTTCGGAAAACCAAACGGCGGGTCGGTGAAAAACAGTGTGCCATCCGAGCGATAGATTAAATCGTTGGGACTGTTCAAACGCTTACCGTCGTAGCGCTCTGCCAGAACGGTTTCGCGGCCATCTTTTTCTACACGCACAAGGCGATGGTTGCCGTGTTGATTGATGGTCAGCCGGCCTTCGGGGTCAAGGGTCAATCCGTTTGCACCGGGTTGACCATATTCAGCAATATCTGCGCCGCTGTATCCGCTCGGCGTTTTGAAAATGTCGAGTTTGCCGGCGCTTATTCCGTTGGGCGTGTACTGATAAATGATGTTGCTGTTCGGGTCGCTGAACAACAGCGCGTCACCTGTCCAGATGGGGCCTTCGGTGAATTTAAAACCTTCTGCAAGTTTGAAAATTTTGGGATTTGCTCCAACGATCTCATCAATCGCCGGGTCTAATCGCTTCACCTCAACATTGACTTCCTGTGGGGTGAGCGCGATAGGTTCCCTTACGCCTTGGTAAAATTCCAGCTTTGCATAACGCACCCAGATGAAATTCGTCGGCGGGTTGGATAGCGGACCATTGATGCCAAAGACCGCGAGTTGAATCTTTTGACCGGCTTTGACATTGCGCCCGATGATTAACCGATTGGCAGCATTCCAACCGGCAACG
>JBIOWC010000593.1:0-10283 GCA_044868105.1 Blastocatellia bacterium
CCGCCGCGCTCGCTCCGGTCGAGCGTCGGGACTGAGAGAGGAGGAAGCGCCGTGCCGGCTCTTTCTTCCTGACCCACTACTAAAAGCCTCCTAAAAGGTTTGTTGTGGCTATCGTGGGGGGAATTGATGAGGTGTGGCGGACAAGTCAGCAGCCAATCGTCTAGGTGAAGTATTGAGCGCCTTATCCCTGTTTACGCACCAGAACTCTAATCTTGTTGTCGGCTTCGCCGAATTTTACAAAAGCGATATTGACCTGTACCGACCGCGCCGGGAAGCGAAAGAGAAATTCAAATGCTTCAACGCCCCTATTAGATTGGACGAACTCTAGGAATCGTCCTTTAAACTCTTTCACCCTGGTGCATGGGGCAACCTCAGTAAAAAAATTTTTCCCGATAACCTCGGCGCGGGTTTTTCCCGATAACTGTTGTTCCCAATTATTATAGGATGAGATAACCCCCGCTTCATTGATGATGATAACGCCATAGGGTAAATCATTGAGTTCATCTGAAGACAGGCTTGTTATACCGATAGCTTTATCCATACATGCCTGACAAAACCTTTGTTGGTTGCCAAGCTCAACTAGGGTGAGTCTGGCATCACAAAGCGCACATTGGTTCATCGCATACATGCATTGAATATACCCCCATTGAGAATTGAAATAAACTCAAAGGTAAGCAGGAAAAAGCTTGCCCACCCTTTTACCGAAGGACAGACTCAGAATCTTTGGCACGGGCAAGAAACGCCAGCGCCGCAAAATTGGTTAAAATCGAACAGGCAAAAATACCTGGCTTCTCTCCACCTGGGGAAGCGACTTTCAAGGACCTTGCAACGAAATCTCTTGCTTATCAGGCAGCTAGACTCAAATTTACTATGATAGAGAGAAAATCCGGCGGTTTTAGCTGAGGCGGTGAACAGGTTAGATGGCGTATGGGGTAATATTTGTTACCAAGACGTTACCAGCCCAAAGGCGTTAACCAATGGGCTGGCTGTAAGGACAATATAAAAGAGTATGACCCGTACGGGATTTGAACCCGTGTTGCCGCCGTGAAAGGGCGGTGTCCTAGGCCCCTAGACGAACGGGTCAAAGAACGAAATTGAGAGGATACCGAACTTCGTTAGCCGGCGCAAGCTTTGTGTGAAAAACTTTTGGACTCGACTGCGCTGACGGCGATTTTACTGTGCCTGTCGGTTTCATCGAATGGAAAAAGTTCAGGAACTTGAATTAACCTGGAGGCGAGCGCGCCAATGGCCGAGGCCGCAAAAATGAGCAACATCGGTTCGATGGTGCAACGAAAGCGCGAAGAGCCGTAAAAGACCAGACTGCTGAGCAAGGTTGCCAGAATAGGAACCGATAAAATTACTAACTCGATTATGAGCCCTTTTATTCTTTTCAGAAACAGCCAGAATCCCGCGATTATAAACGGCAACAGCGAAGCGTAAGATAGCCCGACAATCAGATTAAACTTTGCATTCGGCGTTTTCAGTATCGGTGTCCAGAACGCCGATACTTTGTACCACAACAATCGCGGAATGGCTTGCGGATGTTCTTTTAAAAACGCTTTTCCCAGTTCCCATTCGCGTTGGTCTCTCTCGACTTCGGGCAACCCCTTTAATAGATTTTTCTGCTCCTCAAAAGTTTCCGTTGATACCCAATCGCCTTGATATTGCGGATTGTTCAATACCAGATCGTTATTGCTTCCCCAGAAGGTCGAACCGCCATTTGAAGCGATGAGCGAAAATTTCTGCTGCGCCAAATAATTTCTCAATGTCCAGGGAGCCACGGTTAAAACTCCGGCCAGACAAAAGAGACTCACTTGCCAAAGCGATTTTTTGAAATGACGGGATGATAAAATGAGCGCCGCGACGCCCAGGAAGGGAAAGAATAAAATGGCCACCGGACGGGTGAGCGCCGCCAATCCAAGCATAAGCCCGCTGGTGAAATAGAGTGGCCAGGCGGATTGTTTAATCGCTCTTAACAGGCAAAGTGTAGCCGTCGCGAGCAACAAGGTATAGAGTGGCTCGCTCGCAAAATGAATGTTGTAATAAATCAAATTCGGGTAGCCGGCCACCAGGAGCGCTGTCCCCGCCGCGGTTAAATGGTTCGTCGCTTCGCGGGCCAGAAAAAATGTCGGAACGACAAGCAGCGCGCCGATGAGCGCAAAGCAGATTCGCGCCGCAAAATAGTTTTCGGCGCCAAATAATTGGTAAATGAAAGCGAGCGCCAGCGGAAAACCCGGAGCGCGAAAGGTGGTCGGTTCGCCCTGGTTGATTGAATATTCGTGATCCCCGACGATATGGACAGCGATTTGATTGAACTCTACCCCGTCAACGCCAAAGCCCTCCAAGGATGGTCCGGCAGTTAAACCTTCAAACACGCCACTGGCAAAAAGACGCAACGCAAAAGCCAATAGAAAAATCACGGCGATGAGCCGCCAAACTTTTACAGATGACCAGGGGCTGCGAATAAACTCGGCTATGAATTTCATGTGACATCAAAGAAAATGACCATTAGGCGGAAAATTCCTCGTTAAACGGCCGGCAAGTGGCGAACCGGTGAAGTCAATACGACTGGTTACAATGGATTATTCGCGCGGGTCGGAATTTGCCAGAACCGTTTCGGTTTGCCTTTCGCGAAATTGTTTCAACGCAGAACGAATCTCGGCGTGCTTTAGGCCAAGTATGGCGGCGGCAAAAAGCGCTGCATTCACCGCACCGGCTCTGCCGATAGCTAAGGTGCCGACTGGAATTCCGGCGGGCATTTGTACGATTGACAGCAGCGAATCTATGCCTTTTAACATCTTTGATTCAACCGGCACACCGAGCACCGGCAGAGCGGTTTTCGCAGCCGTCATTCCTGGCAGGTGGGCTGCGCCGCCGGCGCCCGCAATGATGACTTCAAGTCCGCGGGTTTCGGCGCTTGAGGCATATTCAAAAAGTAGATCGGGGGTGCGATGCGCGGAAACCACGCGCACTTCGTAAGCGACACCCAGGGCGTCTAATGTTTCTGCTGCATGTCGCATCGTTTCCCAATCCGATTTTGACCCCATGATAATTCCGACCAGTGGTTGCATAGATTTTTCTCAATTGATGTAGTGTACAGGCTTCTCTTCCTGAGAGGTATTGCTGAATATACCATCGTTTGTTGGTTCGTCACAAAATTTGTTCAGGGAACCGCAGCGGGTCATTGAATTATCGGTTGGATTAAGTTTAGCGCCTTGTGTCTGACGCCGCGGTTTTGTTCAACAGAAAAAGCGTGCCGCCGGACGCTTGTCTGAGCCAATTGACTTCGGCATCAATTAAGCTGGCGCGTGTACGGATGTTGGCGATGCCGCGCCCGCTCTTACTGCTACTCTCTAAATCGAACCCTCGCCCGTTGTCTTCGATTTCGAGAATGAAATCATTATTGGCGTCAAGCCTGGCGTTCAGTCGTACTCGCGTTGCATCGGCGTGACGCGAGATGTTGTTGAGGACCTCCTGAGCGATGCGATAGATGTGAATTTGCATCACCGAAGGAATATTTATTTTTTCTTCTATTGCTTCTACGCAGGAAAACTCGTACTCGAATTTTTTGCCTTCGGGCAGATGCGCCACAACGTCGGTTAAAGCCCATTCGAGCGCCGCCGCAAAGCCGACATTTTCCAGCACCGAGGGGCTCAAATCTTCGCAGATGCGGCGAATTTCGGAGGAGATGGATTCAATTTCGCCGCGAAAAATCTTGGGCTCCAGATTGATTTTACCGTTGCTCTTTTCATTAGCCGGCAACTGGTCTGTAAGCATCATCAGCCGGCGCAAATCGGCAAGCGTCTGGTCGTGCAAATCGCGGGCTATGCGACGGCGCTCAGTTTCGGTTTCGTTGGCAAGCTGCATACGGGTTTCAGCAAGCTGTTGATTGCTGAGCGCCAGGGCTTCGTGGCTGCGGGCAATCTTAAAGTTTTGCCGGTAGCCCCACCAGATGGCCAGGAGCGCCAGCAGCAGCAGTATCGCCAGCCCCGTTGAGGTCCAGGGAAAGGGCGCGCGCTGCACGGCGAAGTTGATGGTCAAAAACTGTGAAGCGATCAGGTCATTGGTGAAGGCGCACACCGAAAGCTTGTAATTGCCGTTGCGTAAATCCTGCATCAACATCTGCGAATCGCGTGAAAGTTTTTGCGCCACCACTTTGCCGGTTGCATCAACAATCGTGAAATCATACTGAAATTGTTCGGGAAAAGTGCGGCTGCCGATAGCCGTTGCTTCAACAAGCAAACTATTCTGCGGATATTCGAGATTCAGTCCCGCTTCAATCTCCTGAGGTTGATATGCCCGGTTGCCAATTACCCGCGACAGTTTGATCGCCGGTTGCGTTTTGTTGGTCTCATAGCGTACAGCGCCGTCATTTGTGCCTATCCATAAGACCTCGTTATCGGTTGGCAACACCGCAAAGACCTTCTGCGAAGGTAATCCTTGTTCGGTATCAAATCGCGAGACCACCGGATTGGCGCGTTGATTTAATAAGATTTTATAGAGCCCATTGCCAGCCGTTGCGCACCACACCAGATGGCTCGCTTCGTTGGCCACCACCACGCTGCGCGCTTCCGTGCCTTCGATAACTTGCGTCAATTTATCATTGGCTAAAACGAATAATCCTTCATTGGTGGCCAACCACATCACGCCATCTCTGGTTTCGGCAAATGACCACACGGCATTGTTATTCAGACGTTCCAGTCGGCGGTCTCTGATGGTCTGTTTGCCATCGAATAAAAAGACCCCGGCATCGGCTGTGCCGATGAAAAGCCGCTCCGCTTTATCTGCAAACAGACTGACCACCTGTCGTTTTCTGGAATCGCTTGCTTCAACAGGAAAGACCAACGTTCGTTTATTGCCATCCAGCCGTTCAACGCCGTTGGCGAAACTGGCGAGATAGATGGCGTTTTGAAACCGGCAGAGGGCGCGAATGCTATCGCCGCTTAGTTCACCGAGGATTTCCGCTTCATTGCGCACAAAGGCGCGGCTGCCGGTGAAATAACGCGAAGCAAAGCGCCGGTCTTTACTGCCTTCATAGAGGCCCGCATTCGTCCCCACGAATAAACGCTGCTCAGCGTCTTCGTGCATGGCATATACGCTTTTACCGGCGAGTTCTTTCACCTCTTGCCAGAGCGCAGCGGTTTGCGCGCGAACAAAAAGTCCGCGATTGGTGCCGCACCAGAGCAAGTCATCAGCAGAATGAAAGAGCACGCGAACGAAATTGCTTTCAACGAAAGGCGATATGGTTTCAACGCGCATGCCTTTCGGATCGTAACGACAAACGCCACGGTCTGTGCCCAACCAGACGACCCCTTCGCGGTCTATGAAAATGGTGTAGATATTATTTGACCGTAAGCCTCCCGCGGTATTTTCAAAGGTGAAGTGTTCGATAGCCTGGTTCTCTTTGAAAACGAAAACCCCTTGATTTTGCGTGCCGGCCCAAAGCTTTTCCTGAGCATCGAATTTGATGGCGGTTGCGGTATCGGTATTCGCCGCGATTTTCGCCGCCCGGCTTAAATCTTCAAGCTTGTATAAACCGTTATGCGAATCTTTTGCCTGCGCGCCGACCCACAAACGATTTTGAGAATCGGCGGTTATCGCTTCGATAAAGAACGGGCGGGGTTGAATTTTTAATTCTTTGACTTCGCCGCGTTCAATTGAAATTATGCCGCGACCCTGAGTGCCGACGAGCAAGGTGTTATCCCAAAAGGCGAGGCTCGTCAGGTGCAAGCCCAGTCCTGCGGCATCGGCAAGCAAGGGGTTGGTTGCCGGTTCGATGGTTTGACAGGTAATCGCCTCATCTTTTTGAACGGCACAATCGAAGATGAAACCCTGTTCGCTGGCGAGCGCAAATCTCCCCTGTTCATTTGAGACGATGGCGCTGATGGATTTACCTGAGGTCTCTTTGATCACTCTGAACTGTTGGCCCGCGAAACGCGCTGCGCCGTTATCCGTACCAATCCATAACTCACCCTGTGCCGCGCGATGGAGCGTGAGAACGCGCGTGAAGGCAAGCCCTTCAATGGTTACCTTTTCAATCCTCCGGCCATCATATTTTGTCAGCCCGCCATCCGTGCCAAACCAGAAGGTGCCGTCGGTGTCCTGGGCAATGGCGCGAACATGATTTGACGGTAAGCCATGAAAGAGCGTCACCGCGCCCCACTGGTGTAAATTCGCCGGTGAAGCCGGATTATCATTCTGCGCAAATGAACCGGAAGAAGAGCCAAAAAGAAAATAGCAAATGATTGCCGAGGAGATGAGGGAAATTGATAAAGTGGACCTGTTGTAAAAGTGACGTTGCAAATTTCCACCTTTAAGGGTCATGAATCTGATTTCACTCTTTTCTTTGTAAAAACAAGACTCAAGAACAGCCACACACCAACCCAGATGGCAGAATCAAAAGCGATGTATGCAGGTTGTATTGCTGGCGGATAGTTGTCAATGAAACATTCGCACCAGGAGATGTAAACCGGGAAGGGATAGCCATGCCCCCGGCTTGTACAGCGGTCAGGGATGAAAGGGTTATCCAGCCCAACCAGCATAGCAAAGGTTATTAAACAGGCGACCCCGGTCTTTACTAGGATGTGTCCGTTTACCCTCATAGCTGTTGTTAGACAATTTAACTATCGCTTTTTTTTATCGTTCGATTTTTCTGCTCGTCCGCATAGCGCTTGCGGTCGCGTTCAATCCAATGTTCTAACTCGGCGGCGGCTTTTTCTAATTCATCGCTATTGAGCAGACCGCGACGCAGGGCTTCAAAAAAGGCTCGGGTGCGCACGTTATAGGCAAGCCTATCGTAGGTTTCATTTACCGTACCGACGGGCGATGAGATAAAAAGTTTTTCGTACAAGGTTGCCAGTCGGCTTTCAACGCCGCGCAAACTCAAACTGCATTTGCGGGCGATGGCCCAATTCGAAAGGCCCATGGCCAGGTAGTACAAGGCTTCGGCTTCAAATTCCGTAAGCAACGGGCGTTTGAATGAATCTTTGAACGCCGGATCAATCATATCCGCGCCGTCTTCTAAGACCGCCGCAATGAATCTCAAAAAACGGGTTTCGGGATTGTTCTTATCAATAAAACCGTAAGCCGGCGTCGGCTTGACCGATTTGACGAGCTTGCGAATTTCGTTGATATAAATTTCGTGTGGAAATTGGGTCCAGAAAATAATGCGCGCCGAAGGAAAATTTTTCCAGATGGCGCGCGCCGCTTTGACGCCCGACAGCTTGGGCATTTGAATATCCATCACACAGAGCGCCGGTTTATGTTTGAGCGCCAGTTCAATGGTCTCTTCGCCATCGCCTGCTTCAATTACCGGAATATGCGCGGCGAACTCGCGCTCTAGTGTTTCGCGCAGGTAACTGCGCTGCGCCACATTGTCTTCTGCAATGAGTATTGCCATTTAAGTTTCTCTTCGAAAGCCGGTCTCAGATGTCACAGGTTAGCGATTAGATGTCAGTAAAAGGTGGATAGTCTCTTGAGCGGCTATTCACAAAAACCGCCATCCAACATCTACTAGCTATCGTGTTGCCCAAATTAGTTCGGGACTGATTTTATCAGCAAAGCGTTTTCCGTAAAGCGAAACTTTGTAGCGCCCCTTGATAATCTCTTCCAAAAACGATTTGACGGTGTTGGCATCTGACCACAAGGCGATGACCTTGCGCCCGTCGTCCGTATCTAACACAAGATGCGCCGAGCCGTACCATTCATCCGGGTCACAAGCGATGGTTTTACCACCCGGCTGTTCAAGCATAAACGAAAGACCATCAGGCGAATTCCCTGAACTAGCGGAATCGTTCGCCCACGTATAACCGGTCATTCGCCCCGTAAACAGTGGCGTTTTATTTTCAAGTTGCGGCGCAAAGGGATGACGATTCGGATTGGGTTTAACGGCTCGGTGATTCGAGCGATTGGTGAATCTGGTGTAAAGCGGAAAGGCGCGTTTGCCAACTCCCCCTTTGACCATCTCCCAACGTCCGGCGCTGGCTTTGTAGAGATTGGTTATCCAGTACCCGTCATCGAAATTCATATAGACCAGTTCGGCTTTGCCGTCGCCGTTCATATCCACTAAATCCGCAAGCGCTTTTTTCTCCCAATCGAAATAACCATCGGCTTCAAAAGGAACCGGACGACCGGCCGGGTCGAACATCAAAGTAAAGATATGCGCCGTCGGCGCCAGCCCGTTACCGCCTGTGTAAAAGAGAAAGAGGAAATCGCGGTAGCCGTCTTTATCCAAATCGGCAGTGAAAAAATCGCCGCCCAGCCCGCCTTTCGCGCCAACATAAACCATCCAGGGTTTACCGGATTTATCTTTTCCTGAAAGCTGAAGCCCCAGTTCGCTTTCCATATCGAGCTTCACATCCGCGCCGGAGATGCCAATCGTGAATTTTTTCGGCAAAGCCTCTAGCTTCGCGGTGTCGAAGGGCGCGACATATTGAATCGGAAATGGTTTGCCGAGTTCGGCTTTGGTCAACGGGATATAATCTGTATGTTGAGCGCCGAGCGTTGTCGCAAAACCGAAGATTAAAAAAAGACCGCCTAAACTGATGCGGAAAGTTTTTTTCACCTGATGACCTCACCTGAGCCTGCAATAAATGTTCGGATGATTTTTATCTGTTCGCGGCGCAAGAATCAATGTGGTTAGCCACACTATAAATACTTAGATAACTTGGCCCGCTATTTTGCGATTTCGAGTCACCAACAGGTCACAGTTTTTCAAAATCTCTTCCGTGAGCCTCTCCGAGCCCTCGCGCAAAACCTTATCGCCAAGGTGAACATAAATGGCAGATGTCGTCGAAATATCGGCGTGTCTCAAGGTGCCCTGCACGAGCTTCAAATCGCGCGACATCTCATAACACAACGAACCGGCTGGAATTCTGGCGCGTGAGGGCCCAGGGGTTTATTGAAGCGCTGGTGTAATCAAGCGCTTGGCCGTCAATTTCAAGCCTTTCACCACTCTGTAGACTCAAAGTCCCCTATGGCTTCACAGGGGGAAGTTCCGTCACGGCTTATCTTTCAACTAAACCTGTGTGTATACCCAGTTATGTGGCGTGATTGATTTGCGTAGAATGCTGACCGATTCCGCCCTTTGCCGATAATTGATTGATGGAATGGCAATCAAAATCGGTTGGAAAGGTGGTGAAAACCATTAGGCGATAGGAGATGATTATGACTGCTGAGTTTAAAGAAAAAGAGCCTCTCAAAGGATTTGACCCGAAGGCGCGATGGCAGATGGTTCCCTTAACTGGTGAAAGAATCATCCGGTTGATAGGCGGCGCAGGTCTTGCGCTGGTCGGTTTCGTACCGAGCGAGCCCGCGGGGCTGATCTGGGAAGAACTCGGTTCAAGTGAATCACCGACTCGTGAGATTCGGCTGAAAGGTCGCCAGCCGGGTCACTATTGGATTGAACTGCGTGACCCGAAAACCATGGAGCCGCGCTTGCACCTCGATGTCTCCGTGCTACCTGAAAGAGTCATCAATGCAGCCTATTACATCATTCAGACCAACGATACCAAGGAGGACGTCTTTACTCAGGCCGAAGTCAGAGATATTTTCGGCAAAGCCCGCGAGGTACTTTTGCATCAAGCGAATGTGAGACTCGAATCCGTTGAAATCGCCAGTCTGTCTCATTATCAAAGTGGATTGGGAGCCACGGTCGGCAATATCACAATTGAAGAGCGACAGCAGCTGATGCGGGCTGGCAATCACACCTCTGCAGCGCATCTTGTTTATTTCGTCCGGTCCATCAGGACAGATAGTAGTAGAGAAGCTGAACCCGCCGGGTTGACATTTGTTAACTTCACGCTCATCAAGAAACGCGACGTTAGTAAACACCCTTACCATCTCACACTGGCTCATGAAACGGGACACTTTCTCTCAGGCGAGACGCAACCTAGACATGACAACAGTTCAAAGGAAAACCTCATGTTTGGCAACAGTCCGCACGGCGCATTTTTATCTAAGGAATGGGTCCTACGGTGGTTCCCAGACTTGAATTGAGGTTATTTGCTGAAGGACTCTAGCGCCATCCTACGGTTACTCTCAAAACGCCAGCAACTAATCTTTCATCTTCTCTAAAGCGTCCAACAGGCATTCATCTATTGGAGTCATTTCTTTGGTGAAAAGAAAGCTCGACATCTCCGTGTGATGGCACTTGTTGACCTATACCCAAATGGGTGTGGCGGCCGATGGTGTGGCTGTCAGGTTGTTGAACTTGCCCAGGGTGATAGATCACCTGTGAACGGCATGTACACGGTTTGGACGGGGTCAGACTGGCGAGCAATAAA
>JBIOWC010000594.1:0-6812 GCA_044868105.1 Blastocatellia bacterium
GAGCGATGACGTGAAACAGGATTTTGAATAACCACGCTTTGCAATTCGTCCCCGCTTCAAACCGCTCAAACGATTTCCACGCCTGCAAATACGTCTCCTGCACCAGGTCTTCCGCTTCTTCTCGGTCGCCGACGACGCGAAAGGCTGTGCGAAACAGATCATTCATAAAGGGTAAGGTGACCTGCTCGAAGTCTTCCGGCGATAAAGCAAGGGGTTCGACATTAGCATCGGCGTTTTCTCTCATCTTGCATCTCCTGTTGGTTGCGCGAATTCAATACTCAAAATTGGCTTTCGTTGATGGGCGCTACTGTTTCGCAAGCGGCGCGGTCGTGAAGTTGACTTTGTATTTTTTTGACCAGACGGTTACCGCCCGCACCTGGCTTAAATCAAAGTGACTCGGAATCCGGAAGCTTTGCTGGCTTTGCGCACTTGATAGTTCTCCGAGTGAAAGAGCCACGGATTTTTCTACCGTCTCATTTTCAAAAGCATCCGGCGCGGTGATGAGCAGAAGCTCCAGATTTTGCCCTTGGCCGGTATAAAAATCCGATAGTTCAAGAACCCGCTCGCCGCTGAGCAATTGATAAATCGTGGCGCGGCCTTCGCCCCGGTGCGCCACTTGATGAAATTTGCCCGATGCGACAATTCTTTTTTTAATCCCTTTTTTCGCCAAGAAGCTTTGCGCCGCGATGAAGCAAATTGCTGCTATCACGATTACAGTAAAAGTTGTAAGATTCCTCTTCCTGCGATCCATCATTGTCCTGATCAAAATTATTTCCGGTTTGTTACGACAGTTTGGAATATATCGAAATGAGGTTTTGATGTCTTAAACGAATGCCAAATTGAATTTGAAAAAGCCCACGGGCCTTAAAATAAAGTTAAAAAAATTCTTAACGGCAACGGTATGGAAAAGCAATCAAAGCATTTATATGAATTCGGCGATTTTCAACTCGACTTAGCCGAAAGGCGGTTGTGGCGCGGCGAAGAGATTGTGCCGCTCAAAGCCAAGGTCTTTGATGTGCTGGTTTTGTTAGTCGAAAATGCCGGTCATTTGCTTGAAAAAGATTGGTTGATGCGCGAGCTTTGGCGCGAGAGTTTTGTTGAAGAGGTCAACCTGAATGTTCATATTTCAACCTTACGGAAAGCGCTGGGCGAAACGGCTTCGGAACATCGCTACATTGAAACTGTACCCAAACGCGGTTATCGCTTTGTGGCCAAAGTGACGGAGAAAGTTTCCAATGATGGACTGACGACAACGGGCGCAGCGCGTGAAGAATCCGAAACCAACGACACGAATTTTATGCAAAGCGATTTACAGGTAGAAACCCTTCCCGCAGAGCCACCAAGTAATATTACCACCGGCTTGATGGCCGAAGAGAGTCAGCCTTTAGCTGAAGTTCAGACCTTGGCCATCCGTTCTTCGGCGCAAAACCCAACCGCGCCGCGGCGGTTTTCCTGGGCGCAAGTCGCTATGCTTGCCGCCATCTTGCTGGCCGTCATCAGTGTCGCCATTTACCTCCTGTGGGCGACCAGGGCAAAAGAAAGCTCGCATGAAAATCTGAAATCGGTAGCCGTGTTGCCCTTCAAAACCTTGAGCAAAGATGAAGCCGATTCGGCTCTAGCCATCGGCATGGCCGATGCCATCATTACCAAAATCGGCAACCTCAAAAAAATCAATGTTCGCCCGACCAGCGCGGTTTTGAAATACTCGGACGCTGCGGAAGATTCCATCGCCATCGGCAAACAACTTCAGGTTGATGCCATTTTGGAAGGCCTGGTGCAAAAATCCGACAAGCGGGTACGCATTACTGCCAAGCTCATTCGCGTGCAAGACGGGTCGCCGCTGTGGTCTGATACCTTTGACGATTACTTTACGAATATTTTTGCTCTGCAGGATTCGATTTCCGAGAAGATGGCGCAAGCTTTATCGGTGCAGATTACCGAAAGCGAGCATCAGTTATTAGCCAGACGTTACACCGAAAATACCGAGGCCTATCAACTCTACCTGCTGGGGCAATATCACTTCTACACGCTTTTTGATCAAGATCATTTGAATCAGGCCGAGTCCTACTATCAGGCGGCAGTCGAAAAAGATGCCGAATTTGCTCCGGCCTGGGTCGGCCTGGCGGATGTCTATTACACCAACGGCGAGAGTCGGGCAAACCGCCAGGCGATGCGAGAAAAAGCCAAGAATGCCTTGAATAAAGCGCTCAGCATCGACGCCAATTTATCGGAAGCGTTAGGCACCCTGAGTGTTTTGAAATTGACCGATGACTTTGATTGGGCGGGCGCCGAACGCCTGATGAAGCGCGCCATCGAACTGAAACCCAACGACGGGCATCATCATGAAAGCTATGCCCGGTTGCTTACTCAACTGGGTCGCTGTGACGAAGCCTTGCAGGAAATCCGTCTCGCCCTGCAATACGATCCGGCTTCGGAAAGCATCAGATGGAGCAATTGTCACTTGCTTGCCATGTGCCATCTTTATGATGAGGCGCTGGCGATGGCCAAACGATTTCATATGGAGGAGATTTCTCCGCAACAGTGGTTTTACTTGAACCTGCAGATTGATGCATCAAAATCGCTATTCAGCGAAGCGATTGCCGAATCCAAAAAGCTGGACGCCCAATCTCCGATGGTAAAAAGAAATAGTGTTCTGGCTTACTGTTATGCGCGTCTGGGGAATCGCCCGGCCGCCGAAGCGATTCTCGAAGAACGTCTAAAGCATGCTGAAGAGATCGGCGTGATTTCCAACTCATATAATACGGCGATGATTTATGCCGGCCTGGGAGACAAAAACCGCGCCCTGGAATATTTGGAAAAATCTTATCAGGAAAAAGAGTATTTACTGCTCTATGTGAAAGTCGATCCCTTATGGGAGAGCTTACGCGCGGAGGCGCGCTACAAAGATTTGTTGCGTCGCTTGAATCTCGAAAGCTGACTCGCTGCACAAAAAAATAAGGGTTACCTGATAATCATTTAATCCCAGTACCCTAATCAAATTAAACGGGTGAGTGATGTTAAAAGCCTTTATCTTTGCTTTCATTCTCGGAATGCTCTTGCTTGCCGCCAGTGGGGTTGAAGGATTTCCGCCTCAGGTGCAGGGCTTTCAGCAACAACGCAAGGAGCAAGCCTATCGCGCCGACATCGCTGACGCCACGCCGGCCGAGCTTGGCGTCTTTACCGAGCGCCAGCGCTTTTACAGTAAGCTTTTTAGTTTTTATCAGGTCATGAGCAATAAAAAGATCGGCGAACTCGTTACCGAATCAACCGGCGGCAAGATTGGCAAATTCTTTTATATTGGCGTAGGGGAAGTTTTATCTGAAGACACGCCGGAGAATTATTTCAGTAAGCTTGTGAAAGAGACAGACGCCATCATTGGCGGCAAAGCGGTGAAGAAAACTTCACAGATTACCGAAGATGAGACCTTCATTTTTACGGACTATGATGTTGTGGTAACGGAAATCTATAAAAACCATAAGGCTGCTTCGTTAACTCCCGGCCTAACAATTTCGGTGATTCGTCCCGGCGGTACAGTGATTATCGGTGACGTTATTGTCGAAGTTAGGGATGATGATTTTTTGCCGTTGCCGGTTAATCAAGAAAACCTCGTCTTATTCCTGAACTTTATCCCCGAGACCGGCGCCTACCAATCAAAGCTGGGCGCCGGGAGCTTTGAACTGGGCGGCGAAGCGGTTCAACCTTTAACCAAGGCACACTTTCCGCCCGGGGTAATTCGCGACCGCCGTTCATTTCTGCAGGTCATTCGCGCCTTAGCCGACAAATGAAATCATCTATAAAAGCGATCCATCTCATTTCTGTTTGATGGTAAAGACCTGACTGCCGATCGTGATACGACCTTTGCGCGCAATGCCGGTCGAGTTTGCGGCAACGCTGAAGTTGAGCGAGCCGCTGCCGATGCCCATTCCACCTGAGGTGAGGGTGACCCAATTGACATTGCTCGTTGCCTGCCAGGCGCATTGCTCGGCTGTGTTGATATTCACGGTTCCGGTGCCGCCGCCTACGGGGAAGGAATTGGACGCCGGCGTCAGCAAATAAGAGCATTCGCCCAGTCCTGCACCTTGAATCACCGTGTAAGTCAATCCGGCAATCGAAATCATACCTTGGCGCGGCGAGCCGGTGAAATTTTCTCGCACTGTGAAAGTGACGATGTCGCTGCCTACGCCGCTATCGGCTGAGGTGAGGGTAATCCAACTGTTATTGTTCGTCACCGTCCAGTTGCAACCGCTTGCGCAAGTGAGCGCGACACTGCCTTCGCCGCCACTCGGTCCAAATACCTTGCCATTGGTCGACAGCGCATAGCCGCAGGTGTTGCCGACTTTGAGGCCATTACCAAAACTCGTCACCCAAATTTCATTCGCATTAAAGGGATTGAAAAAGACGCGTTCAGGTTGGCGAAACGGATAATTGAGAACCGGCGAAAAGGTCGGCGTCGCGGCCGTCAAATTGGTGGTTATCCATAACCCGTCGGTTTCTGTCGTCACATACATTTCATTCGCATTGGTCGGATTGATGGCGCAGGAAGTCACCCGGTCAAGCGTGTTGAGGCGCGTCCAGGTTTGGCCACGATTGGTGGTTTTGTATAAACCGCCGAGTCCGTTGGGCGGCCCGCCCCAACCGCTGAACACCCCAACATACCAGGTGCTCTGGGTTGCGTCGTTCGTATCCATCACCAGGTCTTTTGTCCAGTAGCGCATTCCGGCGTCGCTGCGGTCAATCCAGGTTGCGCCGTTATCTAGGCTCACAAAAACGCCTGAACTTTGCGTAAAGGTGCCGGATGAATTTCGTCTGCCGGAATAGGTGCAAACCAGCGTGCCGTCATTGAGTACTTTGATGTTGAAGGGGTGCCCTTCGGTGCGCGGCGGGTTGGTCAGTTTCGTCCACGTCGAAGCCGCTCCGTTTTGCAGGTTGCTGGAAACGAAGATGCCGCCTTGAGTGCTGTGAATGACGCTGGCGTACATTCGATTCGGGTTATTCGGATCAATCGCCAGCCCAATGACCGAATGCGCGAAGTTATGCAGCCGCTGCCAGGTCGCGCCCTTATCGGTTGAAAACAATATTTCGCCGGTGCCGCTATCGAGAATCGAATCCTGCAAGCGCGTGCTTTGATACATGTCGTGAACCGAAGCGGTTGCGACATACAGCGTGCCGGTCGTCGGATGTTTGACGGATTGATAAGTCGAGTTGTAATTCTGCCCGCTGAAATTAAATGACCAGGCCGCGCCGCCATCTGTGCTGCGCGTGCCTTTGATGTCGGAATACGAAGCGAACATATTATTGGCATCCGACCAGGTGAGCCACCAGCAGGTGGTATCTTCCAAACCAACGCTGTGATAAGCCCGTCCTTTGGTTATCAGAGCGTTCATCGGATTTTGGTCTGCGGGGTCAACATACATCTGTTTCCAGGTGGCGCCGCCATCGGTTGTGAGGTGCGCGAAACCCAGGTCCGTAAAGACCGCCCGATTCGGGTCCGTGGGCGAAACCGCAAAGCCGAGCGCCCCCGCGCCATAACTCCAATCGCGGTCGCCGCCCCGGCCCGCCCAACCGGTGAAGATATTTTGATTGTTGTTGGTTAGCAAAACGCTCTGCCAACTGGCGCCGCCGTTAGTGGTCTTGTAGATGATAGGAAACTCTGTTGCCGGCGTTTCGCCCGCAACATAAGCCGTCGAGATGTCGCCTGACGACATCGAAACAAAGACCGGGCTATCGCCGGCGATGAGGCCTGAGGTTTTCGCCGTCCAGTTTGCTTGCCCCCAATCAAGGGCATAGATGCTTTGATAACTCCCGTAGACGCCTTCGGTAAAAAGCCCCGGAAATACATCGCCGGTGTCGAGCGTGACGCAAAAAAATCTTGTGGTCGCGCCTTGCTTGGCTCCGGCAAAAGAGACTATCGCCTGAGCCGCAGGAATGCCGCCGACGCTTGCTACGGCAAACGATGCGCCGCTGTTAGCGGACACCAGTAAACCGAGATTGGTGCCGACATAAATATTCGCGCCATCAAAGAACGCGCCCGCAACAAAGCAGCCGTTGCCGCTAGCGGTTGAAAATTTTTGCGTGAAGGTATTGCCGCCATCGCTCGAAAAATAGAGGCTTGAATAATCCGACACCAGAACGCGGCTTGTACTGCTGCTATCAACATAAAGCGCATACGCGCCGCCATCGGTCGGGTCGCTGGCCAGCGGTGTCCAGGTGGCGCCGCCATCTGTGCTGCGCGAGGGGGTCGCCAAATCGCCCGTATAATCAATCGCGTATCGCACCAACGGGTTGCTCGTAAAGCGCACCTGCGATTCGCGATTGGCTTGAATCTCGCGAAAATCTTCCTGCGCCCACGAAACTCCAAGATTGGTTGTATGAAACAGTTCGCTCATATCACAGGAGATATAAATTTCATTGGCGTTATGCGGACTGAAACTGGGCGCAAAGAGCGCGCCGCCGCCGCCCGCGCCGCGCGACGACCAGGTAATCGGTGCCGTTGCGCCAACCGTTGGCGCAAGGTTTTTTAAGCCCGTATTGTCGGATTGCAAATAGGCCTGGGTGGTTGAGCCCAGCAGCAAAAGGCCGAGCGCGAGCGCGGTGAAGCGTGTGTAAGTGAAAGCGCGGTTCTTCATAAAAATTTCCGTGAAGTCAGGTTGAATTCCTCAATCGGGGAGCAGAGGCAATGCAATGCAGGCATCGGCTAATTGGATGCACAAGCAATGCGCTTGCCAGAGAATCAAATTTTGTTGTGAGTGGATTTAATCCGCATGAGGATGGGGCAAACCAATCGCCATCACCATAACACACGTGCAAAAATG